>CAYZVO010000163.1:0-21323 GCA_964481655.1 uncultured Enterobacterales bacterium | reverse complement strand
ACGCTGGTTGTCCGCTTTCATGCTACCCCATGGCGTTCTGTCGCCTGCTCTCAGAGTGAAACGCGCGGGCCTCGATCCGTTGCAGCGAGGGGGAGGGTGACGGCCACCCCCCGGCCAAGTGAAACGCGCTGGCCCCGATCCGTTGCAGCGAGGGGGAGGGTGACGGCCACCCCAGCCCAGGTGAAACGCGCGGGCCCCGATCCGTTGCAGCGAGGGGGAGGGTGACGGCCACCCCCCGTCGGAGTGAAACGCGCGGGCCCCGATCCGTTGCAGCGAGGGGGAGGGTGACGGCCACCCCCGGCCCAGGTGAAACGAGGGGGCCAAGATCCGTTTCAACGAGCGGGAGGGTGACAGCCACCCCCGGCCCAGCTGAAACGAGGGGGCCTACAGGAAGTCCGCCACCCGCGCGCGGTTGCGCCAGAGGTGCGCGAGCATCGCCAACTCGCCCCTCTCCCAGCTCCGCGCATCGCGCCCACGCTTCCACAGGGCCTCGGGCCCACGGGCCACACCACCGACGACGCCGGCCAGCGCCGCGAGGCTCGCGCCCCGGGGCAGCTGGTCGCCCCAGCCCCGCCCCATCACCGCGGCCCCCGCCATGACGGCCCAGCGGGCGACGGTGACGCCCGGCGCACCCACGATGGCGACCACCGGCATGCTCCGCAGCGCGGCCCGCACCCGGTTGCGCTCGACCCGGTAGATCTTGTGCAGGCCGGCCCGGCCGTAGCTGGCGCCCAGCTCGTGCTCGATGCCAGCGCCGGGCACGTAGCGCAGCGCGCCCCCGCCGCGGACCCAGCGCAGGCTCAGATCCAGGTCCTCGCCGAAGGGGCCCAGGCCCGTGTCGAAGCCCCCCAGCGCCAGGAAGCGCGCCCGGGGTGCCAGGAACGCGGCCCCGCTGACCGCGCCCACGGTGCCGGGGTCCGCGAACGCTGGACCATCCTCTCGCGCCCGACCCCGGGCCTGGTTGTGGCCGTCGGGGAAGAGCACATGTCCGGCGTTGTCCAGCCGCCCCGGCTCGCCGGCCAGCAGGATGCGGGGTTGCAGCAGGGCGCCGGGGTGCTCCCCATGAGCCCCGACCAGCGCGGCCACGAAGCCCGGCCGCGCCACGGTGTCGTCGTTGAGGACCAACAGCACATCCCCGGCGGCCTCGGCCGCCCCCAGGTTCACCGCCTCGCCGTAGTGCACCTGGCGGCCGGGGCGGACGACCCGCGCATCGCCGAGGCCCTCGGGATCCGACAGCCCAGGGTTGCTGACAACGACGATGATCTCATCGAGCGCCGGCGCCTGCGTTCGCAGCGAGGCCACACAGGCGCGCAGCCGCTCGCCGCCGGCCCAGGTCACCACCAGGGCGCTCGCGCTAGCCATGGACCCAGACCATCCCGCGGGCGCCGTCCACGACGATCTCGTCACCATCGCTCAGCAGCTCGGTAGCGCCGCGCACGTTGACCACCATGGGCAGCTCGTACTCCCGCGCCACGACCGCACCGTGGGACAGCTGGCTGCCCAGCTCCAGCACCAGGCCGGCGATGACGGGGAAGACCGGGGTCCAGCCCGGATCCACGGCGCGCGCCACGAGGATCTCGCCGGGTCGCAGGCGCTGGGCACCCTCGAGGTCCGCGACCACCCTCACCGTGCCCCGGGCGATGCCCGGCGAGGTGCCCAGGCCGGTCATCCGCTGCCCGTCGCGGGTGGCCTCCACCGGGGCGCCGTCCACCAGGAAGTCCGGCGGGGAGCGCTCGAGCTGCTGGGCGAAGCGCGCGGACCGCCGCTCGGCCTCCGCCCGGGCGCGGGCGGGCTCGAGGCGGCCGGCCACCAGGGCCTCGACCTGATCGGCCAGCAGGAAGCGCACGTCGGTGGCCTGCGCCAGCGCCCCCCGCTCCACCGCCCAGCGGCCCACCACCAGGTAGTTCTTCTTCACGGCGTAGAGCAGCCGATCGTAGTGGTAGCGCTGGTTCTCCCGCAGCAGCAGGTAGCGGCGGGTCAGCCCCACCAGGTAGCGCAACGACGCCCGCCGCACGGGGTGATCGATGCTGGCGAGCAGCTCTTCGAGGGCCCGCTCCCCCTGCTCGGTCAGCTCCCGGGCGCGGACCCGGGGATCGCCTTCGCCGGCCTCGAGGCTGTGGCGCAGCAGGGCCAGCACCCGCTCGGGGTGCTCGTCCCAGCGGGGGCTCATGATCTCCCAGCTGGCGTCGGAGCGGTGACCGTGCCGCTCGAGGAAGGCGGCCAGGGCCTGCCCGAAGGGGCTGTCGGGATCGGGGAGCCCGCTCAGATCCGCGCCCAGCTCCCGGGCGCGCTGGGCCAGGGACCACAGGTCGTGGTGGGTGAGGATGGTGAGGTTCCACTCCGGGCAGCGCAGCACGTCCCGGGTGACACCCTCGCTGCCCGGCCCCAGCCAGACCGCCAGCAGGCCGTCGACGACCTGGTACCAGAGGTTGGCGAACAGCAGGCTGGTGACGTGGACCTTGACGTAGCGCCGGGCCAGCTCGATGCCGGCGCGGGCGCGCTCGAGGGCCTGCACCGGATCGCTGGCGGCCGGGGGCGGGGTGACCTGCCGGGGCACCTCGCGCTCGAGCAGGGCCTCGAGCTGCTCCCAGGCCCGGTGGTTGGTGAAGGGGTTCCAGCGGAAGCGCCGCCAGCGCTTCTCGTCCCAGGTCTCCTTCAGGATGCCCCCGTACACCCGCACCCCGGGGGCGCCGGCGAAGCGGGTCAGCCAGGCGCGCTCCTCGTCCGGCGGCAGCATGTCCATCATGAAGCGCGGGGGCGGCAACCCAGGCAGCTTGAAGCTCAGGTGCCGGAACACCGTGGCGTTGATGTAAGGCGCGCCGTCGATGAGGCGCAGGGCCGGCTCGCCCCCCAGCAGGGACCGGGTGGTGCGGGGGTAGGCGATGAAGTGCTCGAGCAGCGGCCGCACCAGGGACCAGCCCAGGGGGGTGGCCGGCTCGGACCAGCGCTCGCCGATGAAGCGCCTCGTCCAGAGGGTCTTGGCGCTGCGATCCGGCGCGGGGCTGGTGGTGATGGGCCGGGACTGCACCAGCCAGGGCTCGCCGCAGGCGTCCAGGGCCCACTCCACATCCTGGGGGCAGCCCCCCAAGGCCTCGGCCCGCAGGGCCAGGCGGCAGAGCTGGACCAGCTGATCGTCCCGCAGCTTGGGGGCCTCGATCCTCGCCGCGGGCACCGGGCGCCAGCCCACGCCCCGGGGCCCCAGGGCCAGCTCCCGCTGCTGGGGCTGCACCGCCCGTTCGAGGGGCTCCAGCCGCAGCCGGGCTGCGATGCGCTGCAGGGGCTCGGGCAGCCGGCGAGGCCGCTGCACCAGGTAGTGATCGGGCACCACGTGGCCACCCACCAGAGCTTCTCCGAGCCCCCAGCAGGCCTCGATGGTCATCTGGCGCCAGGAGCCGGTCATGGCGTTGACGGTGAAGGTCACCCCGGAGACCTCGGCCCGCACCAGGCGCTGGATCACCAGGGCCATGCCGGGGCCCTCGCGCAACCGGCGCCGCAGACGCGTACGCCCGTCGGCCCGCTTGGCGTAGGCCAGCACCCGATCGTCGAAGGCCGAGGCCCAGCAGCGGCGCACGGCGTCCTCGAGGGCGTCACCGGGCAGGACCCCCACCTCGGTGCGGAACAGGCCGGCGAAGCTCTGGTCGCCGGCGTCCTCGTCGACCCCGGAGGATCGCACCACCAGCTCGGTGCCCAGGGCCGGAGCCCGCCCGCGCAGGGCCGCGGCCAGGGCCGGAGGCAGGGGCGCCGCCCGCACCGCCGCCCGCAGGGCCCGGGCCCGCTGGGGGTCTGGCTGGCGCCCCAGGCGCCGGGCGCTGCGCCACAGCCCGTTGTGCCTCAAGAAGGCCTGGAACTGCCCCACAGGGATCACCAGCCCGGCGGGTACGGGCAGGCCGCGCGCGGCCATGCGGGCCAAGCCCAGGGCCTTGCCGCCCACCTGCTTGCGCCCGAGGGGGGCGGCCTCGTCGAGGGGAACCAGGAGCATGGGAGCCCCCTATCACCCGAGGCGATATCGAAGATGGGCTGCACAGCATCTGCAGGAGTTCCCATGGCCTGGTTCGGCAAGTCCAACGAGCAGAAGACCCAACCGCCCCAGACGGCGCCGGAGCTGTTCTGCAGCTTCTGCCACAACAGCCAGCGCGTCGTCGAGAAGCTCATCGCCGGGCCCGAGGTCTGGATCTGCGACAAGTGCGTGCGGATCTGCATGGACATCGTCGACGACAAGGTGCCCACGGACACCGCGGCCCAGATCCCCTCCCCGCCCCCGGCGATGGCCGATCTGCGCGCGGCGTTCGACGCCCGCTGCGTGGGCTTGGACGCCCAGAAGCAGGCCCTGCTGTCGGCCCTGAGCCTGCACCTCCAGCGGCTGCAGGAAGGCGCCTCCGACCTCCGGCCGCCCATCGTGCTGCTGGTGGGCCCCCGCGGCTCGGGCAAGAGCACCCTGCTGCGGGCCATGACCGAGCTCACCCGCCTGCCCGGCCACCACGCCGACATCAACCGCCTGTCCGCCACCGGCTACATCGGGCTGGACGTGGAGAACCTGCTGTGGGAGCTGGTCCGCCAGAGCGAGCGCGACTACCGCCTGGCCGAGTGTGGGGTGCTGGCGCTGGACGGCCTGCACCGCGTCACCGTCTCGCCCCCAGCCCTGGGCACCCGCCGCGACATCAGCGGCGAGGCGGTGCAGCGGGATCTGCTGCGCACCGTCGAGGGCATGAAGACCGAGGTCCACGGCCACAGCCCCCGCCACCCCCACCAGGCCGCCGAGCCCTTCTGGTGCCACAAGCTGCTGGTGGTCATGGCCGCCAGCTTCGACGGCCTGCCCGACGGCGAGCAGGCTCAGCGGGCGTGGCTGGCCGACCAGGGCCTGCTGGGCGAGATGCTCGCCCGCGTGGACTGGATCGTCCCCGTGCCCGCCCCGGACGCCGAGCAGCTCCGCGCCGTGCTCACGGACCCGGGCGCCGGCATGCTCACCAGCCAGCTCGAGGCCCTGCGGGCCCTGGGCCGGGAGCTGCGGGTCGAGGACGACGCCATCGACGCCATGGTGGAGCACGCCGCCGCCAGCCCCGACGGGGCCTGGGCCCTCAAGCACCCCCTGGCGCGCCTCGCCACCGCGGCCGGTGATCCCGACCACGAAGGCAGCCTGGTGGTCACCGCCGACGACGTGAGAGGATGGTCGGGCCCCGCCTGACCCGGAGCTCCCCATGCCCGTCCCCCCCGCCCTGGCCGGCTACCTGGCCTCCCGGATGCTCCGCGAGGAGACCTACGAGCACGTGCGCGAGCTGCGCTTCGCCGACGCCGGCCACGGCTACGACCCCTTCGGGCTGCACCCCGCCTTCGTGGCCATGGGGCTGGGCATCACCCGCTTCTTCTACGAGAAGTACTTCCGTGTGATCTCGAAGGGCGCGGAGCACATCCCCGACGACGGCGCCGCGATCCTGGCCGCCAACCACAGCGGCACCATCCCCGTGGACGGGATGATGCTGTGGACCGATGTGGTGCGCCAGAGCGACCCGCCCCGGGTGCCCCGGGCCGTGGCCGACTACTTCGTGCCCATGCTGCCGGTGATCGGCACGCTGTTCGCCCGCGGCGGCGTGGTGGCCGGCAGCCGCGGCAACGTTCGGCAGCTGCTCGAGGCCGGCAACCTGATGATGATCTTCCCCGAGGGCGTGCCGGGGATCGGCAAGAACTTCAGGGATCGCTACAAGCTGCGGCCCTTCCGGGTGGGCCACGCCGAATTGGCCATCCGCCACCGGGTGCCCGTGATCCCCGTGGGCATCATCGGACCGGAAGAGCAGATGCCCCAGATCGCCAAGATCGAAGGCATCTCCATGTTCGGGGTGCCCTACATCCCCATCACCCTGACCCCCCTGCCCATGCCGGTGCGCTACCACATCCACTACGGCGAGCCGATCCCCCTGCACGAGGACTACCGGCGCAACCAGGCCGACGACCCCGACGTGGTGGCCGAGGCCGCCGCCCGGGTCCAGGGCGCCTGCCAGCGGCTCATCGACGAGGGCCTGAAGCAGCGCAAGGGGGTGTTCCGATGAGCTCCGTCCTGGTCACCGGCGCCTCGAGCACCATCGGCGAGCGGCTGATCCGCTCCCTGCTGGCGGACACCAACATCGACCACGTGCTCGCCGTGGGCTTCGAGCCCTTCGAGCGCGCCCTGCCCTTCGAGGCCTCCAACCGCCTGACCTACGTGCAGGTGGACATGGGCCGCAGCCGCCACATCCGCCGACTGCTGTTCGGCCCGGCCCGGGATCTCGGAGTGGAGACCATCTTCCACACCGCCCTGGTCGAGGACGCCGCCCACCAGGGCAACCGGGTCCACAAGATCAACGTGGAGTCCACCCGCCAGATCCTGGAGCTGTGCGAGCGCCACCCCACCATCCGCAAGCTGGTCTACCGCTCCTTCGCCGAGGTCTACCAGATCCAGGCCGACCTGCCGGCCCTCATCGAGGAGAACCACCCCCTCAACCTGGCCGGCGGCGCCCCCCAATGGATCCGCGACCGGGTCGAGGCCGATCTGACCGTCTGCGCGGCCATGGGCCTGTCCCGGCTGCGCATCGTGGTGCTGCGCTGCGCCGAGGTGCTCGCCCAGGGCTGCGGCAGCCAGCTGTTCGACTACCTCGAGTCCCCCATCTGCCTGCGGCCGGGGGGCTACAACCCCATGATCAACGTGCTGAGCGTGGCCGACATCGTCAACGCGATGGAGCTGGCCCACCGCTCCCACGTCCAGGGCGTGTTCAACATCCCGGGCAAGGACACCCTGCCCCTGAGCACCGCGATCCTCAAGTGGGGCCGCATGGGCATCCCCCTGCCCAGCCAGTGGCTGACCCCCATCTACGCCTGGCGCCGGCGGACCCGCGGCCACGACTTCCGCTTCGGCATGAACCGCCGCCGCTTCACCTACAGCGGCATCCTCGACGGCGACCGCGCCGACAAGGTCCTGGGCTACACCCCCGACAACGCCATCGACTGGCCCCTGCCCATCTCCGAGGCGTGGGGTCCGGGGTGGCGGGGGTAGGGCCGAGACCCCCCGAGACTTGACACCCCCCATTCCACAGGTGATAGTGCCCTCCGGTCCGGGGCGCTTCAGAATCGCTCCCACCGGATGCGGGACGCGGACTCAACCGCCACGTCCCACCGGAAGCCAAGGTCACGGCCATCGGCCGCGGCGCCCGTCGAGGCGCTGCTCCACGTGGTCCCCCTGCCCGAGCACGAGGGAGAACACGCGGTCGTGACCGACGCAGACCGACGTTCGCTCCATCCTGATTCCGATGTCCATCCTCATTGCTGGAGGGTGACGCCGACCGATGCAGGTCAGACCCGACAACCCGATCATCGTCCAGGGCGACGGCAAGGTCCTCCTGGAGACCAAGCACCGGCGCTACGCGGGCGCTCGCGACTTCTTGGCTCGCTTTGCCGAGCTCGAGGCCTCGC
This sequence comes from uncultured Enterobacterales bacterium, assembly GCA_964481655.1. Classification (GTDB taxonomy): domain Bacteria; phylum Myxococcota_A; class UBA796; order UBA796; family JAFGLY01; genus CALDOK01. The sequence continues at coordinate 13,886 of CAYZVO010000163.1, read as the reverse complement.
CCGCGCACCTGCACACCTACCGGATCTCCCCGCTGTCCCTGTGGAACGCGGCCAGCTCCGGTATGGAGACCGCCGAGATCCTCGAGGGCCTGCGCGGCTACTCGAAGTTCGACATCCCGGCCGAGGTGGTGCAGACCATCGAGGACACCATCGAGCGCTACGGCCTGGTCAAGCTGCTGCCCCACCCCACCGCCCCCGCGCGCTGGATCGTGGTGCACTGCGAGACCGCCTACGTGGCCAAGCTCGTGTCCAAGGAGCCCTCGGCCCAGGAGCTGATGAAGCGCGAGGGCCGCCACGGCCCCTGGCTCATCGACGCTGGCCACCGAGGCATCTTCAAGCAGCGCATGCTCGTGGCCGGCTGGCCGGTGGAAGACCTCGCCGGCTTCCTGCCCGGCGAGCCCCTCGAGGTGCAGCTGCGGGACCACACGCGCACGGATGACGACCCCTTCAAGGTCCGCCACTACCAGTGGCTGTCGGTCCATCGCTGGTACCAGTCGGGCAAGCCCGCGGGCGGCCACGGCGTGGTGGTGCTGCCCTGCGGCGCCGGCAAGACCATCGTGGCCATGGCGGCCATGTCGGTGGTCAACACCCACACGCTCATCCTGGCCACCAACCAGGCCGCGGTGAACCAGTGGGAGCGCGAACTCCTCGAGCGCACCTGGCTCACGGAAAAAGACGTCGGCACCTACACCGGCGAGCGCAAGGAAGTGAAGCCCGTCACCATCGCCACCTACCAGATCCTCACCTGGCGGCGGTCCCGCGACGTGGACTTCGAGCACCTGCACATCTTCCGGGACCACAACTGGGGCCTGCTGATCTACGACGAGGTCCACCTGCTGCCCGCCCCTGTCTTCGGCGCCACCGCCGAGCTGCAGGGCCGCCGGCGCCTGGGCCTCACCGCCACCCTGGTGCGCGAGGACGGCCGCGAAGGCGACGTCTTCTCCCTGGTGGGCCCCAAGCGCTTCGACATGCCCTGGCAGGATCTCGAGCGTGAAGGCTTCATCGCGGAAGCCCGCTGCTGGGAGGTCCGCGTGCCCTTCCGCAACGGCGAAGAGGCCCGCTACGAGAAGGTCGGCGAGAACGAGAAGTTCCGCATGGCCGCGCTCAACCCCGCCAAGATCCGCGTGGTCAAGGAGCTGGCCGAGCGCCACAAGAAGGACAACGTCCTGGTCATCGGCACCTACCTCGAGCAGCTGCACCAGATCGCCCGCAAGCTCCGCGCCCCCCTCATCACGGGCAAGACCCCCCAGAGCAAGCGCGAGGACCTCTTCTACAAGTTCCGCACAGGCAAGATCAAGCTGCTGGTGGTCTCCAAGGTCGCCAACTTCTCCATCGATCTGCCCGACGCCAACGTCGCCATCCAGGTCTCCGGCTCCTTCGGCTCCCGCCAGGAGGAAGCCCAGCGCCTCGGCCGCATCCTGCGCCCCAAGAAGAACGGCGCCGACTGGTACACGGTCATCACCGGCGACACCAAGGAACAGACCTTTGCCCACAAGCGGCAGCTCTTCCTCACGGAACAGGGCTACCGCTACTCCATCGACGACCGGATGTCGCGATGACGCCGACCATCCGCCGATAATCTCCACATTCGCCGCCCTGGCCGGGCGGCGACCCGAGAGGGTCCCCCATGGCTTCGAGACGCCATCGTCGCGGCCGCCGCAATCAGCAGAGCGAGCCCGCAGTCGCACAGGCCAACACCGGACGAAACCCCAAGCGCCACCGCAGCCGACGCCGGCGAAACCGCCCCAGCGGCGGCATGGCGCGCCGCAGGCGCCTGTCCCGCACCGAGATGGAGGGGCTGTCCGAGTACTTCCACCGGATGCCCGAGCCCCTGCTCTCGGCCTTCTACCGGGCCCTGGGCGGGCAGCCCAACCGGGTGGCCAGCCGGGATCGCATGATCCAGCTGGCGGTGCGCGCGGTGGCTCAGGGTTCGCGCCTCGGCTCCCTGCTCAAGGGCCTGCACGAGCGCGATCGCCAGGCCCTGGCGATCCTGATCCAGACCGGGGGCCTGGCCCACGCCAACGAGTTCCACCGGGAGCTGTTCCTGTCCCTGGGCGGCCACGACAACGAGTGGCGCCGGGTGATGCAGCGGCTGGGTGAGAAGGGCATGGTGTTCGCCACGGACACCCGGGACAACGAGTTCTTCTACACGGTGCCCCACCCCCTGGTGGACCACCTGGTGGAGATCCTCAAGGCCGACATGGTGCTCCCCACCTTCGACAACGACGAGATCGCCGTGGTCGATGAGCGCCCGTTCTGCCCCCCGCTGGACTTCTCGATCACCACCCTGGCCACCTACATGGATCAGCGTCCCCCGCGCCTGACCCAGCGCCAGGAGATCTACAAGGTCCACAAGGAAGAGATGGACGGCTTCTTCGCCCAGCTGTGGTCGGGCGACTCCGAGCTGTTCAACCTCCACATCGACTTCCTGATGCTGCACTCGATGGTCGAGCTGCGCGGCGACCGCATCTCGGTCAACCGCGAGGCCGTGGAGCAGTGGCTCAACCTCGACCCCGAGGACCAGCGCGAGCTGATCTTCCACGCCCTCGAGCAGCGCTTCCCCCACGCCGAGTGGATCCTCTGGGCCGTGGCCGAGGGCGAAGGCGCCTGGATTCCCGAGAAGCCCCTGTCCGCCCTGTACCGCCGCTGGCGCCGGGGCGAGGACTGGCGCAAGCGCTTCCAGCAGGGCCTGTTCGCCACCGCCCGCACCCACGAGCGCGAGAGCTTCGGCTTCGCCCCGCTGGTCAACACCGGCATGCTCGAGCTGGGCACCTGGGGTCGCGAGAAGTTCTACCGCCTCTCCCCCCGCTCCCGCCTGCTGCTCTTCCCCCCCGAAGACGACGGCTTCAAGCAGTTCTATCTGACCCCCAGCTTCGAGGTCATGGCGCCCGCAGGCCTGGCCCCGGTGCTGCTGTCCCGCCTGGGCGAGCTGGCCGAGCTGACCGGCTGCGACCGCGCCAACACCTACAAGATCGGCGAGGCCACCATCGAGCAGGCCCTGGCCCGTGGCTGGCGCCGGGACGACGTGCTCGACTTCCTGCGGGACAACTCCCAGATCGGCCTGCCCGAGAACGTGGAGCAGACCCTGCGGGGCTGGATGGGCCACCACGGCGACGTGGAGTTCCACGACGTGGTGTTGTTGACCGTGCACCGCTCGGCCATCCGCAAGCTCGAGACCCACAAGAAGCTCAAGCCCCTGCTGCTGCACCGCTTCGCCCCCGGGATGTACGCCGTGGACCGCCACCGCATGCCCGAGGTGCACGCGGCGCTGCGGGGTGCCGGCTTCCACCCCAACGACGAGGTCCGCGCCTACCCCGCCTCCCAGGGCTCGGTGCAGGCCCGCGAGCGCCTCGAGAAGGTCGTCTCCGAGATCCGGGAGCACAGCGAAGAGCCCCTGGCCCGCGCCCAGGCCGAGGACACCCCGCCCGAAGAGCTGCACCCCGTGCCCGGCTCCGGGATCCGGGATCGCAAGTCCCGCCGGGGACGCTCGAGCCTGCCCCCCAAGGCCACGCCGGAGAAGGCCGACGCCATCGTGCGCGAGGCCCTGACCGACGGCAAGAACCTCGAGCTGGTCTACGTCACCCGCGACGACCGCCGCACCCTGATCAAGGCCGCCCCCGAGCGCCTGGCCATCAACCGCGAAGGCCTGCCCGTGCTCGTGGCCCGCAACCTGGATCGCGACGAGCGGCTGACCTACCGGATGTCCCAGATCGAGCGCATCCGCTGCATCAAGGCCGGCTAGCCCAGGCCTCGTCGAGGAACGCCTGGATCAGAGGGTAGACCTCTTCAGCGGCGGTCAAGCCCACGATGCTGTCCACGTGGCCGTAGTCCGTGGCGAAGCCGCCAGCGCGGCCCAGCTCCAGGTAGCGGCAGTCGGGGTAGTGGGCGCAGGTGCAGGCCACGTTGGCCGGCGGCGCGACCTGGTCCACGCTGCCGGAGAGCACGAGCAGGGGCAGCTCCGCCGAGCCGTACCAGGGCTCGCCCTCGGGATCGAGGAAGGCACCCTGGGCCAGCCAGCCCCGGGCCTCGTGCACCATGGCGCCAGGCTGGTCGATGATGGCGTGGCGCACCAGGCCACGGGTCAGCGCCGGCTCCATGTTCTCGGCGTTGCAGAGCCAGTCGTACAGGGGGTTGGCCTGCCCCAGCACCAGGCTGGCCCGGGCCCCGGCTCGCTGGCGCACGAGCAGACGCCGGGGTGACAGCCGCGAGACCCGCAGGAAGCGGCGGTGCAGGGCCGAGCGCTCCTCCAGACAGCTCATCGAGGAGATGGTCACCCCCGCCGCCACCGGGGCCGGGTCCGCGGCGATGGTGGTGTACAGCAGCATCCCACCCATGGAGTGCCCCACCCAGGCCAGCTGCGGGGAGCCGCTCTCGCGCAGGACCCCATCCACCACCGCCGGCATGTCCAGCCGGGCGTGGTCGGCGAAGGTGAAGCTGCGCGCGGCCTTCCGGCTGGGGGCTGTGCTGCCCGGATCACCGCGCAGCTCGGGCACCCACACATCCCAGCCGTGTTGCTGGAGGTAGAGCGCCAGGGAGTTCTCCGGGCGGTAGTCCCAGTTGTAGTGGTTGGCGCCCATGCCGTGCACCAGCAGCACCGGGGGTCCGTCCCCCGGGTAGCGCCGCAGGGGCAGCACCCAGCCATCGGCCGTGCTCACCTCGACGATGGCCTCGGGCTCCACCGTGGGGCCCATGGTGTGGGCGCAGGCCGTCGACAGCGACAGCGCCGCGGTGGCGACCAGGGCTCGAGCGGAGCTCACCATGCCCAGGTCGTACCACGGCGCCGCGCCGTTGGGTTCACTTGGCGGCCAGGGCCTCCCGCTGCTCCCGGACGGTCTCGGCGCGCACACGCTGCTCGTCGCGGCGCGCGGCGCGGTCCTGCTGCCAACCGAACAGCCAGGTGCCCACCAGGATGCCAGCCACGGTGAACAGCGGGGCCAGCTTGCCCTCGCCGATCATGGCCAGGGCGGTGCCCGGACACGAGGCGGTGATGCCCCAGCCGGCGCCGAAGAGCAGCGAGCCGACCACCAGCCCCTTCTTCCAGGGCTTGCGGGCGAAGGACAGGGGCGCCCCCTGCATCACGCTGTTCGGCTGCAGACGCTGCAGGGCGAGCACGCCCACGAAGCCGGTGGCCACGGCCGCGCCGATGACCCACAGCAGCTGCAGGTCCTGGAACAGGAACAGGCCGGCGTAGAAGTCGAAGGTGGTGGCCCCCGCGCGGGAGAGCAGGAAGCCGAACAGGGCGCCGAAGGCGATGAAGACGAGGTTCTTCGGGTTCATGGTGGACTCCGGTCAGGCCGCGATGGCGAAGAGCAGGTTGACCGCGGCCAAGCCGCCCACGAAGAAGCCCACCGACGCCGCGAGGCTGGGCAGGTTGCGCAGGGACAGGCCCATGATGGTGTGGCCGCTGGTGCAGCCGCCGGCCAGGCGCGCGCCGTAGCCGATGGCCACGCCGCCCAGCGCCAGCACGATGGCCTTGGCCCACAGGGCCTGGGGCAGCACGGCGCCGTAGAGCGCGCCCATCTCGAAGTGGGGGGTCCAGGCGCCGGCGTCGGGGGAGCTCAGGAAGGCGATCAGGCCGCCCAGGGGCAGACCGATGAAGAAGAACAGGCGCCAGCTGGGGCCCCCCGCGAACTTGCCGCGGGTGAAGAAGCCACGGCGCTGAGCCAAGCCGCAGACATCGCCGAAGGCGGTGGAGCTGCCCAGGTGGCGGCCGGAGAGGACGAGCTGCAGCAGGAGGTAGGCGCCGATGGCGACGCCTCCCATCCAGCCGGCCCACACGGTGACGGACGACATGGTGATCCCTCCGCCCTAGAGGCCCGCGGCCACGGCGGAGGGGCGGGCGCCCTCCCACGCGGTGACGCCGCCGACCAGGTTGAAGACGTTGTGCACCCCGTGCTGCTGCAGCAGGCTGGCGGCGGTGGCGGAGCGGTGGCCGCTGCGGCAGACCAGCACCTTGGGGCGGCTGTCGCCCAGCTCGTCGGCGTGCTCCTCGATGTGGTCCAGGGGGAAGTTGCGGGAGCCGGGGATGTGGGCGGCCTCGAACTCACCGGGCCGGCGCACGTCGATGACGTCCACGCCCCGCAGCTTCTCACCCAGCTCCTGCACGGAGAGGTGGGGCAGCAGCTGCAGGGACTGGCCCGCGCCGTACCAGGAGAGGATCCCGCCGTCGAGGTAGCCGACCTCGTTCTGCAGCCCGACCCGGGCCAGGCGCAGCTGGGCCTGCTCGGCCTCCTCGGCGCCGTCGGCGACGATGATCAGCTGGCGGCCCGGCGCGATGAAGGTGCCCGACCACATGGCGAAGGAGCCGCCCAGGGGCACGCTCAGGGAGTTGGGGATGTGGCCGTTGCCGAACATGTGGTTCTCGCGGACGTCCAGCACCAGGGCGCCAGCGTCGATGAGGGCCTGGGCTTCATCCACCGAGTAGGCCTTCATGGGGGGCAGCTCGCCCAGCTGCTCGGCGCCGCTGCGGTTCTGCTCCACGGCCCGGGGGAAGTAGGGCGGGATCTCGGGCAGGTTCTCGGTGACCGTGGCGATGAACTCCTCGCGGGTCATGGGCTGCAGCGCGTAGTTGGTGTCCAGCTGCTCGCCGAGGGTGGAGTAGGGCACGTCGGCGATCTTGCGACCGCAGAGGGAGCCGGCGCCGTGGGCCGGGTAGACCATGGTCTCCCGGGGCAGCACCATGATCTTCTCCCGCAGGGACTCGTAGAGCATGGTGGCCATCTGCTCGGCGGTGTAGCCCTTGGAGCCCACCAGGTCGGGGCGGCCGACCTCGCCGATGAAGAGGGTGTCGCCGGTGAGCAGCTTCATGGGCGCGTCGGCGTCGCCCTGGTCCTTCACCAGGATGGAGATGCTCTCGGGGGTGTGCCCCGGGGTCTCGAGGAAGCGCAGCAGCAGATCGCCGACCTTCAGCTCGTCGCCGTCCTGGACCGCCACGTGGGGGAAGGTCGCGCCGGCGCGGTGCCCCATGTAGATGGTGGCGCCGGTGCGCCGGGCCAGCTCGGCGTGGCCGGAGACGAAGTCGGCGTGCAGGTGGGTCTCGAGGACGTGGCGGATCTTCAAGCCGCGGGCCTGGGCGAACTCGATGTACTCATCGACATCGCGCTGGGGGTCGACCACGATGGCCTCGTCGCCCGAGGCGATGAGGTAGGACGCGTGGGCCAGGCAGCCGAGGTAGAACTGGTGGAACAACATGGGTGCCTCCGGGAGAGGGGGGTTGGCGTTCGACGCCACGTGGGCGCCACGCCGAGCCCCATTGCAAAGGCGGTGCCAGCCCGTGCCAGGTGACAGGCGCCGGGGCGGCTGTGTGAGCACGGCTACAGGGCGCCCCCGGAGCCCGTGCGCGGGGAGTGTTGCAGGTCTTGTTGCAGGCCTGTTGCGTGTGCAACACTGCAACACCCCTGCAACACCGCCGAGGTCCCACCATGCCTGCCCACGACCTGCTCGTCGCCATCACCGACCTGGCCGGCGAGGTGCCCTTCCTGGCCCTCGATCCAGCGGGCCGCATCCTCCACGCCTCCCCCGGGGCCCACGAGCTGACGGGCTGTCGCTTCGACCTGGACGGCACCCCGGTGCGCATGGGCGAGGGCCGCATCGAGGGCAGCCTGGCAGGCGACTGGCTCCGCCAGGGCCTGCGCCAGCGGCTGCTGCACGTCGAGGACCCCCGGGGGGAGCGCCGGGTCTACCGCCTGCATGCGCGCGCGGTGCCCGCGGGGGATCCAGAGGTCCTGCTGCTGCGCTTCGACTTCGAGGCCGGGGGCCAGGCCACCGCTGGTGGGCTGCCCCTCACCGCGGTCGACGCCCACCCCGACGCCGTCGAGTTCTTCGGCCTGTGGACCCGCTCGGCCCGCATGAAGGAGCTGTTCTCGATCCTCGGGCGGGTGGCGGCCACCGACGCCACGGTGCTCATCCGCGGCGCGAGCGGCTCCGGCAAGGAACACGTGGCCCGGGCACTGCACAGCCTCTCCCCCCGCGCCGAGCGCTCCTTCGTGGCCTTCAACTGCGCGGCCCTGACCCCCAGCCTGCTCGAGAGCCAGCTCTTCGGGCACGTCAAAGGCGCCTTCACGGGGGCCGCCAAGGACCACCCCGGGCTGTTCGTGCAGGCCGAGGGGGGCACGATCTTCCTCGACGAGGTGGCCGAGCTGGCCCCCGAGGCTCAGGCCAAGCTGCTGCGCGTGCTGCAGGAGCGCGAGGTGGTCCCCGTGGGGGGTGTGAAGCCCCGCAAGGTCGATGTGCGCGTGCTCAGCGCCACCCACCGCAGCCTGCGCGGCGAGGTCGCGGCGGGCCGCTTCCGGGAGGATCTGATGTACCGCCTGCGGGTGGTGCCGGTCTTCACGCCCCCCCTGGCGGAGCGCTCAGGCGACGTGGAGCTGCTGCTCAGCCTCTTCCTGCAGCAGCAGGTCGAGCAGGGCCGGCGGCGCATCGTGCGGGTCGAGCCGGCCGCTGTGCAAGCGCTGCTGGACCACGCCTGGCCCGGCAACGTGCGGGAGCTGCAGAACGTCGTGGAGTACGCCACCATCGTCGGCACCGGCGCGGTGCTGCGTCACCACCACCTGCCCCCGGAGCTGCGGGAGCCCGACGAGGCCCGCGCCCCCCACCTGTCCGCCGCGGTGGCCCAGCCCGTGGTCGAGGACGAGCGCGCCAGCATCGAGGACGCCCTGCGCCGCGCCGGCGGCAACCGCAGCGAGGCCGCCCGGCTGCTGGGGCTGCACCGCACCACCCTGTGGCGGCGCATGCGGCGCCTGGGCATCGAGGATCGGACCCACAGCCCGGCGTGAGCCCCCTCACCGAAGGGGAACCCGGCGCCCTCGGACGGTGAGCCGGGCACGGAGCTTGCTTGTACTGCTGGCGACGTTGCCCGAGGTCCCCCATGACCAGACTCCTCCAGAGCTTGCCGTTGCTGACCCAGCTGAGGCGCTACCGCGCCGGAGACGCCCGCGCTGACATGGCCGCGGGCCTGACCACCGCCGTGATGCTGGTCCCCCAGGCCATGGCCTACGCCATGCTGGCCGGCCTGCCTCCCCACGTGGGCCTCTACGCCTCGGTGGTGCCCCTGTTCATCTACGCCCTGCTGGGCAGCTCCCGGCAGCTGGCGGTGGGCCCGGTGGCCATGGTGTCCATCCTGGTGGCCGGCGGTCTGGCGGACATGGCGGTCCCCGGCAGCGATCAGTACGTGGCCCTGGCGGTGGTGCTGGCGCTCATCTCGGGCCTGGCGCTGCTCGGCATGGGCCTGGTGCGCCTGGGCTTCCTGGTGGAGCTGCTGTCCCACCCGGTCATCGCCGGCTTCACCTACGCCGCCGCCCTGATCATCGCCGCCAGCCAGCTCGGGAACGTCACGGGCATCGCCCTCGAGGGCAAGCGGGGGCTGCTGCCGGTGCTGGGGCAGGTCGCCGCGCACCTGGGGGAGATCCACAGCGCCACCCTGATCGTGGGGGTCTCCAGCGTGGCGGCCCTGCTCGCGATCCGGCGCTGGGCGCCCCGGATCCCCGCCGCCCTGGTGGTGGTGGTGGGCGCCACCGGCGCCACCTGGCTGCTGGGCCTGGACGCCGCCGGTGTCGCCGTGGTCGGCGCCGTGCCGGCGGGGCTGCCCAGCCCGTCCCTGCCGAGCCTGCCGCTGTCCGAGTACGGCGCCATCGTGCCCACCGCCCTGGCCATCGCCCTGGTCGGCTACGCCGAGAGCATCTCGGTGGCCAAGGCCTTCGCCCACCGCGGCGGCTACCGGCTGGACCCCGACAAGGAGCTGGTCTCCCTGGGCCTGGCCAACATCGGCGGCAGCCTGTTCGGCGCCTACCCGGTCACCGGCGGCTTCTCCCGCACAGCGGTCAACGCCCGCGCCGGCGCCCGCACGGGCCTGGCCTCGGCCATCACCGCGGTGGCCGTGGCCATCACCCTGCTCTTCCTCACCCCCCTGTTCACCCTGCTGCCCAAGGCCGCCCTGGCCGCCATCATCCTCGTGGCCGTGATCGGGCTGGTGGACCTCGCCGAGGTCCGCCGCATCTGGCACGTGCGCCGCAAGGACGCCGGCCTGCTGGCGGTTGCCTTCCTGGGCACGCTGCTGCTGGGGGTCGAGGAGGGCATCGGCCTGGGCGTGGTGGTCTCCCTGGCCACCTTCGTCTGGCGGGCCGCCCGCCCCCACTGCGCCCTGCTGGGACGCATCCCGGGCACCCGGGTCTGGCGGGACCTGGCCTACCACCCCGAGGCCGAGACCGTCCCCGGTGTCGCCGTGATGCGGGTGGACGCCTCGCTGTACTTCGCCAACGCCGAGCACCTGCGCCGCAAGGTGCACACCCTGCGCGGCAGCATGGGCGATCCTCTGCGCGCCTTCGTGCTGGACGCCTCGGCCATCAACGACCTGGACTCCACCGCCGCCGACGCCCTGCTCGAGCTGGCCCACGAGCTCGAGGCCGAGGGTGTCCGCTTCCTGGTGGCCGGCGCCAAGCCGCCGGGGCGCCAGGTCATGGAACGGGCCACCGTCTGCCGCACCCTCGGGGACGAGGCCATGACCCTCGACGTCGAGGAGGCCGTGGAGCGGGCGCAGGCCATGCCGCTCCAGGAGAGGCGCAGCGCCTAGGCGGCCTCCACCAACCGCCGCAACGCCACCAGGTCATCGGGCTCCACCGAGGTGATCGCGAGCCCGATCCGTTCGCCCTCGACCGCCAGGACCTTGCCGTACAGGGATCGGGTCCAGCCGTGGTCGGGCAGCTCGAGCTCGAGCACCACCACGTCGAGGACCGCCAAATCGACCTGGCAGTCGAGCTCCAGGCGCTCGACGCCGAGCACCACGGTGCGTCCCTCGTGGCGCCCGTCGGGCACCCGCTTGCCCTCGAGGCGGGCGAGCCGGGCGGGCAGCGCGGCGGCCACCACCGGGGCCGTGACCTGGTCCGCGTCGAGGTCGGGATCGTCGGGGACCCCCAGCAACTCGTGGTAGACCAGCGCGCCGGCGCTGCCCTTGACGGCGACCTGGTTGGGCCCGCGGGTCCGGTACTCACCTCGGCAGGCCACCAGCGCGGCGTCGCTCACCAGCACCTGACCGCCGGTGGTCAGGGACTCGAGCCGGGCCGCCATGTTCACCGGTGTGCCCACCACGCCGTACTTGACCCGCTGCTCCGAGCCGATGTTGCCCGCCACCACCACGCCGGTGTTCACGCCGATGCCCATGGCCAGGACGGGCAGGCCCGCGGCGGCGTTGCGCTCGTTGAGGACCCGCAGGGCCCGCTGCATGTCCAGGGCGCAACGGAGGGCGCGGTCGGCGTCGTCCTCCTCGGTGTCCAGCGCCCCGAAGAGCACCAGGATGGCGTCGCCGATGAAGTCGTTGATCATGCCCCGGTGGGCCACGACCACCTCGGTCATGGCGCCGAAGTAGCCGTTGAGCAGAGCCACCATGCCCTCGGGGCCCAGCCGCTCGGTCAGCCCGCAGAAGCCCCGCAGGTCGGACATCAGCACCGTGACCGTGCGCTCGTGCCCCCCCAGCTCGAGGGCGCTGGGGTCCTCCACCAGCCGCTCGGCCAGCTCCCGGGTGAGGTAGCGGCCGAAGGCGTCCCGGATGAAGTCGCGGTCCCGCAGGCCCTGGACCATCTCGGCCATGGACACGGCCAGGGTGCCCAGCTCGTCACGGGAGTCGGGCTCGATGGTGGTATCGAGCTCACCCCGGCGGATGCGGGCGGCGCTCTCGGTCAAGGCCGTCACCGGCCGGGTGAGCCGTCGGGCCAACAAGGCGACCGCCACCAGGCAGACCAACAGCAGCGCGAGGCTGGTGCCCGCGATGGCCCCGGTGAGCTGTCGAAGGCTCGCGGCGTGGCGGGCCTCGGCCTGGTGCAGGCTGGCCTCGAAGCGAGCCCGGGAGAAGCCCAGGCGCAAGGCACCACGGTGCACACCACCGCGGAAGACCGGCACCAGCACCTCGGTGTGCAGCGGGCCGTCGCCGCAGCGGTGCTCGTAGACCCGCACCTGGCGGCTGCCGGCGCGGTCCGCGAGGCCCTCGGGGCCGGGGCAGCCCAGCTCGTCGGTGCCCGCCTCGGCGTAGGTGGCGTCCCGATCCGACAGCAGCCGCTCGCCGTCCACGTCCAGCAGCTCGAGGAACAGCACGTCCTCGGAGAACTGGCTGGCCATGAGCAGCTGCGCCAGCGCCGCCCGGCGGGCGTCCTCGCCGCGCACAGCCAGCTGTTCGTCCAGCAGGGCCAGGGCCAGGCCGAGGTTGCGGGCCTGAGAGGTGGCCTGGTCCCGCACCCGCTCGGCGAAGAAGGCCCGGTGCTGGGTGAGCTCGACCTGCTGCGCTCGCACCGACAGCGAGGTGGCGATGCCGGTGGAGCTCAGGGCCAGTACGGCCACGGCCACAGCGCTGGACAGCAGCAGCTTGCCGCGCAGGGTGACCAGCACCTCGAGGCCCAGGCGGGCCCGTGCCACCAGCAGCAGCCCCACGCCCAGCAGCAGGGCGACGGCCCCGCCGCAGCCAGCCACCAAGGGCCGCAGCCAGGAGCCGGTGTCGCTGACCGGCAGCGCGGCGGGGGCCGGGTCCGCGGGGGCGACAGAGGGCGCGAGGCGGGCCTCCGCGATGGTGCGGGCCGCATCGGCCAGGGCCTGGTCCGCGGGGACCCCGCTGGTCAAGGCCGCGTGGAAGGCGTCCTCGAGGATCGCCCCCAGGGCCCGCTCGTCGGGCACCCGCGGGCGCAGGCTCCCCGACCGAAGCACCGCCTCCATGGACGCCAGCTCGGGGTGGACGGACGCGAGCTGGGCGTCGTCCAGCAGCGCCTCGAGGGACGGGACCTCACCGTTGAGCTCCAGCCGTCCGCGCTGGGCCTCCGGGCCGGCCATGAAGCGCACGAAGGCGGCCGCGGCGTCGGGGTGCTCGGAGAAGCGGCTGACCGCCAGGTACCAGGAGCCGAGGTTCGAGCCGCCCTGCCCGTCTTCGAGGCCGGGGATCGCGACCACCCCCACCGAGCCCGCCACCGGTGAGCCGGCGAGCTCGTGCCAGCGCTGAGACCAGCTGATCACGAAGGCCGCCTGCCCCGCGGCGAAGTCGTCGAAGGGCGCGGCGTAGCGCTCCGACCATGGACCGCGGAAGCGCTCCAAGGGCACCGCCGCTTCGGGCCCCGCGCCGAACAGCGCCGCGAGGTCGTCGAGGGCGGCCCGGTTCGTCTCGCTGTCCAACGCCACGACGCCGTCGTCGGAGAGCACCCGCCCACCGCTGGCCCACAGCACGGGGAGCACGTCGTTGTAGAGGTACAGCGGGTGCAGCGCCAGCCCCGCCTCGAGCCCGTGTGCCTGCCGCAGCAGCGAGGCCTGACGCCCGAGCTCGGCGACGCTGGTGGGGGGCGTGAGCCCGTGCCGATCCAAGAGATCGCGCCGGTAGAACAGCAGGCTTCCCTTGAGGCTCAGGGGCAGGCCGTACTGCACCCCCTGGTACGCGCCGCCAGCGAGGGAGACGGGGACGAAGGCCTCCCGCGCAGGCTCGTCGAGCCAGGGTTCGAGGGGCAGCAGCCAGCCCGGGGCGGCCAGCTCGGGGATCCAGGGGGTGTCGATCCGGTAGACGTCCACCGAGGGATCCTGCAGCGCCAGCAGCCGCACCAGGGTGTCGTGGAAGCCGTAGCCCGACCACTGGAACGGGACGGCCTCGACCTCGATTCCCGGGTTGGCGGCCTCGAAGCGGGCGACACCATCCAGCAACGCCGCGCGCTCCACCTCGTCCATGGCCGCGAAGACGAAGCGCAGGCGCACCGTCGCGTCGGCGGCCCCATGCGCGGCGGGACTGAGCGCGATCAGCACCAGACCGATCAGGCCAGCCAGCAGCGAAAGCATCGTTCGTGAGGGGATCGACACCCGCGCAGGCTATCCGGCCCAGCGGCGATCCCCGGCCAAGTCCATGTCAACAGGGACAGGGGTCCCGGACACTG
>CAYZVO010000162.1:0-21346 GCA_964481655.1 uncultured Enterobacterales bacterium | reverse complement strand
GTGCCTGCTGTGCGCGGGCCTCCCCGCCGTGGGTTGGATCGCCTACACCCTGCTGGGCCCCGGCGCCTCCTACGACGTCGAGATCCCGGAGTTCGACGTCCCGGATCCGGCGGACGACGACGCCCCGGCCGACCCCGAGCCCGACGACGACGCCCCCGCCGACGACGCCCCGGCCGACGACCCCGTCGCAGACTCCGAGCCGGCCGATGACGCCGCCGCCGGCGGCGTGGGCGTCACCGTCCGCGCGGCGGACCGCCTGATCCGGCGCCTCGAGCTCTCGACCCCCGACGGCGAGCTGGTGGGTGACTCGAAGGGCAGCCTCGAGGGCCACTACCCCACCGGGAACTACATCCTGACCATGAAGGTCGCCGGCCGCGACCCGGTCACCGCCGACGTCACCATCGGCGACGTCGGCCTGGACCTGCTCTGCGCCCCCGACGACAAGATGGTCAAGGTGCTCTGCAAGAACGCCGACGGCGACATCACGCTGGTGCTGAAGTAGCGTCGCACCCTGTGCAACGGCTCCAATCCGGATAGCAGGCGCCCGCGCCCCTCCCGGATGGAGCAGCCATGTCAGAACATCGCGCCGGCTATGTCGGCCTCATCGGCCGTCCCAACGTGGGCAAGAGCACCCTGCTGAATCGGGTGCTCGGGCTCAAGGTGGCCGCCACCGCGGACAAGCCGCAGACCACCCGCAACCGCATCGCCGGCATCCACAACGGACCGGGCCTGCAGGCCGTGCTGGTGGACACTCCGGGGATCCACAAGCCCCGCAGCCGCCTGAACAAGGCCATGGTGCGGGCCGCGCTGGACGTGGTGCAAGAGGTGGACCTGCTGGTCTGGCTGCTCGACGCCACGGAGCTGGTGGACAACGCCCGCAAGGGCCGCACCATCCTCACCGGCGGCGACGCCTGGATCGCCGAGCAAATCGAGCAGAGCGGCAAGCCCACGGTGATCGCCCTCAACAAGCTCGACCTGCTCGAGGCCCGCTGGCTGCTGCCGGTGCTCGAGGCCTGCGCCACACGCCTGCCGGGGGCCATCCCCGTCCCCATCTCCGCCCTGCGCGGCGAAGGCGTGGACTCGCTGCTGGACGTGATCGCCGAGCGCCTGCCCGAGCATCCGCCCATGTTCCCGCCCGACCAGCTGCTCGAGCAGAACGAGCGCTTCGTCGTGGCCGAGATCATCCGCGAGAAGGTGGTGCGCCTGACCAGCAAAGAGCTGCCCTACGTCACCGCCGTCGAGATCGAGCAGTTCGACGAGGACGAGCGGGACGGCGAGCGCGCCTTCGTGACCATCCACGCCCGCATCATCGTCGAACGCAACAGCCAGAAGGGCATCATCATCGGCAAGCGCGGGGCCATGATCAAGCGCATCGGCACCCAGGCCCGCAAGGACATCCAGCGCCTGCTGGGCGCCGGCGTGCACCTGGAGCTCTTCGTGGCCGTCGAGCCGGACTGGACCCGCAACCCCCGCCTGCTCCACGAGCTCGGCTACGAGTAGAACCATGATCGCCACCATCGCCATCGTCGGCCGCCCCAACGTGGGCAAGAGCACCCTCTTCAACCGCCTGCTGGGCGAACGCCGCTCCATCGTGCACGATCGCCCAGGGGTCACCCGCGACCGCAACTACGGCGCCTTCGAGTGGGACGACCGCCAGCTGTTGCTGGTGGACACCGGCGGCTTCGAGCCCGAGGGCGAGGGCCTGCTGGGCGCCATGCGCGCCCAGGTCCGGGCCGCCATCGAGGAGGCCGACGTGCTGGTCTTCGTGCTGGACCGGCGCACCGGGCTCACCCCGCCCGACGAGCTGGCCGCCGAGATCCTGCGCACCAGCGGCAAGCCCGTGGTCATGGCCGTCAACAAGGTCGACCATCCGGCCCACGAGGACGAGCTGGGCGAGTTCTGGAAGCTGGGCTTCGGCGACCTGCACCCCCTGAGCGCCGAGCACGGCCGGGGCGTCCACGGCCTCATGACCGCGGTGGTGGAGCAGCTCCCCCCCGTGGACCCCGACGCGCCGAGCTTCGAGGACGACGGCGAGGACCGGCCCGACGACGAGCCCTACGAGCTGCGCGTGGCCATCCTCGGCCGCCCCAACATCGGCAAGTCCACCCTGGCGAACCGGCTCACCGGCCAGGACCGCCACCTGGTGCACGACGCGCCGGGCACCACCATGGACGCCATCGACAGCACCTTCGAGTCCCACGGGCGCAGCTGGCGCATCGTGGACACCGCGGGCATCCGCCGCCGAGCCCGCATCGACGACAAGGTCGAGGGCTTCGCGGTCTCCCGCGCGATCCGCACCATCGAGCGCTGCCACGTCGTCCTGCTGATGATCAACGGCACCGAGGCCCCCGCCACCCAGGACGCGCGCCTGGCCAAGCTGGCCGTGGAGCGAGGCCGGGCGGTGATGATCGTGATCAACCACTGGGATCTGGTCAAGCCCATACCCGACCGCAACGCCGGGGTGGTCGAGGACGAGCTGCAGCAGACCTTCCCGCACCTCACCTGGGCCCCGCGGATGTACATCAGCGCCCTGACCGGCAAGGGCTGCCACCGCATCCTGCCCAAGATCCTGACCATGTTCGAGCAGTTCGACCGGCGCATCCCGACCCCCGAGCTCAACCGCCTGCTGCGGGAGATCGAGGCCACCAACCCGCCGCCCCAGCGCTACCACAACCCCGTCCGGATGCACTTCTGCACCCAGATCCGGGTGCGGCCGCCCACCTTCGCCATCTACACCAACAGCCCCGACGGGATCACCAGGCCGTATCAGCGCTACCTGGCCAACACCATCCGCGACCGCTACGGCTTCGAGGGCACCCCGCTGCGGGTGCACATCAAGAAGAAGCGCAAGTCCGGAGACTTCGAGTGACCGTCAAGATCCTGGCCGACAACGTCGTCAACCGCATCGCCGCCGGCGAGGTTGTGGAGCGACCAGCGTCGGTGGTCAAGGAGCTGGTGGAGAACGCGCTGGACGCCCAGCCCAGCGACCTGCGGGTGGAGCTCGAGGCCGGCGGCAAGCGCCTGATCCGGGTGGTGGACGACGGCATCGGCATGTCCCGCCAGGACGCCATGATGTGCGTGGAGCGCCACGCCACCTCCAAGATCCGCAGCGACGAGGATCTGCTGCGGGTCACCACGATGGGGTTCCGCGGCGAAGCGCTGCCGTCCATCGCGTCGGTCAGTCGCTTCCAGCTCGTCACCCGTCGCCGCGAAGACGACGAGGGCACCCGGGTGGTCCTCGAGGGCGGCAAGCTGGTGGCCGTCGAGGCCTGCGGCTGCGCCCCCGGCACCGAGGTCACGGTGCGGAGCCTGTTCATGAACGTGCCCGCGCGGCGCAGCTTCATGCGCACCACCCAGACCGAGTACGGGCACTGCGTCGAGGCCGTCACCCGGGTGGCGATGGTGCGACCGGACATCGACTTCTCGCTGATCCACAACGGCCGCGAGACCCTGCGGGCCCCCGCCGGCGTCTCCATGGCTCGCCGCGTCGCCTCCCTGCTGGGCCCCTACGGCGAGGCCCTGCGCGACGTCCGCTTCGAGCGCGGTGAGCTGCGCGTGGACGCGCTGGTCTCCCCTGTGGGCGTCCACCGCCAGACCGCCGCCAGCGGCATGTACCTCTACGTCAACGATCGCTTCGTGCGCGATCCCGTGCTGCGCAAGGGCGTGCTGGATGCCTACAAGGGCCTGGTGCCCGTGGGCCGCTACCCAGTGGTCGTGCTGCAGCTGACCATGCCGCCTCACCTGGTGGACATGAACGTGCACCCCACCAAGGTCGAGGTGCGCTTCAGGTCTCCGCGGGATGTGAAGAGCGCGGTCTCCGAGGGGCTGCGCGAGGGGCTGCGCGAGCACGGCCTGTACGCGGCACAGCAGACGCCGAGGCCGGCGCCGGTGCCCGAGCCGGAGCCCGAGCCCGCGCGCCAGGCGCCGCTGCCCATGCCGCCGCGGCTGCCGTTCCCGGTGCAGCGGGGGCCGGCGCCGTCGGTGCCAAGGCCCACCCCGACTCCCCTGCCCTCGCCAGCGGCCTTGCCGCCCGGGTTGCCGGAGCCGGGGCCAGAGCCGCTGCCTTCGCTGGTGGCGGAGCCTCGGGCTGGCGGCGGGGTGGAGGTGGGCACCTCTGACCTGTCGGGAGCAGAGACAGGACCGGGGGCGACGAGCAGCGGAGCCATCCACCCCCTGCTTCCCGTCCCCCGCTTCTCTGATCTCGAGGTCATCGGGCAGCTCGCCGGGACCTACGTGCTCTGCCAGGGCGCCGGGGAGCTGGTGGTCATCGACCAGCACGCCGCCCACGAGCGGGTGACCCTGGAGCGCCTGCAGCGGGTGCACCGGGAGAACAAGCCGGCGTCGCAGACCCTGCTGACCCCGGTGGTCGTGGAGCTCCAGCCCGGGCGCAGCGCCGCCCTCGAGCCCCACTTCGAGCTGCTGCACCGTGTCGGGATGGACATCCGGGCCCGCGAGGACGATCGGGTCGCCGTGCACGCCGTGCCGCCGGCGCTGGGCAACGTCAACGTCGCCCGGCTGGTGCGGGACATGGCCGACGATCTGGCCAACCAGGGCGACGGCCGACCCCTGCGGCAGCTGGTGGACCACGTGCTGTCCACCCTGGCCTGCCACAGCTCGGTCCGCGCCCACCAGCGCCTGTCCATCTACGAGATGCGCGCCCTGCTCGCCTCCCTGGACAGGGTCGACTTCTCGGTCTGCGCCCACGGCCGCCCCGTGGCCATCCGCATCTCGCCCAACGAGCTCGAGCACCGCTTCCACCGTTCCTGATGGCCCAGCATCCCCCCGTCCTCGTCCTCGCCGGCCCGACCGCTGCCGGCAAGACCGACGCGGCCATGAAGGTGGCGGAGCTGTGGGGTGCGCGCATCGTCTCCGCAGACGCCATGCAGGTGTACCGGGGCATGGACATCGGCACGGGCAAGGCCACCCCCGAGGAGCTGGCCCGCTTCCCCCACGCCTGCGTGGACGTGCGCGATCCCGACGAGCCCTACTCCGCCCAGGACTTCACCGCCGACGCCGACGCCGTGGCGGCCAGCGGGTCCCGGGTGGTGGTGGCCGGCGGCACCGTGTTCTACCTGCGGGCCTTCCTCCACGGCCTGGTGCCCACCCCACCGGTGGACCCGGAGCTGCGGGCGCGCTTCGAGGCCATGGACGACCCCTGGAGCGCCCTGAACGAGGTGGACCCGGTCCTGGCCGCCCGCCTGCACCCCAACGACCGGGTGCGCCTGGTGCGGGGCCTGGAGGTCTTCCACAGCTCCGGGCAGCGGCTCTCGGACCTGCACGCCCAGGACACCCACGAGCCCCGTCACCCACATCGGGTGCTCTGGCTCGACCGGGACGACCTGCGCCCCCGCATCGACCTGCGGGTCGAACAGATGATGGCCCGCGGCTACATCACCGAGGTCCAGGCCCTGCTGGACGCCGGCTACGACCGCGGCCTCAAGCCCATGCAGTCCCTGGGCTACCGCCACCTCGCGGACCACCTCATCGACGGGCTCGACCTGGACGAGGCCATCTGGCGCACCCGGCGCGACACCTGGCGCTTCGCCCGCAAGCAGCGCGGCTGGTCCCGCCAGCACCCCGACTGGGAGCCCACCGACGCCAGGGACCTCGACGCCATCGTCGCCGTCGCCTCGGAGCTGTGGGGGCCACCTTCGGCCTGACCACGCCTGGGCCGGACTCACAGGGAGGACGCGGAGGACGCGGAGGCTGCCGCATGACGGGTTGCGGCGGCCGGTGCTTGGCGTTGAGTGGGAGCGGCGACGCTTGCAGCCTTCCATAGGGAGCTGCCGCTCCTTGCGCGTGTCGGGGGCGATACCTGGCAGCCACGACGTTCTGCGAGCGGAGCGGCAGCGCATTCACGACCTACGCCCAGCGCCACTCCCTCTCATCGCCCATCACCACCCGTCGCCCGAACGGAGCGGAGCCTCCGCGCTCTCCGCGGCCTCCCTGTGAATCCAGCTAGCGAGTGTACACGATGATAGAGGGGCTCCCCCCACCTCTTCCGGAGCCTCCCATGCGTCGCCTCGCACCTCTGCTGGCCCTGCTGCTGGCCGCCTGCCCCAAGCCGAACGACACCTCAGACAGCGACACCCTGATCGAGCACGAGCCGGTCTGGCCCGAGTGGGCCTGGCGGCACTGGGTCTGGGAGGACGAGAGCACCCAGGACTCGGTCTTCGAGATGGTCGATGGCTACGCCGACAACGACATCGAGGTCGCCGCGATCATCATCGACTCCCCCTGGGCCACCGGGTACAACACCTTCGAGTGGGACACCGACCGCTTCCCCGATCCCCAGGGCATGATCGACGAGCTGCACAGCCGCGACATCCGCGTGTTCCTGTGGGTCGTGCCGGCCATCAACACCGACGTGGAGCCCCTGTACAGCGAGGCCGCCGACGCCGGCTACTTCATGCAGGAGGACGCCGACTCCGGCCCCGCCGTGGTGAGCTGGTGGAAGGGCGACGGCTCCCTCATCGACTACTGGAACCCCGACGCGGTCGCCTGGTGGCACGGCATGATCGATCCCATCCTGGAGATGGGGATCGACGGCTGGAAGTGCGACGGGCTCGACTTCTCCGCCATCCTCGCCCCCTACTCCCCGGCCCTGGGGGCCGACGTGGCGCGGCTCGAGTACTCCCACGCCTACTACCAGGACTTCCACGACTACACCCGCGAGGTCCTGGGCGACGACCGCATCATCACCGCGCGCCCGGTGGACACCTACGGCGCCGCCCCCGACGAGGACGACGCCGAGCTGGCGGCCTTCGCCCCCATCGACATCACCTGGTCGGGCTGGGTCGGGGATCAAGACCCCGACTTCGGCGGCCTGCGCATGGCCCTGCGCAACCTCTACTACTCCTCGGTCTACGGCTACCTGGCCTTCGGCTCGGACATCGGCGGCTACCGCACCGACGACTCGGAGCTGGGCCGCGAGAAGGAGCCCTTCATCCGCTGGGCCCAGATGGGTGCCTTCTGTCCGGTCATGGAGAACGGCGGTGCCGGCGATCACTGGCCGTGGAAGTTCGACCAGGAGACCGTCGACATCTACAAGGTCTTCGTGGACCTGCACCACGATCTGCTGCCCCACCTGAACCAGCAGGGCGCGGTGGCCTTCGCCGAAGAGCGATCCCTGATGAGCTTCTTCAGTGACGAGACCTACGAGTACATGCTGGGTGACGACATCTTCGTGGCCCCCATGTTCGAGTCGGGCACCAGCCGCGTGGTCCCCTTCCCCGACGACGGCGACTGGGTCTGGCTGTTCGGCGACAACGAGGTGTACACGGGGGGAACCGAGCAGACCATGGAGATCCCCCTGGACAGCTTCCCCGCGTTCGTCCGCGCCGGGTCCACGCTGGAGGCGGAGCTGATCCCCTGACCGCCGCGATGATCCCCGTGAAATGCATGTTGACGCTGCTGGCGGGGCGCCCGTAATGTGTTACCCCGCGAGGCAAAGCCACCCCCCCCTCACCCACCGCTGCCCTCTTCCGGGGTAGCACAGCAAAAGGAAGACGCTGTGAAGACTCTCGAGCTGGCCCCCCTGGCCATCATGACCCTCGGGCTCGTGTCGTCCATCGCTTGCTTCACCGGCAAGGATGACACCGGCTTCTCCGACACCGACACCGACACCGACGCCGACACCGATACCGATGCCGACGCCGACACCGATGCCGATGCCGACTACACCTCCTACGAAGGCTACGAGACCTTCGACTACGGCTACGGCGAGGGCGCGGGCTTCCGCAACTGCTCGCTGTACTGGGATGCCAGCGGCACCCCCACCACCGGCTGCACCGGCTGCGAGTGGGCGTTCACCGTCGCCATGTCCTACGACGCCGGCTCCTCCACCGACGACGGCAGCTGCACGGACCTCGCCGCCGATGCCTCCTACGGCTACGGCTACATGAGCGACTACTATGGCTACGGCGCCTTCCTGATGTACCAGTACGGCTCCGCCTTCTACGCCTGGGCCTACGCCGACTTCAGTGGTGGCAACTTCACCTACTGGACCGGGTACGAGGACTACCCGTTCGACTACTACGGCGCCTACCCCGGCTACTACTACACCAACATGTGGGCCGGTGAGGCCACCGTGCAGTAGCACAGGCAGCACCTGATCGACACGGGCCTCCCAGCTGGGAGGCCCGTTGTTCGTTCGGGGGTATGGACCGGCGGGTCAACCCGGGACCTGCCCGGCCACCTGAGCCTCCTTGAGCTCCTGAGCGCGCTCGAAGAGCTTCTGCCCCTCCTCGCGCTTGCCCTGCTTGGCCAGGATGTTGGCCTGCAGCAGCAGGGCCTCGGGCAGCGGCGGCTCGACACCCATCAGCGGGGCGAGCAGCTCCTCGGCGCGCTCGTAGTCGCCGGTGTTGAAGACCGACTGGGCCAGGTTGTGGCGCCACATGGGCTTCGCGTTCTTCAGATCGACCAGGAACGCGTACTCGGCCGCGGCCTCGTCCCAGGCGCCCCGCTGCCCGAGCAGCTCCGCCAGCATGACGCGGGCGTCGGTCTGGTTGGAGAAGTGGTCCAGCTCGGCGCGGAGGTGGGTGATGGCCTTGTTCGGCTCGGAGCGCTCGAGGTAGATGACCGCCAGGGAGCGGTGCACGAACTCGCGGGGGACACCGTCCTCGAGGGACGCCAGCAGCATGGGCTCGGCCTCGGCCTGGCGCTCGAGCCGCACCAGCAGCACACCGGCGTGGGCCAGCAGGCCTGGGTCCTCCGGGTCCTCGGCCAGCCAGACCTGAGCCCGGGACAGCGCCTCGGGCTCGCGGTCGAGGTCGGTGAGCATACGCAGCACGCCGACCCGGGCGATGTCGTCCCGGGGCACGGCCTCGAGGATGGACTCCATCAGCACCAGACCGTCTACGTGGCGCCCGGAGGCGGCCAGGGCGTTGGCCAGGTTGGCCTTGAGCACGGTGGAGTCGGGCTGGCGGCGGAGGGCATCCTCGAGCACCGCCAGGGCCTCCTTGCGCATGTCCAGCCGCCCCAGGGCCCTGGACAAGCCCAGGTTCGCCTCGACCAGCTGCGGCTCGCTGGCCCGGATCTTCCTGTAGGCCTCGACCACCTGCCGGGCCTTGGAGGGATCACCGGCCATCATCCGAAGACGCTCGAGCTCGGTGATGACCTCGAGGCGGTCCTTGGCGTCCACGGTGGGCATGGCGTCGGGATCGAGCTCGAAGCCGCCGTCGAGGTAGCCCAGGGCCGCCAACTGCTCGGAGATCTCCGGGGCGGGGCCGATGCGGTCACCCTGCACGGTCTGGGCCCGCACCGCCGCCAGGGGCGCCCGGAGGGCGTCGGCGGTCGCCTGCTGCTCCGGAAGCAGGTTGGTGGCCTCGGCGGGGTCCCCAGCCACGTCGAAGAGCAGCGGCGTCGGGGTGTCCATGAGCTTGTGGGGGCCGCCCACCCAGCCCAGCTCCGGGTGGTAGCCGAAGCGGGTCAGGGCCGTGTAGGACTCGAGGTAGGCGCCGGGATGGTCGATGGTCTCACCCCGCATCATGGGGGTCAGATCGCGGCCATCGAGATCCGTGGGGGCCTCGAGCCCGACCAGGGAGAGCATGGTGGGCAGCAGATCGGCGGTGGCGACCGTGGGCTCGATCACCACGCCCTGCTCCACGGGCTCGGCCGGGCGCACGATCAGGGGCACGCGGGTGGTCTGCTCGAAGAGGAACAGGCCGTGGGTGCGCTCGCCGTGCTCGAGGGACAGGGCCTCGCCGTGGTCGCCCACGACCACGAAGACCACGGGCTCACCCCGGGCCTCGACCGCCTGCACCAGGCGCCCGATCTGCTCGTCCATGTAGGCGATCTCGCCGTCGTAGGGGGCCTCGGGGAAGCGCTGGGCCCAGGCCTCGGGCGGGCGGTAGGGATCGTGGGGATCGAAGAAGTGGGCCCACAGGAAGAAGGGCTCGCCCGGGATCTGCTCGAGCCAGCCGATGGCGTCGTCCACCACCGGGCCGGCCGGCCGCTCGCGGGCCCAGCGTCCGCCAGCGCCCTGGCCCTCGACCTCGTCGAAGTACTCCTCGAAGCCCTGGTCCAGGTTCCAGATGCCGGAGGTGGTGAAGGCCGAGACCGAGGCCGCGGTGCGGTAGCCCGCCGCCGCCAGGCGCTCGGCGATGGTGTCGACCGCTTCGGGCAGCACGGCGTCGCCGTTGGTGTGGATGCCGTGGCGGGTGGGGTACAGCCCCGAGAGGATCGTGGCGTGGGCCGGGGTGGTCAAGGGGACCGAGGTGTAGGCCCGATCGAAGCGGTAGCCGCCGGAGGCCAGGGCATCGAGAGCCGGGGTGTGGGCGGCCTCGTAGCCGTAGCATCCGATGCGATCGGCCCGGGTGGTGTCCAGGGTGATGAGCACGACCGAGGGCCCCGTGGCGGCGGGGGTGGGCTCGGCCGGAACGTACGGCTCGACGGGGGCCGGAGCGGGGTCGCTGTCGCAGCCGACGGAGAACATCAGGGCCAGCGCGAGGAAGGGGACGATTGCCATGGACAATTCCGGTGGTTAGGCCGCGGGCCGCGCCCACGTCGATGGAGCGGCCCATGATAACGCCCAGCTTCACCGCCGGCCTGATCCTCCTGACCCCCTGGCTCTCCGCCTGGGCCCAGCCCTCTGTCGAGGTCGTCCGGGCGCTGCGCATCGGCCAGTGGCGCACCGCCGCGGAGAGCCTGCGGGAGAGCCTGGAGCACACGCCGGACGATCCCGAGCTGCTCGCGCGGCTGGGCCTGGCCTACTACCAGCTCGGCCTCTACAGCGACGCCGAGGCCGCCTTCCGGGACGCGGCCGGCTCCACCTACTACGAGGCCCAAGGCATCGGGGCCCACGCCTCCACCCTGCGGGAGCTCGGCCACTTCGACGAGGCCGCCCCCCTCCGCCAGGCGCAGCTGCTGGCCGCCGACAACGACAGCAACATCACCACGGCCCTGCTCGGCGCCACCGAGGACGCCCTGGCCGCGGGCGATCCGGGCCTCGCCCTGAGCTGGGCGGAGCAGGCCCTGGCCTTTCGGCCGAGCTCCCCCAACGCCCACGCCTGGCTCGCCGACGCCTACCACCGCGCGGGAGACCTGGAGTCCGCCGAGTACCACCTGTGGCTCTCCGAGCTCGATGGCTACCGCAGCAACCGGGCCCGCGAAGTCAGGGTGCGCATCGCCCTGGACGAAGGCGCGGTGATCGAGGCCCTCGAGCTGGTCTCCGACAGCCGCCAGGGTCGGCGCCGCAACGCCTCCCTGGCCGTGCTGCACGCCCGGGTCTACCGGGAGCTGGGCTGGTACGCCGACGCGCAGGAGGTCTTCGGGCGCCAGTTCGTCAACTTCGGCGAGCGGCGCGACTACCTGGTGGAGCGGGGCCAGCTGGCGCTCGCTGTGGGGGAGACCACGGAGGGCTGCGCCATGCTGAACAGGGCGGACTCCCTCTACCCCCACCACCCCCAGGCCCGCGCGCTCATCGCCGAGGCCGGCTGCCGAGCGCCGGACAGCCCGTGAGCCCCGGCGCCGCGACCGCGTGGTGGGCCCTGCTGCTGGCCGTGGGGGCCCGCTGCGGGACCCAGGGCACCGATGACACCGCCCCCAGCACCCAGGACGAGGCCAGGGTCGGCCTGCGCCACTTCAGCGGTGAGGCCACGGTGAGCGGCGCCTACGCCGGCACCGAGGCCTTCCACTTCACCGGCGAGCAGGGCCTGGGCGACGACGTCTGCCGCATCCGCTACGCCGTGAGCGATGTGGCAGAGCGCGCAGACTGCGCCGACTGCACCTGGGCCTTCGACCTCGAGACCGGGGACGCGAGCATCGAGGCCGAGATCGGCAAGGGCTGCAGCGATCTGGGCGTGACGGCGGCGGAGTTCGAGGGCCTGCAGTACAGCTACGGCTACGCGCCGGTCTCGGGGCCCTACGAGCACGTGCTGATGTACCAGGTGGGGAGCTACGGCTGGTACCCGGTGTCCTTCGCGAGCTGGAAGGCTCCGTCGTTCTCCTACGACTGGGAGATGGGGCTCTACTACTACTGATCCCGCGGGGGGACCGGGGCCTGCCAGGGTGCTATCTTGGCCGCCCCCTGTTTCGTCAGAAAGGAGCCCCCGAATGTCCAAGGGCCACCCCAAGGGTCTGTACGCGCTGTTCTTCACCGAGATGTGGGAGCGGCTGGCCTTCTACACCATGCTCGGCATCCTGCTGCTGTACGCCACCGATACGGAGCGGGGCGGCCTGGGCCTGCCCTCGGCCGAAGGCAACGAGATCTACGGCCTGTACCTGGCCTTCGTGTACTTCACGCCCTTCCTGGGCGGCATGATCGCCGACCGCTTCATGGGCTACCGCCGCGCGGTCGCCGTGGGCGGGCTGATGATGGCCTCGGGCCTCTTCATGATGTCGGTGCAGGGCTATCTCACCTTCGTGGGTGGCCTGGTGCTGCTCATCCTGGGCAACGGCTTCTTCAAGCCCAACATCTCCGTGATGGTGGGCAACCTGTACGAGAAGGGTGACCCCAAGCGCGACGCCGGCTTCAACATCTTCTACATGGGCATCAACATCGGCGCCCTGATCGCCACCCTGCTGGCCGCCTCGGTGCGCAACGAGCTGGGCTGGCTGTGGACCTTCCGCGTGGCCGGCGTGGGCCTGCTCATCTCCCTGGCCATCCTGGTCATCAACTGGAAGGTGCTCGAGCGGGCCGACCGCCAGCCCGAGCGCGGCGAAGACGACATGAGCATCGGCGACATCGCCCTCAAGATCCTCGCGCCGGCCTTCGGCGTGGGCATCCTGGGCTACTTCGCCGCCCTGTGGTGGCTCCCCGACGGCATCGCCATGCGCCCGGCGGTCTGCGGCTTCCTGGCCGGCATGATCCCCGTGATCGTCTTCTTCGTGCGCATGGGCCTCACCGCGCCCCCGGAAGAGAAGGACGGCCTGCTGGCCCTGCTGCCCATCTACGTCGCGGGCGGCACCTTCTTCATGATCCTGCACCTCAACGGCTCGGCCATGACCCAGTGGGCCCGGGACAACACCGACCGCGAGGTCAACGTGGTGCCCTCGGCCTTCCAGCAGGAAGCCATGCCCGGCTACTACAGCAACGCCCCCGCTGACGTCCGGCGCCCCCACCGGGACTCCCTGCTCGCCGTGGACTCCCCCGAGACCGCGCGCATGTACGGGCTGCAGCGCATGGACGAGGCCGCCGTGGCCCGGGTCGATGCCCTGCCCGGCGTGGAGGTCCAGGAGATCACCCAGGCCCCCGCCGAGGGCAGCTGGGTGGACGCCCTGGTGGCCCTCGTGGTGCCCCCGGGCGACGAGACCGCCAGCGCCGACGAGATCGCCTGGAAGCGCTCGGTGAACGTCTTCGCCGACGGCGAGGTCACCGTGGTCGAAGGCACCGACAGCCACGGCCACGCCACCGTCTCCGTCGAGGTCCCCGACACCGCCAAGCCCATCCGGCGCGTGGCCTTCATCCGCCAGATCGACGCCGGCCCCGTGGCCTCCTACCTGGTGGACCAGCACACCTTCGATGAGGTCTACGAAGAGGTGGGCGACGGCGGCGAGACCCTCGACCGCGGCGCCTTCCTGCGGGTCGTGAACCCCGAGGTCTACCAGATCTGGAACCCGCTGTTCGTGATCATCGGCACCCCGCTGGTCGTGGCCTTCTTCGCCTGGCTGGTGGCCCGCGGCCGCGAGCTCACCACCGCCCGCAAGATCTTCCTGGGCATGTGCCTGACCACCGGCGCGCTGCTGCTGATGGCCCTGGCGGGCTTCCTGTCCGACGACGGCTCGGTCAAGGTGGCCGGCCTGTGGCTGGCGGGCTTCTACGCCATCGTCACCATCGGCGAGCTGTGTCTGTCGCCCATGGGCCTGTCCCTGGTCACCAAGCTCTCCCCCAAGCGGCTGGTGGGCTTGACCATGGGCGGCTGGTTCATGGCCTCGGCGTTCGGCAACAACTTCTCGGGATTCTTTGGCGGCATCCAGGGGCAGATGACCCCCAAGGCCTTCTTCCTGCTGCTGGCCTTCCTGGCGGCGCTGGTGGCCTTGTTCATCTACCTGCTGCTGCCCAGGCTGGACGCGGCCATCAAGAAGTACGGGGCCTGACGGGCCTGGCGTGCTGATCGCCATCGCGCTGCTGGCGGCCTGTGTCGAGCAGGCTCCAGCGCCCTGCGCCGACGCCCCCTGCCGCCTGGCGCAGGTCAGGGAGCGCTGGGCCGCGCCCCCGCTCGAGGTCGCCGGCGCCATCGACGCCCTGCCCTCGGCGCTCGAGCGCGGGATCGCCTTCGAGGCCTACTTCCTCGAGCACGGCGAGCGAGTCGATCAGCGCGCGTTCTGCGAAGCGCTCTCCCTGGGCCCCACCCGCCAGCGCTGCGTGGAGCTCACCGGGCGTCCCCACCTGTGGGACGAAGGTCGCCAGGACGGCGCACCGGCCCAGGCCGCGCCGGGCTGGCAAGACAGCCTGGACGCCACCGCCGAAGGCTGCGCCCCCGACGAGTCCACCGTGCAGTGCGCCACCGCCCGGGCCAAGGGCCTGGCCGCCACACAGGAACCCGTCGCCGACGCCCCCTGCGCGGAGCTGACCGAGCCCCGCTGGGCCGACGAGTGCCGCATGCAGGTGGCCGCCGAGCTGATCCTGCAGCACGGGACCGCGGGTGCATCCCGCGCCATCGCGGTCTGCGGGCGGACCACGGTGCTGCACCGCATGTGCCGCAGCCACGTCAGCTCCCGGCTGGCCGAGCTCGCCCCGGACGCGGCCACCGCCGACGAGGCTGCCTGGGCCGACGCCATCGAGGTCGCGGCCCAGCTCGAGGGCGCCTGGGGCGACCACGGCGCCGCCTGGGCCGACCACTACTGGTCCATGGCGCTCTGGTTCTCGATGCGTCCGGGCGTCGGGGTCGCGCCTGGCCTCTCCGGATGGCTCCCCGCCGCAGCACAGCCCCAGCTCCGCTCGGCGGCCGCGTGGAGCCTCATCGAGGCAACGAGCCCCGAAGCCCCGGCCCTCGAGCGGCTCGTGCTCGACCTGGCTGCCAAGCTGGAGGGCGCGCCCATCACCGCGGCCCCCGACGCCCCCTCCCGGCCGGCGCTGGGCTACCGCCGGATGCAAGACCTCTGGGTGGAGCCCGCCAGGGAACGGCCCAGCGTGCACTTCCAGGGCCTCTCCCGGCGCCTGCTGGCGGCAGACGAGTCAGCCGACGCCGCCGTCTGCCTGCTCGAGGCCGCGGCCCAGCTGCCGCCGCCCAGGCTGGATCTGCTGCGCGAGGGCCTGGTGCACAACGACCCGGCGGTCAGGGCCACCGCCGAGCGACTGCTGGGCGCGCTGGGGGTCCCGCCATCCACCTCTCCCGTCGGGGGAGAGGGTGCCCACGACGCGCGTCCGAAGGGCGGGTGACGGGGCGACGGGTGGACACGACGGCTCCTGCGGTGAGGTGGCCCCGGCGAGCTACCAGCTTGCCTTCACCGCATCGGCCAATGCGTCGGCCACCACCCCCACGCCACGCTCGCGGGTGGGGTGGCAGTGGTCCACAAACAGTTCCACGCCGGGGATCCCGCCGCCCGCCGCCTCGATGAAGGCAGTGTCCACGTCCACACAGTGGACGGTGGGCTCGGCGGCACACAGCGCCCGGACACGATCCTGCAGCCCGGGGGTGATGCGCAGGCTGCGCCAGTCGCGGTCGGCCGCGATGCGCAGCTGCTCCCGGGCGCCCTCCAGCTCACCCCGGGCCTCGAGCGCCAGCCCCAGGGCGTGGCGAGCGCGGGCATCGGTGGGCGCGATGGCGACGGCCTCTTCCCAGGCTCCCGCCGCCAACGCGCGCTGATAGTCGCGCAGCGCCTCGACACCGAGCCCCGGCGGGTCCCCCATGTATGCCGGCGCCACCCGCAGGTTGATGGGCGGGATCACCAGCCAGACCTGCATGTCCGCCGCCTGGGCCATCGCGATGGTCCGCCGCAGGTTGTCCTCGAAGCGCTGGAGCAGCCCCTGGTACCACGGGTCCACCCTCATCGGCCAGCCAGGGACGGAGGGATCGTCGTGGCCCTCGGCCATGGCCCACTGATCCCGAAGCACCTGCTCCTCGCAGTGCGCATGCTGGGCCTGGATCGCGGCCAGATCCAGCGCCTCGGCCCGCCCGCCGCGGAGGGCCCAGCGCAGCGCGCGCAGCAGCCGGACCCGATCGATGCTGCGCTGGCTGGCGAGCCTCCAGCCCACGATGCAAGCCTCGCTGCTGGCCCCCTGCAGCTCGTTGTTGCCCGCGTAGATGATCAGCCCATCGCCGCCCAGCTCCACCAGCTCGCGGACCAGGCCGGGGAACTCCTCGGAGTCCATGCCCGCTACGCCGGCGTTGTTCACCCGCCAGGACGGGCCCAGCCGGTCCTGTAGCGCCTTGGGGAAGCCACCTTCATGCTCGTAGGGGATGCCGTAGGTGGTCGACCCCCCGATGGCCCACAGGCTGTGCCCCGCCCCGGCTTCGAGGGGGACCTCGACGGGTTGTATCCCGCGGGGCAGCAGGGCCGGGTTGGCCCGGGCGAACGGCCGACCCTGCTCGTCCCACTCCCGCAGGTACCAATCCCCCAGCGCCTGCGCCCGGTACCAGACGTAGAAGCCGTCGTGGGCCAGCGGCACCTCCCCCGGAGGCAGGTCAAGGCCGCGCAGCGCCACCTCGAGGCCACCGAAGAGCGCGATCAAGGGCACCAGCGCGAACAGCAGGCGGCGGGTGCGCGTCGTGGACTGCGGTCTCCCCATGCTCCTGCCCTCCCGCGCTCGACCGTGGGCCTACTGGCGGTTCTCCGCCTTGACGTAGGTCCCCATGGTGGACGCCTCGGCCAGCACCAGGCCCTCCATCGCCGCCAGCAGGCCGGCGCGATCCAGGGCCCCCTGGTCGCCGATGGGGGCGGACAGGGCGTAGAGCTTGTGGAAGTAGCGGTGCTCACCCACGGGCGGGCACGGGCCCTTGTAGCCGGGCTCGCCCCAGTCGTTGTGGCCCTGGCGGGTGCCCTCGGGCAGCTCGGCGATGGCCTGGGCCAGGCCTTCGGCGGTGGGGGGCAGGTCGTAGAGCACCCAGTGGGTCCAGGTGGTCTTGGGATCCTCGGGGTCGGGCGCGTCCGGGTCCTCGACGATCAGGGCCAGGGCCTGGGTGCCCTCGGGCACGCCCTGCCAGGCCAGCGCCGGAGAGCGGTCCTCGCCCTCGCAGGTGAACACGGCCGGGATCGGCTCGCCAGGGGCGAAGTCGGTGGACGAGATGGTCAGCCCCGCGGGCTCCGGCGTGGTGTCTGCGATGGCCACCGCCAGGCCGTAGTGGTCCGAGAGGCGGGTGGGCTCGGCGACGCCCTCGATGGTGATCGGCTGATCCATGATGCGGCTGTACTCGAGCTCGAGGCCCTCCGGGCAGCTGTGGAAGAGGGCGTGGTCGATGAGCTTGTCCACCTCGGAGCCCGCGAGGGGGTTGTCCTGGCACCAGGTGCACAGGGGCGCGTCCCAGGGCTCGGAGAAGCCGGCCTCGGGCAGCAGCTCCCAGCTCGAAGACAGCTCGCCGGTGAAGCCACCGTCGGAGGGGCCGGTGTTCAGGTCACCAAGCAGGACCGTGCAGGCGTCGGGATCAGCGTGGTCGGCCATCCACTGCACCTGGGCCGCGTGCTCCTCGGACCAGCTCGCCACCGCCCGCTCCGGCGGGTAGGGCACCACGCCCAGGTCCGCGGAGAGGTGGGTGCACATCACCTGCACGCCGTCGACCTGGGCGGAGATGACCCCGCGCTTGACGAGCAGGGTGTCGAAGGCGTCGAACTTCGCGTCCTCGAGGGGCTTGCGCGACAGCAGCATGAGCCCGTTCAGCCCGCTCCAGGCGAACTCCTGGGCCCCTCCGAGGGCGCAGGAGCTGGGGCTGGCCGTGTTCGCCGCCAGGCAGCGCTTGCAGTCGTCGGCCAGGGCGTCGTATCGCTCCTGGCAGGGCTCGGTGGAGACGCACTCCTCGGCGGAGATGCCGTTGGCCTCGCATTTCTTGGTGACGCACTTCGACAGCTTGAGGGTCGGGAAGATCCCACAGGGCGTGGTGGCCTCGGAGTCGTCCGCGGTGATCTCGCGGATGTGGTGAGGGTAGGTCTCACCCAGGGCCTCGAGCACCGCGGCGGCGTCCTCCTCCCACCAGACCTCCTGCAGGCAGAGCACGTCGGCGTCCAGCTCTCCCAGGGCGTCGAGGATCTGTGGTCGCCGCTCGGCGGCCAGGGCCACGGCCCCGTGGGCCAGGCCCAGGTTGTAGGTCGCCAGGGTCAGCTCGGCCTCGGCGGGCTCACTGTCCGCGGCGGCCTCGGCCAGGGCGTCGGCCGCCTCCGGGGCGGGCTCGTCGTCGGCGAGAGCGAAGCTGCCCGCCGCGAGGACGGCGAACAGGGCGAGGGGGCGTAGCATCGACATAGGGGGCCTCCTGAGGGTCCGAGGGTCGAGGCATCGTAGCAGGTCACCCCACCACACTCGGCCCCGCTAGCCTTCGGGATCGCTCTGGTACCCCCAGCACACCGCCTGCTGGTCGGCCTCGCGCAACCCGCAGGTGAAGTCCGATCCGGCCGCGAGATCGGTGAACGGTCCCGGCTCCGCCTCGGTCCCGGGGCCCTCGCCCCAGCACACCGCCTCTCCAGCCGCGTCGAGGGCACAGCCGTGGCCGTAGCCCGCCGCCACCAGGGTGAACCCCGTGCCTTCGGGGGTGTCCAGGGTCGGCGCGGCGTCCCCGTCGTCCGCCTCCGGATCGGCCCAGCAGTGCACGGCGCCTTCGTCCGTCAACCCGCACACCTCGCGGTAGCCCGTGTCGAGCTGCACGAAGACCGCGTCAGGCGCATCCACGGCGAAGCCCCCCCACTGGTGCACGGCGCCGTCGGCGTCGAGCGCCACGCCGATGGCGGCGGCGGTGACGAGATCGACGAAGGGCCCAGCGGGGCGCCCGTCCTCCGTCGCCCCCCAGCAGGCGATCTCGCCGTCGACACGCAGCCCACAGGACCCGCTCCGGTGCGGGGCCACGAGCTGGTAGGTGCCGGGAGCGGGCTCCAGCTCCCCGGGGCTCTCCTCGCCGCCCCAGCAGGTCACCGCGCCGTCGCCGTCCACGGCGCAGCCGGTACCGTAGCCGATGGCGTAGTGGGCGAGGTCGGTGAGCCCGGCGGGGGGATTCGAGCCCGTCCCACCCCAGCAGTCGAGCTCGCCCGAGTCGGCGCGGATGCCACAGACCGTGGCCGCCCCTGCGTCGAGGCTCTCCCAGGTCGGGGGCACCCCATCACCGACACATCCCACCAGCACAGCCAGAATCCACAGCATCGAGCACCTCTTTCAGGCCCCGCCAGCGTGACAGGGTCACCTCGTCCACGACTATACAGGTCCGAGGGCGCGTGAGGCCCGCGTGAGAGGTTCGTTCCATCCTGTCGGCTACTTTGGGGGACGATTCGGCGCCGCACTCGCCGGCCCTCGTTCCGCAGTCTCCGACACGCCCTCGAAGAGGCCCACCATGCGCGTACTCCTGATGATGCTCACCCTGCTGGTCGCCTGCGGCGACAAGGACGACACCGGGCTGCCCCCTGTGGACGGCGACGGCGACGGCTACTCCGTGCTCGATGACTGCGACGACGCCGAAGTCGCGATCAACCCGGGTGCGGAGGAGCTGTGCGACGGCATCGACAACAACTGCGACGGCGACGAAGACGACGCAGCCGACGCGCTGACCTGGTACGCCGACGGTGACGGCGACGGCTACGGTGACGCGTCCAGCACCACCGCCGCCTGCAGCCAGCCCTCCGGCTACGTCGCCGACGTCACCGACTGCGACGACTCCGACGCCAACGCCAACCCCAGCGCCAGCGAGTACTGCGACGGCCACGACGACGACTGCGACGGCGATGTGGACGAGGACAGCGCCCTGGACGCCGCCGTCTCCTACGCCGACACCGACGGTGACGGCTTCGGCGACAGCAGCGACTGCGGCGACTGCGCGGTGTCCTGCACGCCGCCCAGCGGCTA
This sequence comes from uncultured Enterobacterales bacterium, assembly GCA_964481655.1. GTDB lineage: Bacteria > Myxococcota_A > UBA796 > UBA796 > JAFGLY01 > CALDOK01. The sequence continues at coordinate 1,428 of CAYZVO010000162.1, read as the reverse complement.
CGTCCACGACGATCGCGACTGGGACGACACCGACGCCGAGCTCCCCGGCCTCGACTGCACGCTGTTGGTCCCCGGCGACAGCACCACCATCCAGGGTGCCATCGACCTGTCCTTCTCCGCCGACGTCGTCTGCGTCGCCGCCGACACCTACTACGAGAACGTGGACTTCGGGGGCATGGACATCACCCTCCGGGGCGCCGAGGGGCGCGACGCGACCATCATCGATGGCGGCGCGGCCGGTCCGGTCGTGAGCTTCACCAGCGGCGAAGGCATGGACTCGGTCCTGGAGAGCTTCACGCTCACCAACGGCTACGCGAGCCACGGCGGAGGTGTCTACATCGACGGTGCCTCACCGAGCCTCGAGGATCTGCTCATCGAGGGCAACGAGTCCACGAACGTCGGCGGTGGCGTCGCCGTCCAGCTGGGCGAGCCCGTGATGCAGCGACTCCACATCCGAGGCAACATCGCCGCCGGGAGCGGCGGAGGGCTCTGGACCAACAGCGAAGAGTACCTGCTGGCCGACAGCATCGTCGCCGACAACGAGGCTCAATACGGAGGCGGTCTCTACCTCTCATCCCCCTCCGGCTCCTCCAGCGCGGCCCTCATCGAGCGCGTGCGTGTGGAGGGGAACCATGCCAGCACGTCGAGCCTGTTCGGTGGTGGGCTGATGGCCGCCAACAACCGCGTCCTGCTGAGCAACTGCGCGTTCACCGGCAACACCGGGGCGAACGGCGCTGGCGTGGGCCTCTACGCGTCGGACGCCGACTTCGAGAACGTCGCGATCGTCGGCAACGTGACCTCTCACAGCGCGGGGGGGTCTATGCCTGGTTGGGCTCGGTCGCCTCGTTCACCAACAGCGTGATCAGCCACAACGAGAGCGGCAGCGATGCGGGCGTGACGGTCAACGGTTCGACCGTCACCTTCACCAACAGCGTCGTCTGGGGCAACACACCCGCTGACTTCAGCGGCATGACCGATCCTACCGGCAGCGACGGCAACCTCTCCGCCGATCCCCTGTTCCTCGACCTCTCACCCGCCGATCCCGCGGACTGGGACCTTCACCTGGACACCAGCTCGACCCTGATCGACGCAGGCGACAGCGCCCTCTCCGATCCCGACGGCTCCAGCTCGGACATCGGCCTGTACGGCGGCCCGGACGCCGACCTGTTCGATCTCGACGGTGATGGCTACTTCGAGTGGTGGCAGCCGGGGGCGTACGACAGCTCAGCCTGGGCGGACGGCGCCGACTGCCACGACCGAGACCCCGAGCTGAACCCCGACGACGGCGGCTGTCTTTGAGAGCACCCGCGGAGGATGGCGCACCTCCGCCGTCTCGAGGGGTTGGACGGGGATGGCGGTTCTACCATGATCCATACGGCCCCCTGTAGTGGTCCAGACAAACTCGGAACAGAAACCGCCGGAAGCAGT
>CAYZVO010000161.1:0-21522 GCA_964481655.1 uncultured Enterobacterales bacterium | reverse complement strand
GGGGCCCCCCCCCCCCGCGGGGGGGCGCCGGGGCGCGGGGGGGCGGGGGGGCCCCCCCGGCCCCCCGGCGGGGGGGGCGGGGGGGGGGGCGGGGGGTGGGGGGGGGGGGGGGGGGGGGGTGGGGGGGCGGCTCCACGGCGACGACGGCGTCCCCGGAGGGCTCGGGGTCCGGTCGCGCGGAGGTGGGACGTTCATCGCTTGGCGGCTCGGGTTCGGCGCTCGTCGGTTCCGGCTCGGCGGCTCCGTCGCTCGGCGGCTCGGGCTCTGTGGGTTCGACGGCGGGTTGCACGGGCTCCGCCGGTTCGTCCTTCGGTTCTGCGGCCTCGGGGCTCACCGCAGGCGCCTCGGGGACGGGCTCGACGGGGGGAAGCTCCGCGCTCCAGGGGGACCACCACAGCACGCCGATGCTCGCGGCGGCCGCGACGCCGACGGCCAGCAGGACGGGCCAGGGCCGACGGGCGCCTGGCTCCTTGTCACCCAGAGGCAGCTCGGCGGCGTCTTCCAGCGGGACCGGCGGGACCGCGGTCGGTGGCGCGTCGTCCTGGACCGGCGGATCGAAGTAGGTCTCCTGAGCGGTGCGTTCGGCGGGGACGGCGGTGGGCGGGCTCTGGGGGCCCTCGCTCGGCTCGAGGATGGTGAAGGCGTGCCTCGTGGAGCGCCGCATCACGTCGACGGTGGGGACCACCAGGGTGGGACCGGCCCCGGGCTTGGGCGCCGAGACCTGGGCCATCCACGCGTCCCAGTCGGTCTCCGGCAGGCTGACCTGGGCGGCCTCGAGCTCGGCGGCCACCTCGGCGGCGCTCTGGTGGCGCTTGTCCGGCTCGTGCTGAGTGAGCTTCTGCAGGATGGGGCGCAGCACCTCGGGCACAGGGTCCCAGCGGGATGAGTCCGGCAGGGCGATGAAGAGGTCGATGGCGTTGGCGTCGGTGAGCAGGGCGTAGAGGGTGGACCCCACGGCGTACAGGTCGGCGGTGGCGCCCACACCCTTGGCGCTGAGGCGCTGCTCCGGCGCCATGTAGGACAGGGAGCCCATGGTGGCGCCGGTCTTGGTGTTGTGGAGCAGCTCCTCGCTCTCGAGCAGGGCGATGCCGAAGTCCGCCAGGCGGCAGCGGCCCTCGGCGTCCAGCAGGATGTTCTGGGGCTTGACGTCCCGGTGTACGATGCCGGCGGCGTGGGCGGCGCTGAGGGCCGAGAGCACCTGGATGGCGCAGGCCACCGCCAGGTCGGGGGGCAGGGCCCCGCCGCGCTTCTGCCAGTCGCCCAGGCTGCCGCCCTCGACCAGGTCCATGACGAACCAGTCCTGGCCGTCCTGCTCCCCGATGTCGTGCACGGTCAGCACGTTGGGGTGGGCCAGGCGGGCCATGGCCCGGGCTTCGGCCCGCAGGCGCTCGCGGAACTGCTGGCGTTTGCCGAGGTTGGGGTGCAGCAGCTTGACCGCCCGGTGCACACCCAGGGCGGTGTCGTAGCCTCGCCACACCGTGGCGAAGCCACCTTGTCCGATGACCTGCTCGAGCTTGTACCGTCCGTCTGCCAGCTCCATGGGTCCCTGCTATCCCGCGGGGGCGGTCCTGGGATACGGGACGGGTATGGAGCCGCGGACCTCACCATGGAAGCCGGGCCCCCGCTGGTGGCCGGCGGGCCTGCTGGCGCTGCCGCTGCTGTGGCTCGCCACGGCGGGTGGCCGGGCCTTCGGGCACTTCTCGGTGGACCTGGCCGGGCACCTGTGGACCTCGTGGGTCGCAGGTCGCGCGGGCGTGCTCCACACCACCATGATCGGCTGGCCGGAGGGGGTGGACCTGCTGCCCGCCCTGGGGGGCTGGCTGGATGTGATGCTGGTGGCCGCTCTGCGCGCCGTCCTGCCCCTCGAGCTGGCCTACGACATCGTGGCGGTGGGCTACCTCGTGGTGCTGGGCGCGGGGGGCTGGCTGCTTGCGCGGAACGCTGGCGCCAGCCGGCCTGTGGCCCTGGTGGTGGGGCTGTTGCTGCAGCTTGACGGCTTCGTGCTGCAGCACCTGGCCGGCGGCCGCCTCGAGCTGGTGGCCCTGGGCTTCGTGGCGGTCTTCCTCGCGTTGGTCCAGCGGGCCTGGCGCGGTGGCCATCCCCACGCCTCATGGCAGGCGGGCTTGGCGGGCGCCCTGCTGCTGCTCGCGTCCTGGGAGCTGGGCCTGCTGGCGGGCGTGAGCCTCGCGCTGCTGCTGCCGTTCCGGTTCTGGGCCGGGCGCCCGCCGGGGCTCGGTCGGCGCCTGCGGGACGGGATCGTGGTCGGCGCCCTGCTGGCGCTGCCCTGGGTGGGCCTGTTCCTCGTGCGCGCGTCGGGGGTGCGCGGGTTCGACGAGGGCGAGTTCTGGCTGCGCACGGCCTCCCACGCCTCGGTGGGCCTGCTGGGTTGGTTCGGTCCGGGCAGCGCGCGGCCCTGCTGGCTGGCACTCGCAGCGCTGGTCGTCCTGCCGTGGACCCTCCCGCGGGGGCAGCGGCGGCTGTGGGTCGGTGTGGGGGTCGGGCTGCTGCTGTCCATGGCGCTGGCCCTCGGCCCCCACCCGGGGCTGCTCCAGCCTGGGAGCCCAGCTGCGGATCCCTGGGGCCCCTTCGCGCTGCTGCGCAGCCTGCCGGTGCTCGGCTGGTTCCACTGGCCCGATCGCCTGCTGGCGGTCTGGAGCCTGGCGGCCGCTGTGGCCGCGGGCCTGGCGGTGCAGTGGCTGGCTGGACGCTGGCGCTGGGCCGGCGTGGCGCTGGCCCTGGTCCTGCTGGCCGACGCGGGCCTCGAGACCTGGCGCTCCGGGCGCTGGCCTGTGGGCCACTACCGGGTGCCCGAGCACGCCGGCGCCGATGCCCTGGCGGAGCTGCCGGGGGGTGGCGCCGTGCTGGACCTTCCCCCCCAGCCCAACCCGGTCAACCACCTGAACTACGAGCTGCTGCAGCTCCGCCACGGACGGCCCATCCGCTACCACCACCACCTGGGCCACCTGGTGGCCGACGGGGACGGGGGCTCCGTCGATGCCCAGCCGCTGCCGGCCTGGTTCCACGGGCTGATGCGGGGCGCTGACAGCCGCCGGGAGCCCTTCGATGAGGTGGAGCTGCGCGGCCTGGTCGATGCGGGCTTCGGCTACGTGGTCCTGCACCAGAAGGGCTGGCCGGCAGAGCGTTGGTCCCGGGCGCGGGATCTGATGCTGGAGAGCTTGGGAGATCCGGTTATCCAGCAGGGCTCCGCATGGATGTGCTGGCGCCTGTCCGGTGCCGGTGATGGAGAGAGGACACCATGAGCAAGAAGCAGCAGCTCACGGTCCGGCGGCTCGAGTACGGCCTCGGCATGAAGGCCGTCAACGGACTGTTGAGCCTCATCGACAAGCTCGGCTTCCCCCTGGGCAATGTCGAGCGGGGCAACGTGCTGTACCACGCCACCCGCCGCAAGAAGTTGGCCGAGTTCGGCGACAGCCGCTTCCTGCAGTTCTTCGACCACTACCTCGAGGCCGCCAACAAGCTGCCCCTGACCGCCTTCGGTCGCGTGGTCACCCGCCAGGCGGCGCTCAAGGCCCTGGCCAACCGGCTGATGGTCGAGCGCTACGTGCACAAGTACCCGCGGGTCAAGGAGATCCCGATCCAGCGGCCCATCTTCATCGTGGGCTTCCCCCGCACCGGCACCACCCTGCTGCACCACCTGCTCTCGCAGGACCCCGGCTACCGATCGCTCAAGTTCTGGGAGCTGCACACCCCTGTGCCCGTGCGCCTGGACGATCCCGAAAAGGACCGCGCCCTGCGGGTCAACATCGCTCGCCGCACCCTTGCCGGCGTGCGCTACGTCGCCCCCGAGATGCGGGTGATGCACCAGACCGATCCCCACACCCCCGAAGAGTGTTGGCAGCTGTTCTACAACAACTTCGGCGCCATGAACATGGACCTGCAGACCGGCTGCGACGAGATGGGGAACTTCCTCTTCCGGCACGACATGGTCTGGGTCTACAAGCAGTACAAGCGCTACCTGCAGATCCTGGCCCACCGGCACCCCACCCGGATCTTCGTGCTCAAGTGCCCGGAGCACCTCTGGTTCCTCGACTCGCTGCTCGAGGTCTTCCCGGACGCCGGCATCATCCAGACCCACCGCGATCCCTACAACTGCGTGGCGTCCTACTGCTCGATGATCTCCCTGAACCGGCGCATGCTCTACGGTGAGATCGATCCCCCCGAGGTGGGCCGCCACATCAGCGAGCGGTTCCACACCGGCATCACCCGGGCCATGAAGGTCCGCGACGAGCGGGGCGACGACAACTTCTTCGACGTCGACTTCCGCGAGCTCATCAAGCAACCCCGCGACGTCATCCGCGCCATCAAGTCCTGGCACGGCATGGACCACGACCAGGAGTCCGAGCGCCGCATGGACGAGTGGTTCGACACCAAGCGCGACGACGCCAAGGGCAAGCACGTCTACACCGGCGAGATGTGGGGCCTCGAGGTCGACGAGATCCACGAGCGCTACGGCGAGTACATCCGGCGCTTCGGCGTCTGGACCAAGGCCGCCGGCATCCCCGGCGGCGACCGCGAGAAGCACAGCGACGTCAAGCTGCTGATGGAGAAGGCGCCGCCGGTGCCAGGGGACTGATTCGCCGCGAGCTCTGGGCTCCGGGCTCCGGGGATGCAGGGCTGTGCTTGGGGCGGTCGGCGTGGTCTGATGGCGGGTCAGCAACCAGGATCGCGGTGAACGTTCCATTGTCGCGACAGGGTGTGGGTGAACGTTCCACCTGAACCTGATGGGTGCCTGCGCGGACGATGGAACGCCGGTTTTCGGGCGCTGTGGTCTGGGGCACTGGCTCGGGTGGAACCTTCGAGGCGATCCTGTCGCAGTCGTGGAACCTTCGGGGTGGTCCTTGTTGCCACCCATCGGACGAAGGGGAACCGCTCACCTGGTCCCGCGGCTCAGCCCGCCCGCTGGCGCGCGATGTCGCGGAGCACGAGCAGGCGGCCGGCGGCGAGCCAGGCCAGGCCGATCAGGAACGCGGGGCCAGCCACGGCGAGTGTGCGCAGCAGGGCGTCGGTCGGGGTCAGCGCGGTGGGGTCGATGAGCCGCCCGGCCGCACCCAGGATCTCGGTGGAGGCCACCAGCGGGGCCATGAAGGAGGCGAACCCGAGCAGCCCGAGCGCAAACGGGATCCAGGCTGCCGGCTTGCGGGAGGCGTTGCTGTTGATGGCCTCGAAGAGGATCGCGATGGGGAGGCAGGCGAGCAGGATCCCCACGGTGAACTCCGCACCGAAGATGTCCGATCGGTCGCCGCCCAGGCCCTGGTAGGTCAGCCAGAGCATGGACATCTGGATCAGGGCCAGCACCAGCCACACCGCGGCCTGCCCGCTGTGGATCCGGCGCTGCATTGCGCCGTGGGGCAGCGGCAGCATGGCCCACGGCAGGGCGCCTGAGCGCCAGATCTTGGCCCGGGCAGCGATGGGGAGGTTCACCGCGGTGAAGATCGCGTACAGGAACGATCCGCTGATGAGCAGGAGCGCGAGCGTGGTCCAGTGCGATGAGATCGCGCCGCGGCTGACGGCGAGGACCACCGCCCAGGCCAGGGCGTTGGCGAGGACCCCGATGCCCAGGCCGTGGCCGAGGCCCGCGACGAAGTCGGCGCCCAGCCGTTTCAGGGGGGCCAGGCCTGGCCTCTGGGCGCCATCGCTGGCGAAGAGATCGGGCAGCGTGGGCCACCAGTCCTCCCAGCCTGTGCGGCGCAGCGCCAGCAGCGTGGTCGCGAGGGCGACCATCGCGAGCAGGGTGAGGCCCAGGTAGGTCGGCTCGGCCAGCCAGCCTGCGGTGGCGGCGATGCCCAGGGGGAGCCATGGCAGCAGCAGGCGCAGCAGCGAGGCGGGGCCACGGCGGACGCTCCCCGGGGCCGCGGCGGCCAGCAGCGGCACCAGCAGCAGCACCACCACCGCCAGCCCCAGCAGCCCTTCGACGGCGGGGTGCAGCCCGGGTTCGGCGGCCGCGACAGGCTCGAAGCGACGGGAGGACACCGTCGACAGCACCAGGACGAAGGGCACGGTGAGGGCGGTGATCAGCGCCGTGTAGGTCGCGATCTCGACGACATTGCGGCGCACCCTCCCGATGGGCAGGGTGGCCATGTCCACCCCCTGGGGGGTCCAGCACGCCTGGCGGAGCCCGTGCAGACCGCTGGCGGCGAAGAGCAGCCACATGGCTGCGAAGAGCCGATCGCCGAACTCGGCGTTGTCCAGGAGTGCGGTGGTGGACAGCAGCCCCACCACCCCGATGGCCAGGGCGCTCCAGGCGCGCTTGGCCGCGGCGGCGTCGGGGTGCAGGAAGTGCAGGGTGCCGCGGGCGTGGGCGAGGGCGCTCATGATCTGTCCTCCTCACCCTCGAGGGCCAGCTGCACGGCCTCGAGGATCTCTTTGGGCTCCAGTCCCAGCTGTTGGGCGCGGCGGACCGCGCGCTCGAGGACCTCGTAGGCCTGCTCCTGGGCCTGGGCCTGGGAGGCCTGGCCCACGTTGTCCGCCACGAAGGTGCCCTGGCCCTGGCGGCGGATCACCAGGCCGGCGGTCTCGAGGTCGGCGTAGGCCCGGCGCACGGTGATGAGGGAGACCATCAGCTGGGCGGCCAGCTCGCGCACCGAGGGCATCCGGGTGCCAGGGGCGAGCTGTCCAGAGCGGACCAGGGCGGAGATCTGGTCCACCACCTGCCGGTAGAAGGGCACGCCCGAGGCGGCCGAGAGCTGGAGGGGGAGGGGGTTCATGCCGTCGCTCGCTTCGGCCTGGTGAACCAGAAGGCTCCCAGGATGACGGCCCAGATGAAGGCCACCATCAGCCCGCCGGGGAGCGGCAGGACGTAGAGCATCTCGATGGGGCTGAACTTCGGCATCCACTCAGCCTGGCCCTGCGTCACGGCATAGCCGAGGGCGACGTAGGGGATCGCCGCGAGGAATGGCGTGGCCTGGGCGCCGATGACGATCCCGACGAGCGTCGCGACGACCTTGCCGCTGCTCCCCATCCGGAAGCGCAGCTGATGGACCGCGGCGGCGGCCCACGGCAGCGTCGCACTGGTGAAGATGGACGCAACCATCATCGCGACCCCGGCGAGGCGCTCACCTTCCGTGTTGATCGACGCCACGCCGAGCGTGACCATCGCCAGGTCGCAGGCGGTGGCGACCAGGCCGATGGTCATCAGGTGCAGCAGCGACCAGCGCTCCTGGAGCCTGCGGGGCACCGGGAGAAGCGCCAGGGGGCTCTCCGCGAAAGGCCTCCGAACGCCCGTGGACAGCAGGGACCGGTCCAGTGTGTTCGTCAGAGCCAGCAGGCGGCTGAGCAGTACGATGGGCAGCACCGTGACCAGGATCGGTCCCGTGGAGAACCCGGCGCCCAGCAATGCCACGGCCAGGCCTGCGGCCGCTGCGGACGAGGCGATGACGATCGCGGACCAGCGCAGCACGCCGCGGATGAAGTCACCGCGGAGGCGCTGCGCGGGTGGGCGGGCGGCGCGCGAACGGGAGCCCCGCCGACCCAATCCGGTCCAGTCCGAGAGGGTGTCGAGGTCCAGGTCGGGCCAGCGAAGGCGGGCCGTGGCGAGCATGACGATGGTCGCGAGCGCGGCGATTGTGATCGAGCCCAGCAGGCTCGTGGTCATTCCCAGGCCCCACCCGGCGGCCACCAGGACCATGAGCGGGAGCGCGGGGAGCATCGCGCGGTAGCTGAACCACTTGGGAGGGTACAGCAGCCCCGCCATCACCAGTGGGACAGTCAGCGCCGCTACGCCAAGGGACCTGAGCGCGTGGCCGTTCACACCGACGGGCGCGAGGTGGCGTGGGTCCGTTGACTGGAAGGCCTGGCGGACCTGCCCATCGAGATCGAGGCCCGTCAGCGCCAGCACCAGGAGCGGGAGCAGGACCACGGCGGGGACCATGACGAGCGCGGCGTCGATGCCGATGCGCACACGCGTGCCCACGGGGACGACGGGATCGGCGCCGTCCATCGGGTGCCGCAGGCCCCAGGTGAACGCGGTGCCGACCAGGCCGGAAAGGAGCACGTAGAGGGGGTGCGTCACCACGGCCTGGGCCATGAACAGGGAGACGATGCCCGCACAGCCCAGCCAGCCCAGCATGGCCTTGTTCGAGGCAGTGATGTGAGCGGTCCGGGCGCGCAGGTGGCCCACCACAGGAGACGCGCTGTGGCTGCGCGCGCCTCTCGTCCGCACACCGAAGCTCGGGGCGGCGCTGGTCGCGCGGGTGCTCACAGCGCCCTCCACCCGACCATCGCCTCTTCCAGGGTCTGGCCCTCTGGGACCAGCTCGTCCGTCGCACCTTCGTGCATGACGCGGCCCTCGTGGATGACCAGCAGGCGGTCGGTGATGCGCTCGAGGTCGGTGAGCTGGTGGGAGCTGACGATGACCGAGCAGCGCTCGTCGCCCACCACCTCGAGGACTGTCTGCAGCAGGGCCCGGCGGCCGGCCAGGTCGAGGCCCGCGGCGGGCTCGTCGAGCACCAGCAGGCGAGGGCGGTGGGCCATGGCCACCACCAGGCGGATGCGGACCGCCTCGCCCTTGGACAGCTGGCTGACCTTGCGGCCGGGATCGAGCTGGAAGCGCTCGAGCAGGCTGTCCACCAGGGGCGCGTCCCAGGAGGGGTAGTAGCCGGAGAGCACCCACAGCAGCTTGTGGATGCGGAGGTTGAATAGGGCCTGATCGTCGCTCATGAAGCCCAGCTCGAGGCGCACCTTCTCCGGGGCCTTCCAGGGGTCGTGGCCGACCACGCTGATGCTGCCGCCGTCGGCCTTGTCCAGCCCGGGCAGCATGCGCAGCAGGGTGGTCTTGCCGGCGCCGTTGGGCCCGACCACGCCGACCACCACACCCGGGGGCACGGTCCAGCGGGGGATCTCGAGGGTGAAGCGGCCGCGGACGCGGCGGAGGTTCTCGACGGTGACGAGGTCGGTCTGGCTCATGGCGACTCCTTCGAGCGGTGCAGGGGGCCGGTGTGATCCGGTGTGTATGTCTTTATACACACCATCACGGATCAGTCGCCACATTTCTTCAGTCTTTTTTTTCGGCCCTCCCCGAGAACACCGTCCCCATCGAGTCTTTCGACCCCTCCTTCAACATGGCGGTCGGGTAGAACGAGTCCCGCCACACCAGCCCACCCCGCCGCCATCCCAGCCAGCCGGACCGGATCATCATCGCCGCGAAGAGCACAGCACCGACCGGCCAGAGCAGGGCGACGGCGGGGCTCCAGCCGTTGCTGCGGGCCAGCCCCCCCAGCTGGGCGGTGGCCAGCATCAGGGTCACCGCGCCCAGGATCTGCACCGCCGGCTGCCACCAGGCGCCGATGGCCAGCACCGGCGCCAGCCAGACCAGCAGGAACCCGAGCGCTCCCGCCCAGGTGCGCCACAGGCTGTAGCGCCCCAGCACCGCGTAGCCGTTCTTCTCCGAGCCCCTGAACATGGCGCCGAGGCTCGGGTAGAAGGTCACCTGCACCGCGTCGCCCCCCAAGGCCACACCGCAGCGCAAGCCCGCCCCCTTGGCCGCCAGGCCCAGGGCCAGATCGTCCGCCACCTCGAGGCGCACCCGCTCGAGCAGGCCGTGCTCCAGCAACGCCGCGCGGCGCACCAGGTTGAAGGAGCCCGAGCCCATGCCCACCGGCGAGTCGGGGTCCTCCACGGCCCGGTGGCGCAGGCCCATGCAGATCAGCTGCAGGAAGACCACCAGGGTGGCGTCGAGCAGCAGGCCCACGGGGCGCATGCGGGGCACCACAGCCAGGAAGTCGATTCCGCGCGCCTCACAGTGGGCCACGGCTCGCCTGATGGTCCCCGGCGCCAGGTGCACGTCGGCGTCGGTGAGCAGCACCCACTCCCCCGTGGCCAGCTCGGCGCCCCGCTGCAGCGCATGGACCTTGCCCAGCCAGCCGGGGGGGAGCTCCCGGATGTGCTCGACCCGCAGCCCCTCCATGCCCGCGGCCGTGCGGTCGGCCAGGGCGCCGGTGCCGTCGGTGGAGCGGTCGTCCACCAGCACCAGCTCGAGCCCGGGGTAGTCCTCGGCCCGGCGGGTGGCCATGGCGGCCTCGAGGGTCGCGGCCTCGTCTTTGGCCGGGATCACCACGCTCACGCTCGGCCAGCGCGCCGGCTCCGCTGCCTGGACGCGGTGCAGCCACGGCGCCGGACGCAGGTTGTGGTGGATGGCCGCGGCCATGCCCCACCAGGCGAGGCAGCCCAGCCCGAGGGCGACGGCGGTGATGGTGAGGAGGATGCTCATGGGCGCAGGCGGGCCTCCATGGTACGCGTCGACCGTGCCCCCGCAAAGGATGCCCCATGCGCGCCACGCTCTGCTTGCTCCCGCTGCTGCTCGCCTGCTCGTCTCCGCCCGCGCCGGTGCCCGCGACGCCGACGCCCGAGCCGGTGGCTCCCGTCGTCGAGCCCGCCCCCGCCCAGCGCGCGTTGTTGAGCCACGAGCTGGTGCTCACCGCCGGCGCCAGCCCCGACGACGAGCTCCCCCTGCTCATCGCCGTGCACGGCATGGGCAGCAGGCCCGAGCGCTTCGCTCGCTCGGTCGAGGGGCTGGCGATCCCCGCCCGGATCATCCTGCCCCTCGCTCCCCATCCCACCGCCAACGGCGGCGGCTCCTGGTTCGGCTTCCAGGTGGGCGACCCCGACCGCGAAGGGCTGGGGCTGCGCATCCACGAGGCGGCCGAGGACGTGGTGGCGCTGATGGACTGGGCCGAGGACCGCTACCCCACCGCCGGCGAGCCGGTCATCACGGGCTTCTCCCAGGGGGGCATGATCAGCTTCGCCGTGGCCGCGGGCTGGCCCGAGCACATCCAGGCGGCGGTGCCTGTGGGGGGCGACCTGCCCCTCACCCTGATCGAAGATCGGCCCAGCACCCCGGAGAACCTCCCGGACATCCAGGCCTTCCACGGTGAGGACGATGAGGTCGTGCCCATCGGGCCGGTGCGCGAGGCCGTCACGGCCCTGCAGGCCCGCGACTACCCCGCCGAGCTGCACAGCTACGCCGGCATCGCCCATCGGATCGGCCCCCAGATGCGGACCGACTGGCACGCGGCCCTGGCCTCGGCCCTGCTGCTCGAGCCGGTGCCCGTGGAGGGGGCGCTGTGCCCGCCGGTGGACGGTCGCGCCGAGGCCCGGGCGGTGGAGCAGCGGGTGATCCTCGAAGGCAACACCGTGGTGGTCGAGGCCTGTCCCCACGAGGCGGGCTTCACGGCGGTGCGCGCCCGCGTCGATGGTGGGTCCTGGACCTGGCAGGGCGACTACGACTTCGAACGCCCCGCCTGGGAGAACGACAGCATCTACTACCACTTCCAGCGGGCGGGCATCCTGGACGACGGCCGCGCGGTGCTGGCGCTGTCCTACCACACCTGCGATCACGACGGCTGCGACAAGGTCCGGTTCTACGGGGTGGCCCCCGACGGCAGCGTGAGTGTGCTGGCGGATGACACCCAGGCCCACGCCTGGGGCAACGTGGCCCACGGTGCCTTCCAGTACGTGGATCGCACCGGCTATTCCATGGGGTACCACGTCGCCTCGGCCGGCTGGACCTACCGCTGGGACGGCGAGCAGCTCATGCGCCAGCCCAACCCGGATCTGGTCGCCGAGTACCCGACCTGGCCCTGCCCGGACAGCACGGTACAGCCGGTGGACAAGAACTCCCGCGAGCCCGTGGGCGAGCCCATCGCGGTCCCCCAGGGTGCGCCCATCGAGGTGCTCTCCACCAGCCCCCGGGAGCCCGGGACGCTGTTCGAGTACCAGGTCGAGGGCCAGCGCTTCTGGGCCCTGAACTGGACCCAGACCTGCGCGGGTTGAGGGCTACACCGGCGGCGCCTTGCCCGTCTTGTTGGCCCCCGAGCCCAGCGCTGCCACGAAGCGCGACTTGAGCTGTCGGCCCACCATGGCGCGATGCACCGCAGGCAGCCGCTCCACAGCGCCCACGAAGCGGTGCAGGAACTTCATGCTGCCGGCCTGCTCGTGGCCCCAGAGCATGTGGTGGATGGAGCCGGTCTCCACCGCGCGCATCACGATGCGGTCCAGGGTGGTCTCTGGGGTGAGCACCCGGGCGGTCCGCTCGGGGAAGCTCAGGGCCTCACGCTTTCCGCAGGCGGCGTGGCACACCGCGCAGCCCAGGCAGAGATCGTCCACGATCTCGGCCTTCATCTGGACCTTCTGGCCGGGGACCCGGGGCTTGGCCACGATGTTGATGGCGCCGATGGGGCAGCGGCGGGCGCAGCGGCCGCAGCCGTTGCACTTGTGCTCGTCCACCGCGGCGATGCGAGGGCTGGTCCGCACGGCGTTCTTCAGGCCGAAGCGGGAGATGGCCAGCAGCTGGCCGCAGTGGCAGCCGCAGCAGTGGCAGATGTAGATCGGGTTCTGCTGGACGTTGTCGGCGATCTGCACCAGGCCCCGCTCCCGGGCCATGGCCAGGATCTCCTTGAGCTCGCTGACCTCGGCGGGCCGGCCGAAGTTGCGGCGGATGGTGAAGTCCGCGGCCGGCTGCAGGCTGGTGCAGATGTCCTGGGGGTGCTCGCAGGGATGGCCCGTGTGTTCGCCCTTGTGGCGGCAGTAGCAGAGGGACACCGCGCCGCCGCCCGACTCCTCGATCAGGTGGGTGGCCTTCTGGAAGTCCAGCACCTCGGAGTGGTCCTGCATGGCCAGGACCTCTTCGTTCACCAGCGCGCGGCCGAGCACGGAGTCACCCTGGCCAAAGACGGAGTCGGCGAAGGCTCGATCCTCGAACATGTACTCGTGCAGGGCCTTGGCCATGGCGCCCTGGTCGATGTCGTCCCGCACGCGCATCAAGGTGAACTCGAAGAAGCCCACCACCGCGGGAGCCAGCACGTAGCGCACCTTGCCGGTGTCGTGGTTGATGAAGTCGAAGACCAGGCCCTTGTCGCACATCTTGTCGAGGCGCGCGGTGAGTGTGTCCTTGGACTCCCCCAGGGCCGCGGCCAGGCGCCCAGCAGAGATCGGGGACCAGGGCATGTGGGCCGCGGTGCGGGCCTCGTCTTCCGTGTACAGCATCTTCAGGATGTCGAACAGGGCGTCGCGTGCGGGGGCGCCCGCGGGACCCTGATCCAGGCGCTGCTGCAGGGCGAGGTACTCGGCCTTGACGTCGTTGAGGTGACCCATGGACGCTCCCGGGGCGGATGGAGGGTGCGGCTATCGTGCCAGGGCGCGGCGCAGATCGTCGAGCAAGTTCTCGAGCCGGCCGCCGTCGGCGAGGGTGTCGGGCAGGGCCAGGCAGAGCTCGAGGCCCTCGGGGCCCGCCACGGTCGTGACGAAGACGGGCTGGCCCGGGCTTCCAGGTGGCACGAAGAAGGCCCGCTTCGCGGCGAAGCCCCCACCGGAGAAGTCGGCGGTGTCGATGCGCCCCAGGTGGGAGATGACCGCCGAGGTGCCGTAGCGGCCGTCCCGCAGGCTGTCGGTGGCCAGCTTGCGGCCCATCCACGCCAGCACGGGCAGCGGCAGCTTGCGGGCGAAGCCGGCGCCCAGCACGTGGGCCGCGGCGGCCTTGCGCTGCAGGCCGTCGCGCATCACGTAGCGCACGGCCTCGATGGGATCGTCGGCGCCCAGGTGCAGGTGTATGGGCAGCTGCATCCAGCCGGTGAGGTTGGCGCTGCTCTGCAGCTGTGGCGCCCAGCGGCGCAGGTCGACGGGCACGTCCACCCGCACGATGCAGCGCCCGCCGGCGGTGTTCGTGGCCGCGCGAGCCAGGGCGATGGCGATGCGGGGCACCACGGCGTCGGTGGTGGGGAGCCGCACCCGGGCCCAGGTGCAGCCGACCCCGGTCCCGCTGGCCTCGCCGGTGGGGGCGGCGGCGTCGTGGGGTGGGGGTGCGGAGGCCTGGACGCCCAGGGTGGCGGCCAGATCCTCGTCGTTCGTGGGGCCCGCCAGGGCCGTCGGAGGTGCTTCGCCCCGCAGCAGCGCGAACACACCGCGGGCGAAGAGCAGCATCCCGGCGCCGTCGGTCGCGGCGTTGAGGGTGCGCAGCACGATGCGGCTGGGCTCCCCAGACAGCAGGACGATCTCGTAGAGTGGGCCGCGGGACGGGTCGATGGGGGCGTCCAGGAACGGCGCCCCGGCGGGGCCCTTGCCGTCCCAGGCGTCGCCGTCCAGCTCGATGACACGCGGCAGGGGGCCGCCAGCGGCCCAGCGCGTGCCGCCGAGCATGCCTCGCAGCCGCATTCGGCAGCCGGGCTGAGCCTCGGCCAGGGACTCCAGCAGGGCGCCCCAGCCGTCCGGGGGGCGCGGCGAGCCCGTGCCCTCCAGCACCAGCTGGTTGGCGAAGGGGGGACCGACCTGGCGCGCGGCCAGCCAGACCCGCTCGAGGCCCGAGATGCGTCGCATCCGTCGAGTCTACCCCAGCGGAGACCGCCGCTAGTAGTCGGTGGTCAGCACGCGGTGGTGAGGTGCGCTCGCGGCCTGGCCTTCTCGCCACAGCCAGTGGTCGAGAATCAGGGCATCCACGGCGAGACCTCCGGCGCGGAGCTCCCCGAGCAGCAGCTCGCACACGCCCACCGTGGCGACGCGGATCTCGGTCTCCTCGGGGCTGTGGGCCGGCAGCACGCGGCGCGCGTCGACGCCCGCGGCCAGAGCGGGGCCGTAGCGCAGCACGCCGCGCTCCCGCAGGGCGCGGGGCAGCATGTAGTCGGCGAAGGCGGTCAGGTGCTCGGTGCCGCGGAGCCCGGGAGCTCCCAGGGAACGTCGCCGCAGGTGCAGCATGGCGGCGCAGAGCTGGGCGCGCTTCGCGAACACCAGGCGCTGGCCGCGGTAGACGCGCTCGTCCCGGAACGAGGGGACGCGGTCCATCAGGAAGCGCGCGAGGCCGACGGCGTCGTGCCCCGCGGCCTCCTGGGCGTGCTCGAGGCGTCCGTCGAAGCGGGCGAGCAGCACCCGCCCCAGCTCGTTGAGGATGCCCACACGCTCGGCCCGCAGGGGCAGGTGGCCATCGCCGCGGGCGAAGATCGACGCCGGTCCTCCGGCGTCCTCCCGGGCGAGCCAGGCACCGTCCCCCAGGTCGAACCCGTCCCGCGCGGCCCCCGTCAGGGCGCCCAGCAGCCCGATGGCGTCCACCTCGGGCCGTCCGGCCACCGGCACGGCCCACATGCGCTGCCCGGGGGGGACCCAGTAGCAGAAGTTCAGGGCGTTGGCTAGCCAGACCACCGCGTCCAGGGTGGGGCCTGGGGCGTCCGGCATCGCCGGGTGCTCCCAGGTCGGCACCGGGAGCGGAGACCCCTGGATGCGGTCGGCCAGGCGACCGAGGGCGTCGTGGTCCACGGTGACGTGGGACAGGCTGGGGAGCAGGGCCACGCAGGGTTCGCCGAGATCCTGGATCACCGTGTCCTCCTTGTGGGGCGGGGTTGGTGTTCGGGCTACAGACTAATGTTCTCCAGCGCCGAGGGAGCCCCCATGGCCGACAAGCGCGTCGAGGCTGCCATCCGTCGCATCGTCCCCCGCGTGGTGCCCTCCCGGATCCGGCGCCGCACCCGTCGGCGCCTGCTGCCCGTCTACCAGCACACCATCCGGCAGCTGCACGAGCTGGGCTACCTGTTCATCGAGCTGACCCACCGCTGCAACATCGACTGCCTGCACTGCGGCTCGGACTGCCAGGCGAACACCGATCAGCCGGACCTTCCCTTCGACGACGTCGTCCGCGTGATGCGCGAGATCCGCGAGCACCACGATCCCCATGGGATCACCGTGGTGCTGTCGGGGGGCGAGCCGTTGGTCTACCCCCGGGTCTTCGAGCTGGGCCGCACCCTGCACGAGCTCGAGTTCCCCTGGGGCATGGTCACCAACGGCTGGGGTTGGACGGATCGAGCCTTCGAGCTCGCCAAGGCCGCGCGCCTTGGCTCGGTCACCGTCAGCCTCGACGGCCTCGAGGCCGAGCACGACTGGTTGCGCGGGCGCCCGGGCTCCTGGAAGCGGGCGACGGGCACCATCCGGCGCTTCGTGGCCGAGCCCTTCTACCAGGTCATCGACGCCATCACCTGCGTCAACCAGCGCAACTTCGACCAACTCGAAGAGGTCTACGAGCTGGTGAAGGAGCTGGGCCTGAAGCGCTGGCGCCTGTTCACCATCGCCCCCATCGGCCGCGCCCCCCAGCTGCCCGAGCTGTTCCTCTCGCCGGCGCGGTACCAGGAGCTGATGCGCAAGATCCTGGACTGGAAGGCCCGGGGCGAGATCACGGTGAACCTGTCCGAGTCCGGCTACGTCGGGCCCTGCCTTGAGCGCAAGGTCCGCGATCACGACTACTTCTGCATGGCCGGCGTGCGGGTCGGGGGCATCATGGTCAACGGGGACATCCTGGCCTGCCCCAACATCGACCGCCGCTTCGCCCAGGGCAACATCTTCGACGACAGCTTCGTGGACGTCTGGGAGCACCGCTTCCAGCAGTTCCGGGATCGCCGCTGGACCAAGGTCGGCCGCTGCGCCAGCTGCGACCAGTGGAAGCACTGCCAAGGCAACGGCATGCACCTGTGGGATCTCGACAAGTACGAGCCCCGCCTCTGCCACTACCAGGACTTCGAGCTCGAAGGCTTCGAGCCCTGAAACCCCAGGAGCCCCCCATGTCTGAGCTCGACACCCTCTACGACCGCATCGCCCGCGGGCTGGCCATGCCCGCGCTGCCCGACGCCAGCGCGGCCTCCTTGCTCGGCAAGGCCCGCGAGGTGCTCGAGGACGACCGCGGTGACTGGGACTCCGCCCTGCACGTGGCCGCCACCCTGCGGGGCTGGCGCGCCGCCAATCTGCTGCGGGACGCCGTCCGTGCTGGGCCCTTCGAGCGCTCGGCGCTGGCCCTCGAGTGGGCGCCCTACGCTCAGCTCGACGGCGTGGCCGCCCTGTGCCAGGGCCTCGAGCTGACGGATGAGGCCCTGCTGCTGCAGTCCCTGTCGCTGCTGTCGGCCCACCAGTCCGCGGCGGGCACGGGTCGGGCCCGGCGCCTGCTGGAGCACGACAGCGTCGCCGTGCGCGCCGCCGCTGCTGGCTACCTGGGCCTGGTGGCCGGTCCTGCGGTCTTCGCGGATCTCAAGCCCCTGCTCGGGCACCCAGAGCTCGACTCCGTGGCTCAGCTGGCCCTGGCCCGCCTCGACGGCGACGCCGATCGCCCCGAGCCCGCGCCGTGGCCGAGCCTGGACCTCGAGCGCGAGGCCCTGGCCGAGCCCACCCCCGAGGTCCCGCCGGGCGAGCTGCCCGACGACCCAGCAGCCCTGCTCGAGCTGCTCTCCCGGGCCGCCCCCGAGCACCAGCCTGCCCTGGTCGCGGCGGTGGGCGACTGCTCCCCGGCGCTGATCGCGGCCCTCATCCGCCCGCTGGTGGCGACCTCACCCTCGGACCTCGCCGTCGGCGGTTGTCGCTATGCGCGCCACACCGCCGAGGCGCGCTGGCGCTTGCCCGTGCGGCGGCTGCTCACCCACGGCTCCCCCCGCGTGCGCCGCGCCGCCTGCCGGGCCATGGCCGTGATGGGCGGTGGCCCGGATCTGCCGGCCCTCGAGCGGGCGCTGAGCGACCCCATCCCCCAGGTGGCCGAGGCCGCCACCCCCGCGGTCGCGGCCCTCAACCAACGAGAGGGCTGACCTCCTCGGATCGCTACTGGCGCTCCCAGGTCTGGATCACGTCCAGGTGCCCGCAGAGGGAGTCCCGATCCCCTGTGGTGGTGGTGGTCAGGGTGCTGTCCACCAGCACGTAGGTGCTCGTGCCGCCGGAGTCCCCCGCGCCGTCACCCAGCTCGCAGGGGGCGTCCTCGGCGCTGAACCGGCAGGCCGCGGGATCGCAGCTCACGATGCCGTCGCTGTCGCCGGTGATGTTGGTGCCGTCGGTGGCCCAGTTGTACTGGATGACCTCTTCGCAGTTGTCGTTGGTGTTGGTGAGCAGCGCGGTCATGGCCGCGTCGCTGCCGCTGACGTCCATCGTGGTGCTGGGGATCATGGCGAACCAGTCCGATGAGATGTCGTAGGTGCCGCACCAGAACTCGGTCAGGCGCCACAGACCGGCCAGCTCGGCGGTGTCGGTGTCCGCGTCGCTGTCGGCGTCGGCGTCGGCGTCGGCGTCGGCGTCGGCGTCGCTGTCGGCGTCGGTGTCGGCGTCGGTGTCCCCGTCGGCGTCGGTGTCGGTGTCGGTGTCGGTGTCGGTGTCGGTGTCGGTGTCGGCCTCGGGGGCCTCGGTGTCGTCCTTGTCGCCGCAGGCGGTGAGGGACAGGGCGCACAGGGCGAGCAGGGAGAGGGCCAGCGATCTCATGGGTCGTCCTCCTTGGGGCGGGATTCTCCGAGCATATCAGGCGTCGGATGCGGCGCGGCGCGCCGTGCTACCTTGGCTTCCCTCCGGAGGTCCCATGCGCGTCTCCCTCGTCACCATCTGCACCCGCGAGAAGCTGTACGATCACCCGCGCAAGCTCACCCAGTCGGACTTCCAGCAGCTCACCCGTCGCCTGTGGCGTGAGGACGAGCTGGGGCACCTGCGCACCCCCGCGGGGCTGTTCTACGTGGGCCTGCCCCAGCGGCGCCTGAACCGGGGCATCGGCCTGGCCCGGCGGGCGAGGATCGAGGTCGACCAGTGGGTGCTGTCGGCGGGCTACGGCCTGATCCACGAGTCCATGGCGGTGGTGCCCTACGACATCTCCTTCAACGGCATGGACGCTGCCCGGCGGCGCAGCTGGGGGGAGCACCTGAGCCTGCCGGACACGATGTCCATCTTCCTCGAGGCCCCCGCGGATCTGCGCCTCGTCTTGCTCACCGATCCCTACCTGCAGGCCTGCCAGCTGAGCGCAGATGCTCCCCTCGGCGCGCCCACCGTGTGCGTGGTCTCCGCGCGGGGGGCCTCGTGGGTGCCCCGTGCCGCGCGGTCCTGGGTGCTCGAGCGGGCCGACGTGTCGCGCTTCGGCACGCCCGCGGTGGCCCTGCGTCAACAGCTCGGCGCCCTGGTCCTCGGCTTGTTGGCCGATCGGGGACCGTCTGGCCTCGAGGCGCTGTTGGCCGCGGATGGCGGCTGGCGCGACGTGCTGGAGGGCTGAGTCAGTCGGCGGGTTCCGCCACGTCGACCCCAGAGCGCACGACCTCGGGCTCGGCATCGGCGGCCGCGGCCTGCGGCGAGGGGCGCTCGGCGTCGCGGTGGGCGGTCCACGAGTACCAGACGCCACCGGCGATCAGCGCCGCGACGATCAGCCAGCGGATGGGGGCCTGGCCCTGCTGCTCGATGCTCACCTCGATCCTCCACCCCCCATGTTACCACAGGCGGCGATCGAGCGAAAGTCAGCCTCGCTCTTTGCCCTTCGTCCGCTTGCGACGCTTCTTGGCGGGGCCGTCCGCCCGCCGTCGCAGCGCGTCGGCTTCCTCGAAGCGGGCCATGCCCTCGAGCACCGTGATGGTGCGCTCCACGAAGCTGGCCTGCAGCGAGGCGGGCACGCTGGCCAGAGCGTAGTCGAGCTGGCCGACGATGTCCGCGCCCAGCTCGTCGCAGTGCTCCACCAGCACCAGCACCATGTACTGAAGAGCTTCGTCCCGCGGCACGGAGCTGGCCTCCGAGGCGAGCACGGCGGCGAAGGCCTCGGTCGCCTGGGACCAGGCGTTGGTCTTGTAGTAGGTCCAGCCCGCCAGGTAGCTGGCCTGGGCGATGGTGGCCGGGTCCGCGTTCGTGGCCCGGGCGGCCTCGAAGTGGGTCGTGGCCTGTTCCCAGTCGGCCTGGTCCATGGCCTGGCTGCCCAGCTTCAGCAGCGCGGAGGCAGCCAGCTCGCTGCCCGGCTCGAGCTGGACGACCCGCTGCCAGGCTTCGGTCGCTCGGGTGGGCCCGAGATCCTCGAGGCACCAGCCGAGCAGGTACCAGGTCTCGGCGTGCTGCTCGAAGCCGCCGGCCTCGCCGCGCTCCACCGCGGCCAGGACCAACTCGAGCTGCTCGATGGCGGGGCCGTAGGCGCCGGTGTCATCGGCGTCCTCGATCAGCAGGCTGGCGAGCCGGAAGCGGGCGGCGGTGGTGTGCTCGTAGTCGGGGTTGTCTTCGATGAAGCGACGGAACTGGGCGATGGCCTCGGCCCGGGTCTGCTCGACCTGCTGCTCGATCTGGGGGAGATCGCCCTGGGGCTCGACCGCAGCGTCGGGCTCATCCTGGGCCAGGAGCGGTGCGGCGATCAGGGCCGCCATGGGGAGCAAGTGGACCATGCCAGCTGCGTAACGCGGCTCGCGGGTGCTGCCTTCCATGCGGCTTCTGCCCGCCCGGGCCAGCCCGCGCGTTAGGACCCGGACGATGCCCTCCGTCGCCGCCCTCGCCGTTCTCTGCCTCGCCTTCGCCGGGGAGCTGCGCGCCGATGAGCCGACGGACGACCCCGCCTGCCCCGAGCGGAGCTGCCCGGACACCCGCTGGGAGGCCCCGAGGATCGCGGGCGCCTACGACTTCCTGCCCGGCCCCCATCGCCCCTTCCAGGTGGTCGTGGACCCCGTCTCCTGGAACACCGGCGCCTGGAACCTCGGGCCCGTGATCGCGGTGACCGCGCCGGTCACCATCTCCGATGGCCTCACCATGGACGCCTGGCACCTGCAGCTGGGCACCTGGTTCATGCCCTCGAGCCCCAAGGCCCGCTGGCGTGCCGGTCCGGAGCTGGGGCTGTGCCTGCGCAGCTTCTCCGACGGCGAGCGGGAGATCGCCCGCGACTGGCTCCCCGCCTTCGGGGGCCGGGTCGGGCTGTCCTGGCTGATGCTCGAGCGCTGGCGCCTCGAGCCCGGGTTCAGGGTCGTGGCGGAGCTGCCCCCCACCGAGCTGATCCTGGTGGACGGGATCGCCACCATCCCCACCTGGCGCGCCCAGTTCTTCCTGGGGCTGCACCTGCCCACCCCGGGGCGCTGAGCACCACCGCGCCCAGCCATAGTATGGTGCCTCCACAGGAGGTTTCCATGCGCCGTTCCCCCGCCGTGATCATCCTGCTCGCCCTCGCCGTCGGTTGCCCCAAGGGCGGCATCGACGTGGACGACACCGGCCCCACGGTCCCCGAGGACGACTGCCCGGTGCTGCACGTCTCGGGTGCCGAGCTGACCTGGACCGACGCCCCCGCCGAGGGCGCCGATCCCCAGGAGCTGACGGTCACCAACCTCTGCAGCGGGTCGGCCTCGCTGGTGCTCGCGTCGAGCCTGGCGCCTGGGTCTTCCGGCGCGTTCGTCGCTGTGCTGGCCGAGGGGGAGCTGGCGCCGGGCGCCTCCACCACCCTCACCGTGAGCTTCGAGCCCGGTGACTTCGAGGCCCACGCCGGCACCGTGCTGCTGTCCAGCAACGCCCACGAGCCCGCGGACGCCGAGGTGGCCCTGAGCGGCAACGCCGTGAGCGACGCGGACGGCGACGGCTACGACGCCATCCTCGCGGGGGGGGACGACTGTGACGACGGCGACGCCTCGGTCTACCCGGGCGCCGACGATGCCTGGTACGACGGGGTGGACAGCGACTGCGCCGGCAACTCCGACTACGACATGGACGGCGACGGCCACGACACCGACGACGAGAACGGCGGGGGCGACTGCGACGACCAGGCCGCCGCCATCTACCACCGCGCCCCGGACCCCGCGG
>CAYZVO010000160.1:0-21750 GCA_964481655.1 uncultured Enterobacterales bacterium | reverse complement strand
TTCTCGCCCGGCTCCGACCCCAAGCTAGACGACTCGGACGTCGACGGCCTCACCGACGGCGACGAGGTCCACACCCACGGCTCCGACCCCACCAGCACCGACAGCGACGGCGACGGCCTCGACGATCGGGCCGAGGTCGAAGACCACGACACGGATCCCAACGAAGCGGACTCCGACGGCGACGGCATCGACGACCCCGCCGAGATCGACTGCGGCGGCGCCGACAGCGACGACCGCGACGGCGACGGCATCCCCGACGCCACCGAAGGCGACGGCGACACGGACAACGACGGTGACCCCGACTTCTGCGACACCGACGCCGACGGCGACGGCAGCGACGACAGCGTCGAAGGCACCGCCGACACCGACTGCGACGGGCTGCCCAACTTCCAGGACCCCGACGACAGCGACGGCAGCTGCGGCGCCGACACCGGTGAGCCGAGCGACGACGACACCGGCGCCGACGATGACGACAAGGATGGCGGCGGCGGCGGCTGCAGCACGGTCCCGGCCGCTCCCCTCTGGGGACTCGGGCTGCTGGCCAGTGCGTTCATCCGGCGCCGGCGGCGCTGATCAGAAGCAGGTCTGGAAGACCGTGTCGCAGGTGATCACGGCGGGCTGCCCCGCCTTGATCGCCTTCTGGCCCGCGACGAAGCTGCTCCCGTCACCCGCCAACAGCAGGATGTCGTAGTTCCCCGGAGGCGCGCGGCCCTCGCAGTACTTGGTGACCCCACCCACGCTCCGCAAGCAGACACCACCCTGGATGCCGGAGACGCTCACCACCACCATGGCCGGCCCCGCCGGCTCGGGCTCCACGACAGGCTCGGGCTCCACGACAGGCTCGGGCTCCGGCGTCGCCTCCACCACGGGCTCAGGCTCGGGCGCCGGCGCTGCCTCGACCACGGGCTCGGGCTCGGGCTCGGGCTCCGGCGCCGCCTCCACCACGGGCTCGGGCTCTGGCTCGGGCTCCGGCGCCTCATCCACGGCCGCGGGCTCCGGCGTGGGCGGCGCCTCCTCGACCGGCTCGGGCTCCACCGCAGCCTCCGGCTCCGCCTCCGCTCCAGGCACCGGCTCCGCCTCGTCGAGTACAGGCTCGGGCTCCGGCTCCAGCGCGGGGGGCTCCGCGTCCACCACCGCGTCCTGTTCGGCTTCGGGCGTCGGCTCGGGCTCCAGAACCTCCATCGGAGCCTCCGGAACGGGGGGAGTTGGCTCGACCAGCTCCGCCGGCTCGGTGGGCGAGCGGCTCCAGAGCACGAAGCTGGGGACACCCACGAGAGCCAGGCAGAACACAACAGCCAGGGCCGTGATCGCGCCGATGAGGGCCCAGCGCACTGGGCTGGCGGGCGCGGGCGGCTCCACGGGCGGAGCCGTGGGGGGCACGGAGCGGGCCATGGGCGGAGGCCCGAGCCGCAGGGAGGCCTCGGACCCGACCGAGGGCCGAGAGACGGGGCCCATCGAGGGGTGAGAGCTCGGTCCCATCGAAGGACCTGAGCTCGGTCCCACCGAGGGGTGTGAGCTCGGGCCCAGCGATGGGCGGGAGCTGGGGCCCACCGAGGGACGGGAGCTGGGGCCCACCGAAGGGCGTGAGCTGGGGCCCACCGAGGGACGGGATCCGGGCCCGTGGGACGCCGAGGACAAGGCCCCCAGCTCGTGGGGCTCGGTGGCGTCGGGGTCCCGCCAGGTGCCGGGCTCGAGCTTCGGCACGATCCCCAGCGCCAGCAGGGCGTCGGCGCCTCCCTCGAGCACCTGCCGCATGGCCTTGCAGCTGGGCAGGCGCTCGGTGCGCTCGGCCACCATGGTGTGGCGGATGGCCAGCACCACGCTCTGAGGCAGCTCGGGCTTCGCGACGGCGGGGTCCAGGAACTGGTCGTTGAACACCCGGCGCATGACCGACAGCTCCTGCTTGCCCTCGAACGGCGGCCGCCCACAAGCCAGCAGGTAGAGCAGGCAGCCCAGGGAGTAGACATCGGCCCGGGCGTCGATCTCGGGCAGGCCCCACAGCTGCTCCGGCGCGCTGTAGCCCCGGGTGCCCATCATGGTCCCCACGGAGGTGATCTCCCGATCGGTCTCCAGGGCGTGGACCTCCTTGACCAGGCCGAAGTCGGTGATGCGCGGCTTGAGGGGCCCGTCGCCGCCCTCGAGCAGGATGTTGCCCGGCTTGAGGTCCCGGTGCACCAGCCCCGCTTCGTGGGCGGCGTGCATGCCGTCGAGGATGCCCGCGAACATGTCCAGGGCTTCACCCAGCTCGGGCCATTCACCGGCCTTGCGCAGCCGACCCAGCCACCGCCGCAGGTCCGGCCCGTCCACGAACTCCATCAGCAGCGCGGGGCGGCCGTCCACCTCGAGGGAGGAGAACACCCGCAGGATGTTGGGGTGCTGCACCAGGTACTGGGCGCGACCCTCGCGGAACAGCCGCTGCGCCATGTCCCGATCCACGTCCACCAGCACCTTGAGGGCCTGGCGCACGCCGAAGGATTGTTCGATGACGAGGTACACCTCGGCCAGCCCGCCGTAGCCCACCAGGCGCTCCACCCGGTGTGATCCCACGATCTGACCGGGGACCAGCAGCGGCTCTCGAGCGGCGCGGGTGGTGGTGGTGCCTGGCACAGCCTCTTTCCTCACGCGGGACGATAGCACGAGCCGCGCACCCTCCCCTCGTCCTGCGGTATGCTCAGACCCCACGCAGAGGCCCCATGGCTCAGCACGACGCAAGCACCCTGTCCCTCCTCACCCTCGCGGCCCTGCTGAGCTCGGGCTGCATCTTCATCGGCGACGACGAGCACACCCAGCGGCGCGCCGAGGTGATCCAGGACTCCCGCACGGACGACACCGCCCCCCCCGACGACACGGAGCCGCCCGACCCGGTGGACGCCGACGGCGACGGCTACGCCGAGGACGCCGACTGCGACGACGATGACGCCGCGGTGTTCCCCGGCGCCGACGAGCGCTGCAACGAGATCGACGACGACTGCGACGGGGACATCGACGAGGACGACGCCATCGACGCCCCCACCTGGTACCGGGACGGCGACGGCGACGGCTACGGCAACGCGGATGCCAGCCAGCGCGCCTGCGAGGCCCCCTCGGGATGGGTGGACGGCGACGACGACTGCGATGACGAAGCAGAGGACGTGCACCCCGGCGCCACAGAGCTGTGCAACGACGTGGACGACGACTGTGACGAGCGCGTGGACGAGGACGCCGAGGACGCCCAGAGCTGGTACCACGACGCCGATGGCGACGGCTTCGGCGATCCCGCCGATCACCGCCCGGACTGCGAGGCCCCCGCCGACACCGTGGCCGACAACACCGACTGCGACGATGCCCTGGCCCACATCAACCCCGGCGCCACGGAGTGGTGCAACGGCGTGGATGACGACTGCGACGAGGAGATCGACGAGGACGACGCTGCAGACGTCTCCACCTGGTGGCCCGACGCCGACGGTGACGGCTGGGGCGTGGCCGACGGCGCCACGGTCGGCTGCGATCAGCCCAGCGGCACGACGAGCCCCGCCACCAGCGAGGACTGCGACGACGGCGACGCCAGCGTCAGCCCCGGCGCCGCGGAGACCTGCAACGGCGTGGACGACGACTGCGACGGCACCGTGGACAACGGCGCCACCGACGCCACCACCTGGTACCGGGACGGCGACAGCGACGGCTACGGCGACGACACCATGACCATCGCGTCCTGCGAGGAACCCTCGGGCTACACAGCCGCCAGCGGCGACTGCGAGGAAGGCGACGCCGCCATCAACCCGGCCGCCACCGAAGTCTGCGACGAGGTGGACAACGACTGCGACGGCGACATCGACGGGACCGCCACCGACATGAGCACCTGGTACGCCGACGCCGACAACGACGGCTACGGCGACCCCTCGAGCCCCACCACGGCCTGCGACCAGCCCACCAGCCACGTCGCCGACGACAGCGACTGCGACGACAGCTACGGCGCCATCAACCCGGCCGCCACCGATTTCTGCGACGTGGTGGACAACGACTGCGACGGCGACGTGGACGGGACCGCCACCGACATGACCACCTGGTACACCGACGCGGACGGGGATGGCTACGGCGACAGCTCGAGCGCCACCACCACCTGCACCCAGCCCAGCGGCACCAGCGCCATCGACGCGGACTGCGACGACGGCGACGACGAGATCAACCCCGGCGCGACCGAGCTGTGCGACGGCGTGGACAACGACTGCGACGGCACGGACGACGACGCCAACACGGTCACCCACTGGGACAGCACGGGGAGGGCCACCGATCTCACGAGCAGCTTCTCGGGAGGCTCCAGCAGCAGCGCCACCGACCTCACCCTCGCGGACAGCGGCACCATCCAGCTCTGCGACGGCACCTACTACGTGGACTTCGAGGTCGACGCCTCGGATCTGACCATGCTGAGCCTCAACGGCGCGTCCTCCACCACCATCCACGGCGACAACCACGACCGCGTGATCGACCTCAACAGCGGGGTCACCTCGTTCCGCTTGTCGGGCCTGACGGTCACCGGGGGCGACGGGAGTAACGGCGGCGGCCTCTACGGCTCGAGCTCCAGCCTCAGCGTGAGCATCCAGGACAGCGTCTTCGACGACAACGCGGCCACCAACGGCGGCGGCGTCTACATGGCCAACGCCACCGTGACCATCTACGACACCACCATCTCGGGCGGCGACGCCAGCTCCGACGGCGGCGGCCTGTACATCACCGGCGGCGGCGTCGAGCTGCAGGGCGTGACCGTCAGCGACTGCATCGCCGAGGACTTCGGCGGCGGCATCTACCTGACCTCCACCACCGCCACCTTCACCGACACCGTCGTGGAGAACAACGCGACGGACGACGACGGCGGCGGCATCTACGCCTACCTCTCGGACCTGCTCTGCACGAGCTGCGAGATCCTCACCAACAGCGCCGACAACGGCGGCGGCGGGGTCAAGCTCGATGAGAGCAGCGCGACCTTCGAGACCAGCACCATCCAGGGCAACTACGCCCAGGACTGGGGGGGCGGCCTGCAGCTCACCACCTCCACCGCCGACCTGCTGTCCAGCCTGGTGATCGAGAACGAGACCAACACCTCGAGCTGGTACGACGTCGGGGGCGGCGCCCTGGTCTACGGCGGCTCCACCCTGACCTGCACGGCCTCCTCGGGGGAAGACGCCGGCATCTACAGCAACTACGCCGGAGACGGCGGCGGGGTCTACCTCTACAGCAGCTCGGACCGCCTGGACTCCGACACCTGCGACTGGGGCACCGGCACGGAGGACAACTCACCGGATGACGTGGACCTGTACCTGTACGGGTCGAGCTACTCCGGCTACGGCGACGACGAGACCTTCAGCTGCACCGGCGGCAGCTCCGGCGGCTGCTCCTGACGCCCTCTACCAGGTGACGGCCACCCCGACCCCGGCGCCCGCGGCCACCAGCCCCAACCCGCCGGCGGTGTAGACCAGGGTGTTGTTGCGAGCCTTGAGCTGGTCGAGCTCGTCGAGGCTGTGGGGGTTGTTGCGGTAGTCGGCGGCCGTGGCCCCCGCGAACGCAGCGCTGGCCCCCGCGGCCACGGCGCTGGCGCTGGCGACGCTCACCAGCGCGGTCCGCAGCCAGGGAGGCGGTTCACCGGCAGCGCGCACCCGGAGCTCGGGCCCAGGGACCGGGAGGGCACCCTCCAGCTGCTCGGGATCCGGCTCCGGGGGCTCGGGGCGGGGCAGGGCCGCGATCAGCTGAGGCGGCACCGCGGGCGCCGGGTCGTCCGGCCAGAGGTAGGCGGTGGCCAGCAGCGCCCCCCACTCGGTGGTGCGCTGAGCCAGCACGGGGACCCCTTCGGGTCGCTGCTCGGCGTCCACGCCGTCGTACCAGATGACGGTGGCCGGCTGGAACTCGGCGTCCTGCAGCCCCACCGGGGTCTCGGCGGCCTCGACATACAGCCGGCTGATGGGGTGGGATGCCGCGAAGACCTCGTCGGGGAAGGCGAAGCTCGGCTCGATGCGATGGGAGGCCGCGAAGGCCGCCAGGGCCTGATCCCGATCGCCCTTCACCAGGGCGCGCATCCCCATCATGCGGTGCAGCCTCGCCGCCATGGTCGGCTCGACGACGTCCTCGAGGCAGGGCAGCGCACCCGCGCCGTAGCCAGAGGCCGCGTCGAAGACCTCGCCGCTGCGCCCCATGGCCTGCTCCGCGTCGTCCAGCACGGTGCCGAGCTCGAAGAGGCTCAGGGGCTGCTCACAGGCCGGCGCGTCTTGGACGACAGGCAGCAACAGCAGCAGGGAGAGGGCAGCGATCATGCTCCGAGTATACCCCGCGGCGCGTCCACGAGGCCGACCGCATTGACGAGAGGGCCGTCAGCTGCGAAGGTCGGCATATGGACGCAACCGACACCTCGATCCTCTCCCGCATCGGGGCCACCGACAGAGCGCTGTTCGGCGTGTACCTCGTCTTGGCCCTCATCTTCCTGGCGCTGCTCCCCGGGGTCCACCCCTACCCGGGCAGCTTCGTGCTCAAGGTGATCCCCATCCTGGCGCTGGCGGCGCTGCTGTTGCGCAACGTGCCGGGGCTACAGGGCAAGCTGCTGTTCGCGGGCATGCTGTTGTCCGGCGCGGGCGATGTCATCCTCGACATCGATCGCGTGGGCCTGTTCATCCCTGGCCTGGTGGCCTTCCTGCTGGCCCACGTCTGCTACATCGCCGCCTTCTGCACCGAGCTGCGCTTCACCCCCAAGCGCGCCATCCCGCTGGTGTTGCTCACGATCTACGCCCTGGTCATCGGCTGGTACCTCAAGGACATCCCCGCCGACAAGCTGCCCCCGGTGATGGCCTACCTGGGGATCATCACCCTGATGGCCATGGGCTCGTTCCTGCTGAAGCGGCCCTTCCCCCTGATCGCCATCGGCGCGGTGGCCTTCATGATCTCGGACACGGTCATCGCGGTGGACAAGTTCCTGGTGGAGATCCCCCAGTCCAGGCTCATCAACATCGGCATCTACTACGCCGCCCAGGGCATGATCGTGGCCGGCTTCATCCTGCGCCAGCTGCGCGACTGCGGGCCCGACTGCGGCTGCCGCGGGGACTAACCCAGCGCCTCGATGGCCTTGCCCAGGGCCTTGGGCGAGAAGCCGAAGGGGCCCAGGCCGCCGTGGTAGACCACCCGGCCGTCGACCCCGATGAGGTACAGGCGCGTGGGCCAGGCCGCGTAGGCCTCGTTCACCGCGTCGTCCAGGTCGTCGACCCAGGTGCGGATGCCGTAGCTCAGGGCGGTCTCACACTGCCCGGCGGCCGCCCGGCGCTCCTCGAGGGTGCGCGGGTCACGGATGTCCGTGGACGCCCGGCGCTCGAAGGCCTTGATGGCGAGCCCGGCGACGCCGCTCCCGAGCCACCAGCCGTCGGTGGGATGGGCCTCGCGGATGTAGACCATCAGGAACTGGACCTGCTCGCGGTGGCGCTCGTACAGATCGGAGAGACGCACGGTCCCCTTCACGAAGGGGGGTCACGTGAAGGATCCGAAGACCAGCGCGACCGGCCTGTCCCCCCGGAACTGGGACAAGCGCACGCTGTGCTCACCGCTGACGTCGGTCAGCTCGAAGTCCGGGGCCAGGTCTCCGACCTTCGGCGCGCGGGCGTCGTGCTCGACCTGCCAGGCCCGGGCCTGCTTGCGATCCTCGATGGTGGCGGACATGGGCACTCCGCGGGGGGGGGAGAGCAGGATAGCCGTGTTTCATGAAGGACCACTACCGCCGCATCTACACCGACCACGCCCCGACCTACCAGCGGCTGGTGGCCCGCGAGGATCACCTCGGCGCCCTGCTCCCCGCGATCCGGGCGTTGCACCCGCTGTCCGGCGCGGCGGTGGTGGAGCTGGGCGCGGGCACCGGGCGGCTGACCCGGCTGCTGGCGCCCTGGGTGGATCACATCAACGCCTTCGACGCGAGCGCCGCCATGCTGGCCGAGGCGGCGCGGGAGAACGCGCGCCGCGGCGTGCTCAACGCCTCCCTGGCCGTCGCCGAGCACCACGCGCTGCCCGTCCCCGACGCCAGCGCCGATCTGGTCGCCGAGGGCTGGGCCTTCGGCCACCTGATGGACCAGCGGGACTGGCGGGCCGCCGTGGACGCCGCGCTGGCTGAGGTGGACCGGGTGACCCGGCCCGGCGGCGTGCAGCTGCTCATCGAGACCCTGGGCACCGGGTGCACCGAGCCCGCGCCTCCCTCCCCGGCCCTGGCCACCCTGTACGCCCACCTGGAGTCCATCGGCTTCACCCGCCACAGCTGCCGCACCGACTACCGCTTCGACAGCCGCGAGGAGGCCGAGGGTCTGGTCGGCTTCTTCTTCGGCGCCGGCATGTGCGCCCACATCGGCCCCGGCCCCCAGCCCACCCTGCCCGAGTGCACCGGCCTGTGGGCCCGCAGCGCCGAGGCATCGGCGTCTCCATGAGCCTCCGCGAGCGCATCGACCGCGCGCTTGTGCATCCCCGCCTGCCCCTGTGGCTGGCGCTGGCCGCGGTGGTGCTGTGCCTGCCGAGCCTCGCGGGGGGCTTCGCCATGGACGACCACGGCATGGCCCAGCTGATCGCCGAGGGCGCCCCGCCCTGGGACCTGTTCGACTTCACCCGCTTCGGCACCGTGCCGGAGCTGCAGGAGCGGGGCTTCATCGGCTGGTGGGCCAGCCCGTCCTGGTCCATCGCCTTCTTCCGCCCCCTCTCGGGCCTCAGCCACGGGCTGGACTTCGCCCTGTGGCCCGACAGCCCGTGGCTGATGCACGCCCACAGCCTGCTGCTGTACGGGCTGCTCTGCGGGCTGGTGGCGGCGCTGTACCGCCGGCTGGGCGGCACGGTCCTGGCCGCCGGGGCGGCGGCGCTGCTGTTCACCATCGACGACGTCCACGCCATGACCGTGGGCTGGATCTCCGGCCGCAACGCCGTCCTCGCCGCCATCCCCGCCTTCGGCGCGCTGTGGCTGCACCACCGCTGGCGACGGGACGGCTGGCGCCCCGGCGCTGCGCTGGCCCCCGCGCTGGTGCTGGTGAGCGTGCTGTCGGCCGAGGCCGGCCTGGCGGCCACCGCCTACATCGCCGCCTACGCCATCGCCCTCGACAAGGGCCGCTGGTGGCGTCGCCTGCTCACCCTGCTGCCCTACGCCGTCGCGCTCGCCGCCTGGCAGCTGGCCTACAAGGCCCTGGGCTACGGCGCCGCGGGCTCCGGGCTGTACCGGGACGCCGCGGCGGCCCCCCTCACCTTCCTCGTCAGCAGCGTGGAGAACGCCTGGATCCTCACCCTGGCGCAGCTGACCTTGCCGGTGAGCTCCCCCCTGGCCATGGTCGAGTGGGGCTGGATGGTCGGCGCCGCGCTCGTGGGGCTGGCCGCCCTGGCCCTGGCGCCCCTGCTGCGGGGCTCGGCCCTGGCCCGCTTCTACGGCGTGGGCATGCTGCTGGCCGCCCTGCCCTTCGGGGCCACCGAACCCAGCGATCGCACCCTGCTGCCCCTGGGCTTCGGCGCCGCGGGCCTGCTCGCCATCGCCTGGGTCGAGCTGAGGGACGGGCGCCTCGGGGGCCTCACGGCCCGCTGGACCTCCCGCGGGCTGCTGCTGTTCGCGGCCGTGCTCTCCCCCCTGCTGTTCGTGCCCTCGCTGTTCCTGGTCCACCTGATGGAGCCCGACGTCCAGCGCATCGATCAGGCCCTGCCCCACGAAGGCACCGCGGTGATGCTCAGCCTGCCCTTCGACATCCTGATGCTCTACCCCGAGCCCATCCGCTTCGGCCGGGGCGCCCCCTGGCCCGCCCAGGTCTACACCCTGCACGGCGGCGTGGACGATCTGGAGCTCACCCGCTGCGGACCCAGCTGCCTGCAGATCCGGCCGGCCAAGGGCTGGTTCCCTACGCCCCTGGACCGGCTAGCGCGGCCGGCGTCCGAGCCCTTCCACGCCGGCTGGGTCCAGGGCTTCGACGCCATGAGCGCCCGGGTCACCACGGTCACCGAAGACGGCCGCCCCCAGACCACCGCCTTCCTGTTCGAAGAGCCCCTCGAGGACATCCACTTCGTGGCCTGGATCGACGGCCGCCCCGCCAGGTGGACGCCTCCGGCCATCGACGAGACCGTCCGGCTCGAGACCCGCTACGTGCCGGGGGGATAGGGCCACACCATGCGCATCGCCCTGGTCCTCCCCCCCCTCTGCCAGCTCAACACGCCCTACCCGTCCACCGCCTACCTGGCGCGGGCGCTGCGGGAGCGGGGCATCCCCAGCGAACAGCACGACCTGGGCCTGGCCCTGGCCCTGCGCCTGTTCAGCCGCGACGGCCTGGCCGAGCTGTTCGGGGAGCTCGAGCAGCTGTCGGAGACCCGGGGGCTGCCCGAGCCCGCCTGGCGGGTGCTGGCCGAGGGCGAACGCCACCTCGCCGTGATCGAGCCGGTGGCCCGCTTCCTCCAGGGACGGGACCGCAGCCTGGCGCAGCGCATCGCGGGGGGGGCCTACCTGCCGAGGGGTCCCCGCGTGGCCACGGCGCTGGCCCGGCAGGACCGTCCCTTCGGCGCGATGGGCGTGGACGACCCGGCTCGCTGGCTGGCCAGCCTGTACCTCGAGGACCTGGCCGACCTGGTCACGGCCACCGTCGACCCGGGCTTCGGCCTGGCCCGCTACGCCCACCACCTGGCGGTGGGTCCCGTGCGCTACGACGACATCGCCGCGCGGCTGGATGAGACCACCCTGCTGGACCGCTGGCTCGACGCGCTGGTGGACGAGCGCCTGCTGACAGGGGCTCCCCCCGCCCTGGCCTGCATCTCCGTGCCCTTCCCCGGCACCCTGCTGGGGGGCCTGCGCGTCGGACGCCGCCTGCGCCGGGCTGGTGTCCAGGTCGCCCTGGGCGGAGGCTGGGTGAACACCGAGCTGCGCGCGGTCGACGAGCCCCGGCTCTGGGAGTGCGTGGACAGCCTGGTCTTCGACGACGGCGAGGGCCCGCTGCTGGCCCTGGTGGAGATGCTGCAGGGCGGCCCCGACCGCCGCCACCGCACCCGCAGCGCCGCCGGGGACCACCGGGCCGAGGCGCCGCCGGCCCCCGAGCCACGGGCGGCCTGGTACGGCGACCTGCCCCTGGGCGACTACCTGCAGATCGTGGACGCGGTGAACCCCACCCATCGCCTGTGGTCCGACGGGCGCTGGAACAAGATCACGCTGGCCCACGGCTGCTACCACGGCCGCTGCGCCTTCTGCGACGTCGAGCTGGACTACATCGCCCGCTACCAGCCCGCCGCCATCCCCGCGCTGGTGGATCGGATGGAGGAGCTGGTCGAGACCACCGGCGTCACCGGTTTCCACCTCACCGACGAGGCCGCGCCGCCCCGACAGCTCAAAGCCCTGGCCGTCGAGCTGCTGGCCCGGGGGCACGCCTGGTCCTTCTGGGGCAACATCCGCTTCGAGGAGAGCTTCACCCCCGATCGATGCCGCCTGCTGGCCGCCGCCGGCCTGGTGGGGGTCAGCGGTGGGCTCGAGGTCGCCAGCGACCGGCTGCTCCAGCTGATGGACAAGGGCGTGAGCGTGGCCTCGGCGGCCCGGGTGGCCCAGGCCTTCCAGCGGGCCGGGGTGCGGGTGCACGCCTACCTGATGTACGGCTTCCCCACCCAGACCGACCAGGAGACCGCCGACGCCATGGAGACCGTGCGGCAGCTGTTCGCCGCCGGCCTGCTGGACTCGGCCTTCTGGCACCGCTTCGTGCTCACCCGGCACTCCAGGATCTTCTCGGAGCCCGAGCGGTACGGTGTCAGCTACCGAGTGCCCGAGGGCGTGTTCGCCGCGAACGACATCCCCCACGAGGACCCCAACGGCGGTGACCACGACGCCTGGGACGAGCCCCTGGTGCAGGCCCTCGAGGCCTGGATGCGGGGCGAGGCCACGGTTCGACCCGCCGCCACCTGGATTCCCGAAGGCCTCCCCGGACCGGCGGTCGACCCCACCCTCGTCCAGGCCGCGCTGCCCGACCCCAGCCCTCCCGTGAAGCCCCACGCCCGCCTGATCTGGCTCGGCGGCGAGGCCCTCGAGGGCGACGGCGTGCTGGTCCTGCACGGCTGGGCCCACGCGCTGGAGATCCCCGGCGACGACGACGAGCTGGACTGGCTCGCCGAGCTGGTCGAGGCCGCCCGTCCCGACGGCGAGCCCCTGTCGTTCGCCGACGCCCGCGCCGCCTTCCCCGGTGACTGGGGCGCCTTCGCCGAGCGCTGGCAGGCGGTGCGCGCGGCGGGCATGGTGGGGGTGTAGAGCCCATGCGCACCCTCACCCTGATCATCGCCCTGCTGCCGCTCCTTGGGTGCCCGTCTGCAGACACAGCCGCGGCCGGGGACCCCGACAGCCACCCCCCGCAGGAGTCCTGCGCCTTCTCCTTCGTGATCCTCACCGACACCCACATCGGCGAGGGCGTGCCCGACTACGGGACCGAGGGCTGGGACGACGGGCCCGGAGGCTCCGAGACCAGCCCCGCCGAGGCCGAGCTGATCCGGGCGGTGGAGCAGACCAACGCCCTGGCCGCCGGCGACGACCCGCCCGCCTTCGTGGTGGTGCTCGGCGATCTCACGGGCAGCGGAGAACGCTCCGAGCTGCTGCGCACCCGGGAGCTGCTCGACGAGCTCACGCTCCCCTGGCTCCCCCTGCTGGGCAACCACGACGCCTGGCCCTACGCCTGGGACGCCAGCTCCGAGAGCTGGAACCAGGCCGACTCGGCGGTGGGCGACGCCTTCGTGCAGGAGGTCTTCGAGGACAGCTTCGCGCAGGCCGCGGCCGTCCTCCCCTCGCTGGTCCTGGCGCCGTCGGTGGTCGAGTCCAGCATCGGCAGGGACACCCCCTTCGTGACCTTCGCCTGGAGCCACTGCGGCCTGCGCTTCGTGGCCCTGGACACCAACTCCCGCACCCCCGCCCCCGGGGACGAGCCCGGCATCGGCCCCGAGGCGGATCTCTTCACCGGCGACGGCGCCCCCTGGTCCTGGATGATCGACGACCTGACCACCGGCCCCGGCTCCAGCGCCGAGACCGCCGTGGTCTTCGCCCACCACCCCTTCACCAACTCCGAACTGCTGTCGTTCCGCGGGCCCGACTTCCAACGCATCGAGGCCGATCTCGAGGCCCACGGGCTGGACAGCAGGATCGCGGCGTTCTTCGGCGGACACCTGCACGTGCAGACCGAGTTGGAGGGCCCCCTGGGCCTGCCGGTGGTGCTGACGGGCGCCACCAAGGAGGGCGCCGAGCCCCGGGTGATCCGGGTGTCGGAGCAGGGCGAGCTGGACTGGGACGACTAGGCTCCCCGGATCAGCGCCATCAGCTCCCCCACGCTCAGGCGTCCGGCCGCGTCGCTGCCCTCGAGCAGCTGCTCGGCCAGCTCGCGCTTGCTGGCGTGCAGGGCCAGGATCTTCTCCTCCACCGTGCCCTTGGCGATGATGCGGTAGACGGTCACCGGCCGCCGCTGCCCGATGCGGTGGGCACGGTCGCTGGCCTGGTCCTCCACCGCCGGGTTCCACCAGGGGTCCATGTGGATCACGGTCTCGGCGGCGGTGAGGTTCAGCCCGAAGCCCCCGGCCCGCAGGCTGATGAGGAACAGGTCCCCCTCGCCGCCCTGGAAGGCGCGCACCGCCCGATCCCGCTGGGACGCAGGGGTGGAGCCGTCCAGGTACTGGTAGGGGACGCCCCGCTCGTCCAGCCAGCCCCGCAGGATGGCCAGGTGGCGCACGAACTGGGAGAACACCAGCGCCCGGTGGCCACCGGCTCGCAGCTGCTCCACCAGCTCCCCGAAGGCCGCCAGCTTGGCGCTGGGCATGGCGGCGCCCTCGAGCACCAGCGACGGGTGGCAGCAGGCCATGCGCAGGCGGGTCAGCTGGGCCAGGATCTGCACCGACTGCGGATCCTCGAGGCTGTCCAGGAAGCCCTCCGCCCGCTCTCGCTGCGCCTCGTACAGGGCGGCCTCGTCGGGCAGCAGCTCCACCTCGATGCGCTGCTCGGTGCGCGGCGGCAGCTCCTGCAGCACCTCGCCCTTGGTGCGCCTCAGCACGAAGGGCAGGACCAGCTGCCGCAGCTGCTGCAGCGGCGCGCTCAGGCCCGCGGCGATGGGCTCGGCGAAGCGGGTGTGGAAGGCCTCGCGGCTGCCCAGCAGCCCCGGCTGGAGGAAGCGCAGCAGGGCCCACAGCTCGCCCAGGTGGTTCTCGATGGGGGTGCCGGTGGTGATCACCCGCTGCTCGGCTTGCAGGGCGCAGGCGGCCCGGTGGCGCTGGGTGTCGGGGTTCTTGATGGCCTGGGCCTCGTCGAGCACCACCGTGCTCCAGCGCAGCGACGCGAGCAGCTCCCGGTCCGCCTGCAGCAGCCCGTAGGAGCAGACCACCAGCTCACCGGGGGCGATGGACGCCAGCATCGCGGCGCGATCCCCGGGGCCGAAGCGCCGCACCCGCAGGCCGGAGGCGAAGCGGGTCGCCTGATCCACCCAGCCACTGCAGACCGAGGTCGGGGCGACCACCAGCGCTGGACCGAGCCAGGCGCGGTGCAGCAGCAGCGCGAGCACCTGCACGGTCTTGCCCAGCCCCATGTCATCGGCCAGGCAGGCCCCCGCCCCCAGCTCCGCGAGCCGGACCAGCCAGGCGAAGCCCCGCTGCTGGTAGGGGCGCAGCGTCGCATGGAGCCCCCCGGGCACCGAGGGTTCGGGGGCGTCCACGGCCTCGAGGGCCCTCAGCTGCAGCTCCCAGCTCTCGTCGAGCTCGGCGCTGCCCGCCGCGTCGAGGGCGGGGGCCAGCGCGCCGGCCGCCAGCCGGTGCACCCGCTGCCCGCCCGCGCCGTCGGGCTGGGCGATGCGGTCGATGAGGGCGAGCTGATCCACCAGGGCCTGGGTGAGCGCCAGCACCCTCCCGTCGTCCAGGGTCAGGAAGCGCCGCCCCCGCCGGGCCAGGGCCAGCAGCTCCCCGAGGGCCACCACCCGCGCCCGATCCACGCGCAGCCCACCGTCGGTGTCGAACCAGTCGCCGCGACCCCGGACCCGCAGCTGCAGAGCCTCGGGCCCCAGCACCGCCCGCAGCCGCAGGGGCTCACCCTCGGGCCACTCCACCCGCACGCGCTCGCCCAGGGGGGCCAGGGCCTCGAGCAGCTCGAGGGCTTCCTCGGCGCCGTCGAGGACGCGGTACCGGCCCCGCAGGGGCGCCCGCGCGAGCGCGGGGACCGCGCTGAGCAGCTCGTCGCTGGCGTCCCCATCGGCGTCGAGCCCCCGTGGACCCCGCAGCTCCGCCAGCAGCCCCGCGCCCGCCGGTCGCAGCCGCAGCACCAGGCGCGGATCGGCGGAGGGCTGCCCATCGTCGGGATCGCCCAGCGACATCAGGGCGCGCACGCCCGGGGCGGACCGCCGGGGGTCGAGGGTGAAGAGCGCGTCCAGCTCGGCGGCCAGCCAGCGCTGCCCAGCGGCGTCGGCTCGATCCCGCGCCCCCTCGAGGGCCCGGGAGTCCTGGGGCTGCTGATCCCGCCAGCGCTCGAGCCCCCGGTTCAGCACCGCGAGCGGGTGATCGGGTTCGAGGGGCGGGGCGCTCAGCCGCGCCCCCTGGGCGCGGCGCGAGGCGCTGGGGTGCAGCCGGTAGGCCAGCGGCGCCAGCACGCCCTCCGGCCCCTCGAGCCGATCCACCCCGCGGCCATCGCGCTTGCGGCGCTGGGCCAGGGCCCGGGCGTAGCAGCGCACCGAGCCCTGTGGATCTCCGAGGATCAGCGCCAGCATTCCCCGCAGCGCCAAGCCCTCCATCCCATCCAGACCATCCAAGGCCCGGGCGGCCAGCGCGGGCTCCCCCGCCACCATCGCCTCACGGCCCAGCGCACAGCGCAGCGCAGGCTGATCGGGGTGCGCGTCCCAGCGCTCGGAGAGCAGGGGCAGCAAGGGCTCGACGGGACGCGCCGCCAGCGCTCGGGTGCGGGACAGCGCGTCCAGCAGCGGCCCCGACACGTCCACATCCAGCCCGCGCAGCAGCTCGAGCTCGAGGGGGCCGTCCACCCATGCGACCAGCGACGGCGGGGGCCCGATGCGTTCCTGGTGCTGCGCCCAGGTCTCCTGGAGGGCGGCGAGGCGCGCCCCGTCTCCAGCGACCAGCGCCCGGCGGAGCTCCCGCCGCAGGGTGGTGGCCGTGATCCGCCGCCACCCCGCGCGACGGGTGGGCAAGGGCAGCTCGGCGGCCACCAGGGCGGCCAGGGGCTCGAAGCGGCCTTCGCGGATGAGCTGCCGGCGGCGGCGCTCCGCGAGCCCGGGCTCGAGGGTGAAGCTGCCGGCGATGGTCAGCACCCCCTCGCGCTCGAGCTGCTGGGCCGCGATGAGCACCGCCCGGGAGCTACGCCCCCGGGGTGCCTCGATGCCCGCGGCCGCGGCGCAGGCGGTGAGCCGGGCCAGCTCGACACCCCCACAGGCCGCGGCGAGCAGGTCCATCAGCAGCGCGCGGGCCGCCTCAGCCCCCAACCTGCGCCTCCCAGCGGGCACCACAGGCCCGACAGCGCAGCGAGGCCGACACCGGGCGGCGCTTCGCCCGCACATTCAGGGAGCCGGGGCCGCTGACAGCGGAGACCTGCGCGTCCAGCGAACCGCAGGCGCAGCCGAACCAGGGGGGCTCGCCGTAGGACACCGGGGCTCCGCCCGCGACCAGGGGGGCCCGCCCCAGCGCCCGCTGGATCCGGGCCACCACCGCGTCGAGTTCGGTCTTGATGTCGCACTCCCACACGTGCAGCGTGCGCCAGCGCAGGGCCTCGAGCTCGGCGTCCTTGCGCTGGTCACGGGCGTCGTTGGCCCGCAGCTTCTCGACCCAGAAGGGCCGATTGCTGGCGGGGGAGCTGTAGTGCCGGGGGCAGCCGTGCCAGTAGCAGCCGTCCACGAACACCGCGACGCGGGCGCCGGGAAAGGCGATGTCCGGACGCCCTGGGAGCGCCGCCTGCTTGCG
Source organism: uncultured Enterobacterales bacterium (assembly GCA_964481655.1). Taxonomy (GTDB): domain Bacteria; phylum Myxococcota_A; class UBA796; order UBA796; family JAFGLY01; genus CALDOK01. Next base: position 4,848 of record CAYZVO010000160.1, on the reverse strand, counting down.
GTAGCGGCAGCCCACCGCCCACAGGGCCTTGCGCAGGGCCAGCTCCGGGGCGGTGTCCCGCTGGCGCACGCTGGCCATCAGCTCGGATCGCGTCTTCGGCTGGCGGCGCCGGGCCATGGTCCCTCGGGCTGGACAGGGGGGGGCTGCCGGGCCATATCACGCCCGCCATGCACGCCTGCGCCCTCTTCGCCGGGATCGGCGGCCTCGAGCTGGGGCTCCACCAGCACGGGGTCCAGACCATCGCCACCTGTGAGCTGGACCCCTACGCCCGCGGGGTGCTCGCGGCGCGTTTCCCGGGCGTGCCAAAGGCCGCTCACCACGACGACGTGCGGACCCTGACGGCGCTGCCGGCCTGCGACGTGCTCACCGCGGGCTTCCCCTGCAAGGACCTGAGCATGGCGGGACCCAAGACCGGGATCACGGGCGCCCGGTCGGGCCTGGTCACCCGGCTCTTCGCCCTGCTCGCCGACGCCCAACGCCGGGGGGCCGCGCCTCGCTGGCTGCTCATCGAGAACGTGCCCTACATGCTGGGGCTGAACCGCGGCGAGGCCATGCGGGTGCTCACAGGAGCCCTCGAGGGCCTCGGCTGGCGCTGGGCCTACCGGGTGGTGGACGCCCGCGCCTTCGGGGTGCCCCAGCGCCGCCTGCGGGTGATCCTGGCGGCCTCGCCCTCGGCGGATCCCCGGCCCGCGCTCTTCGCCCAGGACACCACCCCCCGGGTGGACGATCGCCCCCGCCAGCCCCTGCGGGACATCGGCTACGGCTTCTACTGGACCGAGGGCCGCCGGGGCCTGGGCTGGGTGGCCGACGGCGTGCCCACCATCAAGGCCGGCTCCGGCTGGGGCATCCCCTCCCCGCCGGCGGTCTGGGATCGCCCGGGCGACCGCATCGGCCTGCCCCACATCCAGGATCTCGAGCGCCTGCAGGGCTTCCCCCCCGGCTACACCGCCCCCGCCATGGAGGCGGGCCCCCGCGGTCGCGGCGCGCGCTACCGCACCCTGGGCAACGCCGTGTGCGTCCCCATGGCCGCGTGGGCCGCCGGCCGCCTGCTGGCGGAGCCGACGGAGCCCTGGCCAGCGGGTCGCGCCTTCCGCACCGACCGCAGCTGGCCCAAGGCCGCGTGGGGGGCACCGGAGATGTCCCCGCAGGCCGTGCCCGTGACCAGCTGTCCCTGCGCCGTGGAGGGGCCCGGGCTGCTGCCGTTCCTGGAGCAGCCCCTCGAGCCCCTGTCCGTCCGGGCCGCCACCGGATACCTCGGGCGCCTCGAGCGCGCGGAGAAGATCTTCGTACCCCCAGACTTCATGGCCGCCGTGCGCGACCACCAGCGCCGCGCCAGCCACCCGGAGCCCGCCACGTGAGCCCGCCCCTCGCCCCCACAGAGCACTTCGCCCCCAGCGACGGCGCCATCGAGCGCTCGATCCGGGTCGGAGATCGCACCGTGGGCCGCTCCAGCCTGGCGGTCAGCGAGCCCGGCGACGACCCGGCCGCCGCCTTCGACCGGGCCTGGCTGCGCTGCGCGGACCGCCCCGCCACCGCCCCCGAGGCACCCCGGGTGCGCGTCGTGGATCTGTTCAGCGGCTGCGGGGCCCTGAGCCTGGGGGCCGCCGAGGCCTGCCGGGCGCTTGGTGCACGCTTCGAGCCCGCCCTGGCCGTGGACATCGAGCCCTGGGCCGTGCAGACCTACGCCCGCAACTTCCCTGGCGGGCGAGCGGTGCAGGACTCCGTGCTCTCCTTCCTGACCCCAGACGGCCCGCGGCAGGACACGCTCAGGCAGCTGGCCGGCGGCGTGGACCTGCTCATCGGTGGTCCGCCCTGCCAGGGCCACAGCGACCTGAACAACCACACCCGGCGGGACGATCCCAAGAACGAGCTGTACAACAGCATGGCCCGCTTCGCCGAGGTGCTGGGGCCGCGCTGGGTGCTCATCGAGAACGTGCCCGGAGCCCAGCACGACCGGAGCGGCGTGGTGCAGCGCACCTGGAGCGAGCTGGAGCAGCTGGGCTACCACCTGTCCGGTGGTGTGCTCGAGGGCGTGGGCATCGGCGTGCCCCAGCGCCGCCGTCGCTACTTCATGCTGGCCAGCCGCACCGGCCCCCTGCCCGCGGGCGCGGACATCCAGGCCGCCCTGTCCCAGCCACCGCGGCCCCTGTCCTGGGCCATCGGCGACCTGCTGGACACGCCGCGCTCGGAGGGCCCCTACGACAGCCCCTCCACCCACCACCCGCGCAACCAGCGGCGCATCGCCTACCTCTTCGAGCACGGCCTGCACGACCTGCCGAACGAGCAGCGCCCCGCCTGCCACCGGGACAAGCCCCACAGCTACAAGTCGGTCTACGGCCGCATGCGCTGGGACGAACCGGCCCAGACCATCACCACCGGCTTCGGCTCCTGCGGCCAGGGTCGCTTCGTGCACAGCAAGCGCCAGCGCACCATCACCCCCCACGAGGCCGCCCGGGTCCAGTTCATCCCGGACTTCTTCGACTTCGGCGCCCATCGCCGGGGTGCGCTGCAGGCCATGATCGGCAACGCGGTGCCACCCCGCATGGCCTACGCGTTGTGCCTGGCCCTCATGGCTGGAGCGTAGCGGGCCCCGGCTCCGGGCTCGACAGCTCGAGACGCGGATACGGGAACATGGTGTCGGCGTAGGACTCACTGCCGCGCACGGCGTCGACGGCGGCCACCAGCTCTTGCCAGCTCGTGTCCGGATCGGGCACCAGCAGGATGTCCTCCTGGTCGGGGTACTCGTCCTTGATGCGTCGGGTGGCGGCGCTGAGCTCCGCGGTGTCCGTGGCGAGCCCCGGCTCCATGCCCGGCGCGCTCACACGCCAGACGCCGTCGAGGGCCTCGAGGACGATGAGGTACTCCCGCTCGTCCCCACCACCGATGGTCAGGGACACGAAGCGATCCAGTGCGGGCTCCGCCCCGGGGGCCTCGGCGGCCGGCTGTGTGCTGCCTGCCTCGGGATGGGTCTCGCCCACCAACTCCAGCTCGAAGACTCGCAGCTCCCGCCGCTCGTTGGAGGTGGCCACCATCAGCGTCGAGAAGCGGGCACCCACAGCGGTCCGCAGCAGGGGCTCCACCTGCTCCCAGGTCAGCTCACGGTGCACCTGCAGCAGCAGCTTGCCGTCGTAGGCCAGCCCCTCGATCCCCAGATCGGACTGGCGCACAGCCTCGGCATCCAGCGCCCGGAACAGGGGCCAGTGCAGGCCGTCGCGTCGCTCTCCCTCCCAGGACAGGGGCAGGCCATCCAGCGACAGGCTCCCGGGGGTGACGCTCAAGGTCAACATCCGCTCGGGCCCGCGCACCGCGGTGCTGCGCGGCAGCTCCAGGCCGTCCGCGGCCAGCTCGGCAGGGCGATCCAGGTACCAAGGCCGCGCTGCGGTGCGCAGGTCGTCCAGGGCGTCCATCAGCGTCGCGCGGGCGCCCACGGCTGGCAGGCAGAGCACCAGGGCGACGACCCCACCCACCACCGTGCGCCGATCCCAGGCGGCCCGGGCCACCGGCGTGAGCATCGCGGCGGCGACCCCCGCCACGACCAGCACCGCCAGCACGGCGGCCGGGGCTGCCGCGTGCACCTGCATCGCCTCCAGCAAGGAGAGCTTGGTGTTCGCGGCGGCGAAGCCCACCGCCTGGAACAGCCCGCGGGCGCCGAAGATGCGCAGCGCCTGAGCCAAGGCCAGGGCCCCCAGGGGGGCCAACAGCGCCACGCTCAGGCGAGCCGAAGCGAGGGCGCGCCCGACGGGCTCCCGGCGCTGCTCCCGGGTCGCACAACGCAGCGCCACAAGCACACAGGGGAAGGCCCCCGCGAGGGTCAGCACCGCCGCGTGGGCCCCGGCGAAGTGCGCCAGCAGCGGCGCGCCCACGACCCCCAGCAGAGCGGGCACCAGCGCATGCCCGAAGCTCCAGCGCAGCGGCGGGGTGCGCTGCAGCAGCGTGAGCGCGGCGATGATGTACGCGGAGAGCAGGGCCAGGGCGCCGCCAGCGACACAGCCCAGCAGCGCGGGCTCGAGGGCATAGGCGGCCGCGGCGGACAGCAGGGAGGTGACCCAGGTGCTGTCGTCGACCCCCGCGGCCTCGATGGCCATCAGGACCCCGAAGCGCCCCCCGAGCAGGCCCACGCCCACCACGATCGCCGGCGCCAGGATCCAGGCCGGCGCGCCGATGCGGCGCCCGCGCAGGGTCAAGCCCGCGAGCACCGGCAGCGCCGCCAGCCCCAGCACCGCCAGGGAGAGCACCACAAGGGAGAAGGGGCCGAGCCGTTCGAGCAGCTCCATGGTCATCCTCGGGTCCGAGGGGACACTATCCCACAACCACTCCAGGCCCGCGGAGCATCCCGGCTCCCCGGCGGCGGAGCGCCCGCGAGCAGGGTACGGCTTCGGTGTGAATCCGCGGTCCTGGTGGAAGCAAGCCGGGCGATGGGGGGTCCAACCCCCGCACGGGAGCAGGAGCATCCATGGAAGCCGTCGCCTTCTTCTTCGCCCTGTTGGCCCTGGTGTTCCTGGCCGTGGGACCCGCCGCCCTGATCATCGCGCTGCTGTCCTTCTCCAAGGTCACCAAGCTCGAGCGCCGCATCGCGGAGCTGCAGGCGTCGTTGGCCGCGGCGCGCAGAGAGGGCGCGTTCCAGCGGCGTCGTGGCGCCGCGCCCGAGCCCACAGCCCACAGCCCACAGCCCACAGCTCCAGCGGCGGAGGATGAGCCGGGGATCCCGCCAGTTGCCAAGGAGATTCCGGCGCCGGAGGCTCCCGAGCCCCCGCAGGCCGAGCCCGAACCACCGGTCGTTCCCGTTCCCGAGACGCCCCCCCACCCCCCCCCCCCCCCCCCCCCCCCCCCCCCCCCCCCCCCCCCCCC
>CAYZVO010000159.1:0-22282 GCA_964481655.1 uncultured Enterobacterales bacterium | reverse complement strand
CCCGTCGATCAGGGCGTCGCAGTCGTCGTCGACGGCGTCGCAGCGGTCGTCGTGGGCGGGGTGGACGGCGGCGTCCCCGTCGTCGCAGTCGCTGCTGTCGTCCACGTAGCCAGTGGGGGCCTCGCAGGCGTCGACGCCCTGGTCCGGGTCGCCGTAGCCGTCGGCGTCGCTGTCCAGGTACCAGCTCAGCAGGTCCTCGGCCTCTTCGTCGATGCTGCCGTCGCAGTCGTCGTCCACACCGTTGCACAGCTCGCTGGCCCCCGGGTAGACCGCGGCGTCCGCGTCGTCGCAGTCCACATCGTCGGTGTAGCCGTCGCCGTCGGCGTCCACCCAGGTGGGGGTGGTGTCCCGGGGGATGTCCCCGGTGTCGATGGGCTTCTCGTTCGTGCGGCACGCGGCGGCGGCGAGCAGGGCGAGGGCGAGCAGGCGGGCGCGGGGCATGGGACCTCCCGGAGGGACACCCCGGGAGTGTACGTCAGGCCTGGGGGGTGCCCGGCTCGCGGATGACGATCAGGCCCTGTCCGGCGGCGGTCTCGATGTCTGTGACCATCAGCTGGCGGTCTGCGGGGCCGCGCGGCGGGTTGGGACCGGCCAGCACCTGGACCGCCCGGTCGCGGCCCCGCTGCTTGGCCCGATACAGGGCGGCGTCCGCCAGGGCGATGACCTGCTCGATGTCCAGGTCGGTCCCACCGCGGCCAGGGAAGGGGTGGTGGCAGATGCCGGCGCTGCAGCTGCGGCGCAGGGGCTCGCCGGTGGGGGTCTGCAGCTCGAGGGCGGCGACGGCAGCCCGCAGGCGCTCGGCGAACTGGGCCAGGGCACCCGGCTCGGCCCGCTGCAGCACCAGCAGGAACTCTTCGCCACCCCAGCGCACGACGATGTCCTCGGCGCGGGCCGAGCGCTGCAGCACCGCGGCCACGGCCTTCAGGACCTCGTCGCCGGTGGCGTGGCCCCAGCTGTCGTTGACCTGCTTGAAGCGGTCGATGTCCACCATGATGACGCCGAAGCCACCCTGCTCGTCGGCCCGGCGACGGGGCGTCTCACCGCCCGGAGCGGGACGCCCGGCCTGGGGCCCCAGGACCTCCCACAGGAAGCGGCGGTTGCGCAGGCCGGTGAGGGGGTCCCGCAGGGACAGCTCCCGCAGCTCGGCGGTGCGCTCGTCGACGGCTTCGCGCAGCGCGGCCTCGCGTCGGGTCAGCTGCCGGATGCGCACCACGGGGATGGCGATCCCCAGCAGGATCACGAGCAGGGTGCCCAGGGCGTGGATCTCCCAGCGCTGGTGCCAGGACGGCCGCAGGGTGAAGGCGAAGCTGGCGCCTTCCTCGTTCCAGACCCCGTCGCTGTTGGCGGCGATGACCCGGAAGACGTACCGACCCGGTGGCAGGGTGTGGTAGTAGGCCTCGCGCACGCTGCCCTTGTCGACCCAGTCGGTGTCCAGGCCCTCGAGCATCACCCGGTAGGTGACCTGCTCGGGGCCGGTGAAGCTCAGGGCGGCGTAGTGGAACGTCAGCTGGCCGGTGCCGGGGCGGAAGCTCGGCTCGCCCTCGAGGGGCACGCTGTCGTCCCCCGCGGTGAACGTCTCGATGTAGACCGGCGGCGCCAGCTCGTTGGGACGCAGGCGGGTGGGGTCGATGGCCACCAGGCCGCCGGTGGTCGGGAACCACAGGATGCCGTCGCGATCCCGCCAGCCCGCGGGGTGGGAGCCGCCGTTGCACTCGGTCCAGCGCATGCCCTGGGCCTCGCCGAAGAGCAGGCCGGAGACCTCGGACGCCTCGCCGGCGGCCACGGCCTCGAGCTGGGCCCGCTCGACCCGGAACACGCCGTAGTTGCCGCTGAGCCACAGGAAGCCGTCTGGGTCCTCGAGGACCCGGTAGAAGCCGTCCCGGGGCAGGCCCTGGGGCTCGGCGAAGCCGTCGAAGCGGCCGTCGCGCCAGCGCAGCAGGCCGCCGTCGGTGGTGAGCCAGATGCCGCCGTCGGGATCCTCGAAGAGGCTGGTCACCAGGCGCTGGGGGGTGCTGAGATCCTCGCCGCCTTCGACGGGGACGAAGCGGTCCCCCCGCAGGTGGAAGCAGCCGTCGCCGTCGGTGCAGGCCCACAGCACGCCGCTGCGGGCGTGGTGCAGGACCCGCACCGTGGCGGCGCTGAGGCCATGGTCCACCCCGAAGTGTTGCAGCTCGCTGCCGACGATGCGGACCACGCCGCCGTCGGTGCCGGCCCAGACCGCGCCCGTGGTGTCCTGGGTCAGCGCGAAGACCCGGTCCCCGGGCAGGCCGCTGCGGCTGTCGGCGGACAGCACCACCTCGCCGCCGGCGATGTGCCGCAGCCCATCGCCCAGGCTGCCGATCCACAGGGAGTCGTCGTCGGCCTGCATGATGGCGCCCACCACCAGGTCCTCGAGCACGTGCTCCCCCGGGAAGCGCAGCCCGGCGCCCCGCTCGAGGCGGTGCAGGCCGGTGGCGGCGCCGAGCCACAGGTTGCCCTGGCGGTCCTCGGTCACCACCCAGGGCAGGCTGGTGGGGTGGCTGGTGATGGGGGCCTCGCGCAGGCGGTTGAGGCCGCCGCCGTGGGTGCCCACCCAGATGGAGCCCTCGGGGTCTTCCACCAGCGAGGTGACGTGGTCGGCGCTGAGGCCCTCGCGGCGGGAGAGCTGCTCGGCCCCCCACACGCTCACCCGCCACAGGCCCGACTCCTGGGTGCCGACCCACAGGGCGTCGTCCTTGCCCTGCAGCAGGCTGGTGACCACCAGGTCTTCGCGCAGCCCCCGGCCGTAGGGGGTGACGGTGCCGTCGGTGGCGATCCGGTGCACGCCGCGGTCGGTGCCCGTCAGCAGCGAGCCGTCCGGGGACTCCACGATGCAGAGCGCGTGCGCATCGGCCAGCAGCGGCGGATCGGCGTGGAAGTCGCCGGGGTGGTAGCGGAGCAGGCCGCCGGTCCGCGGCGCCAGCCAGACGGAGCCGTCGGAGCCGGCGTGCAGGTGGCGCAGCAGCTGGCCGGACGCCTCGTCCACGGCCTGGGCGTGGCCCTCGGCGGCGGGATCGTAGCGGTAGACCCCCTCGAGGGTGGCGACCCACAGCACGCCGTCGGGGCCGACGTCCATGTCGATCACCTTGCCCTCTTCGAGGCCGGGGATGGGCGCCATGGTCTCGGCCAGGCTGCTGGCCCGGGTCAGCACGCCGCCGCCGTTGAGGCCCACAAAGACGGTGCCGTCGTCGGCTTCCTCGAGGTCCGTGACCACCGAGCTGGCCATGGCGGTGGTGTTGTGCCGGTGGTCGGTGTGGAAGTCGGCGCCGTTGAAGCGCACCAGGCCCAGCTGCGTGCCCATCCACAGGTAGCCGTCCGAGGTCTGCATCAGGACCTCGATGGCGCTCTGGGGCAGGCCGTCGTCGGTGCTCCAGGTGTCGTGGAGCATGGCGCTCAGGGGCTCGTCCGTGCTCGCCGCCCGCACCGGGAGCGCCGCGATCGCGGTCACCATCAGCGTCAGCGCCGCCGCGAGTCCGGCCCGGGTCCTGCCCGTGGAAGTGTTCATTGTGTGTGTTGTTGCTGCAGCGAAGTTGCCTTTGAAGCTCGGCTAACCGGATCGCGGCCCGTTGGGTGTCACATTCCGCCGGACAGCTCGGGGTCCTCCGGACCGCGCGGCGTTGTGGCGGCCCTGTGGACGTGGCATCCTCAGCGCGACCCGACCCGGTGACCATGGGCAACTTCTTCTCCAGCCGCTGGTTCCTCGAGGCCAGCGCCGACTGCCTCCTGCCTGGCGCTGGCGCGGTGCCCCGCACCGTCACGCTGGGGGGCCTGGCCTTCGACACCCTGGTGCTGCCCAGCGGCGCGGTGGCCGGCAACCCCATGGCCGACTTCCTCGAGCCGCGGCCTGGGGACCGTCCATCCCTGGACGAGCCCCTGCCGGTGCCCTTCCTCGAGCGGGCCTCGAGTCGGCGGGTGGCGGTGGCGCGGCCTCCGGTGCACCCCGCGGGGCTCCTGCCCTCACCCTGCATCGACTGGGGGGGCTTCGACTCCTGGGAGGACTACGTCAAGCAGACCTCCAAGCGTCAGTGGCGGGCGTTCAAGCTCACCAAGCGCAAGCGGCGCAAGCTCGTGAAGCTCTTCGGGGCGGTGGAGATCGAGCTGGACCGCCCGGACCACGACCTGGTGGAGCAGCTGCTGATCCACAAGGCCCGGCAGCTGCGGGCCACCGGGGGCCTGGACCGCTTCGTCTCCCGGCGGGTGAGACAGCTGGTGCACCGCCTGGTCGAGGATCGCCACCTGCAGCTGTCGGTGCTGTCCGGGGGCGGTCGTCCGCTGGCCTTCGCCCTGGCCCACTGGGGTGAGCACCGCCTGGGCAGCTGGATCGTCTCCTACGACCCCGAGGCCTCGGCGGTGTCGCCGGGCACCCAGCTGTACGAGGCCATGATGGCCGAGAGCTACGCCCGGGGGCACCGGGAGTTCGACTTCCTCATCGGCGCGGAACCCTACAAGTACCACTACGCCACCCACGAGCGCCTGGTGGGTCCGATGGGCACGCCCCCCCTGACCCAGCGGCTGTCGAGCCGCCTGCGCCGGGAGCTCGAGGCCGACGCCCGCCCTCGGCGCGTGCGCCAGTTCCTGCGCGAGGCCGCCATGCGCGCGGCGCAGGAGCGCCTGACCCGCCAGGCCGGCGCCCCCATCGACGACAGCGCCTACCGCGCCGCGATGGACGCGACGACGCCGGGTTGGCCGGGCCCGCCCCTTACCAGAGCAGCTTGAAGTCGTACTTCTGGCGGACCAGGAACGGGGGGTTGCGCAGCATCAGCTTGCCGTCGGTGCGCAGCAGGGCCTTGGCGTAGATGCGGCCCTCCACGGCCTTGACCTTCTTGTAGCCCTGCAGCTTGTGCAGCCAGACCGCCGGTGTGTTGCTGGCGTCGACGTGGCCGACAGCATCGGTGAGCTGTACGGGATCCAGCCCCGCTGGACCGTGCCCAACGGGATCATCGTGAAGGACTTCGCCGCGCGTCCGGGGGTGCGCGAGGAGCAGCGGGAGCTGATGGGGATCGGCCCCGATGTGCCTGTGGTCATCACCGCCGGGCGGCTCAACACCCAGAAGAACCACCGCGGGCTGCTCGAGGCCATGGCGGATCCCGGCCTGGCCGCCACGGGCGCCCAGCTGCTGCTCTGCGGCGACGGCGACCTGCGGGGCGATCTCGAGGAGCAAGCCGCGGCGAGCGGCATCGCCGATCGGGTGCGCTTCATGGGCGTGGTCTCCAACCTGCCCGAGCTGCTGGCGGCCGCGGATGTGTTCGTCCTGTCCTCCGACTGGGAGGGCTACCCTCTGGTGATCATGGAGGCCATGGCTGCGGGCAAGGCCATCGCCTCGACCTCGGTCGGTTGCCTGCCCGAGCTGGTCCCGGACGGCACGGGCCTGCTGGTGGAGCCCGGGGACATGGCCGGTCTGGCCCGCGCGCTCACCGCGCTGGCCGTCGAGCCCGCCCGCGCCCGTTCCATGGGAGAGGCCGGGGCCCAGCTGGCGGCGGAGCGCTTCGACGTCTCGGCGATGGCCCGGTCCTACCGGGAGCTGTACGAGGCGGAGCTGTCCGGCGGAAACAGAGGCGGGGCTCGCGGGTTAGCAGGACGCCGAGGAGCTCGCCCATGAGGAACGCTGTCGCCGTCCTGCTGATGACGCTGCTGCTGTGGCTCGTGCCGGTGGCCGGCTGGGCCAGCGAGGACGCCGAGACCCTCTACCGGATCGGGCCCGGTGACGTCGTCACCATCCAGGTCTATGGCGAGGAGGACCTGAGCGACCAGTACGCGGTGTCCTCCACGGGCGAGATCGACTTCCCCCTCATCGGCATGATGTACGTCGAGGGCCGCACCACCACCGAGATCAGCGCGGCGCTCGGGCGCCGCCTCATGCAGGGCTACATCAAGAACCCCCACGTCACCGTCTCGGTCTCCACCTACGCCAGCCAGCCCGTGCAGGTGCACGGGGCGGTGAGCCGACCGGGGATGTACTTCCTCCAGGGCCCCACCACCGTGCTGCAGATCCTGAGCCTCGCCGGCGGTGCCTCCGGCGAAGGGCTCGACGAGGTCCGCATCACCCGAGGCGGTGAGGACGGCGAGACCATCATCGTCACCGCCGAGATGCTGCTCGTGTCCGGCCCCGACGCGACCATGGTCGCCGCGGGCGACGTGGTCTTCGTGCCCCAGTCCCTGGTCTCCATCATGGGCCACGTGGGCAAGCCCGGGGAGATCACCTTCCGGGAAGGCCTGATGCTGTCCAGCGCCCTGGCCGCGGCCGGGGGCGCGCTGCCCACCGGCAACATGCGCAAGGTGCACGTGCTGCGGGGCGACATCCGGATCCAGGTCAACGTGCGCAAGATCCTCGCGGGCAAGATCAGCGACTTCCCCCTCGAGGCCGGTGATCGGGTGATCGTGAAGCAGTCGGTGTTCTGATGGTGGGGCGGGGACCCCTGCTGATCCTCGCGGCCGGCGTCAGCCTGACGGTGCCGGCCTGCACGCCCTCTGGCGCCGCGGATCCGCCCCCGGCTGAGCCGGTCGTCGCGCCGGCCCCGCCCCCGGGGCCTCCGGCGCCCCTGTACGGCTTCTGGGGGCTCAACGGCTACGTCAACCCCGAGGGCTTCGCGGACGTGCGCGATCGCTTCGGCATCAACGGCTTCATGGTGGCCAGCGAGAAGCCTGCCTGGGCCGTGGGCACCCTGCTGCCCATGGTCCGCGACGCCGGGCTGCGGGTGAACCTGCGGCTGGCGGGCGACCACCCCGCCTACACCGTCGATGGAGACTTCCGGCTGGAGCTGTGGAAGGATCGGCTGCGCGAGTGGGACGGCGCGGGCCTCGAGCCCTTCATCGCCGACGGCACCCTGCACGGCCACATGCTGCTGGACGACATCACCAACTTCCAGGGCCACGACCCCACCGCGGCCGAGCTCGAGGAGATGGCGCGCTTCAGCAAGGAGCTGTTCCCCGGCTTGATGACCTTCGTGCGCCAGAAGGCCACCTGGATGCCCACCCCCGAGGGCGGGCGCTACCTGTGGGTCGACGCCGCGGTGAACCAGTACGAGTCCAAGGACGGCCCGGTCGAGGCCTATGCCAGCGCCGAGGCCGCCCGGGCCGAGGCCCTGGGCCTGGGGATCATCAACGGCCTGAACATCGCCGACGGCGGCGATGGATCCTCCGGGCGGGCTGGGTGGCGTCCGAAGCACCACCCCATGACCGCCGACGAGATCCGGGCCAACGGGCGGGTGCTCGCCACCGTCCCCGGCTGCGGCATGTTCCTCAACTGGGAGTACGACGCCCTCGAAGAGTGGTCCGACGGGAGCATCGGCGCGCCCTATTTCGATCAGCCCGAGCTGCGGGCGGCCCTGGTGGAGCTGGGGGAGCTGTTCGCCCAGCAGCCGGTGGTGCCGTTGTTGAAGGACAGCCCGGAGCCGTGATGAGCGCAGGGGGACACCGCGCGCCCATCGTGGGCCTGTCCATGGACGCCTCCGCGGACTTTCGCCGTTTCCCCGGAGGCAAGAACGCATTCCTCTTCGAGGCTCTGCACCGGCGCTACGGGATCGACGCGGTCCACCATCCCTCCCTGCCCCTGCTGCAGCGCCGGCGCCTGCAGCTGGCCAACATCCACCCGCGCCTGAGGACCTGGCGGCGGCGCTTCAACCTCGATCCTCGCACCTTCGAGGCCCGCAGTGCCCGGGCCCGGGCGATGCTCGCAGACAGCCCGGCCCGGCTGCTGGTGCAGATCCACACCCTGGTGGCCCCTCCCAGCGACCGCCCGTGGGTGCTGCACACCGACACCGCCTACCGCCAGACGGAGCGGTTCTTCCCGTCCGGGGCCCCCCTGCGCGGCCGGGACCGGGAGCGCTTCCTCGCGCTCGAGACCGCCTTCTACCGGGGCGCGGAGGCCCTGTTCCCCCGCAGCGCTTGGCTCGCCCGCTCCTTCGTCGAGGACTACGGCTGCGACCCGGACCGGGTCGTGGTGGTGGGCGGCGGGGCGAACTTCCCCATCGTCCCGCTGACGCGCCGGCGCTGGGACAGCCAGACCGCGCTGTTCGTCGGTCGCGAGTGGGAGCGCAAGGGTGGGCCGGACCTGCTGCGGGCCTGGGAGCAGGTGCACCGGGCCCTGCCCCACGCGCGCCTGCAGGTGGCGGGGCTGCCCACCAGACCCCGCAGGCTCCCTCCCAGGGTCGAGTGGCTGGGCATGATCCACGACCGTCAGCGGCTGCTGGACCTCTTCGAGCGCGCCAGCCTGTTCGTGATGCCCTCGGACCACGAACCCTGGGGCCACGTCTTCCTCGAGGCCATGGCCAGCGGGCTGCCCTGCATCGGCACCCGGACCTGCGCGATGCCCGAGATCATCCAGGAGGGGCGCACGGGCCTGCTGGTGCCCCAGCGGGACCACCGCGCCCTGGCCGCGGCCCTGCTCACGCTGCTCGACGATCCCGCGACATGCGAGGCCATGGGGGGCGCCGGCCAGGCCCGCATCGTGGACGAGTGGACCTGGGACCGGGTGGTGGACCGGATGGCGCCGGTCATCGAGCGCGTGATCGGCGCCCGATCTTGACACGCCCGGACCCCCCGGGTACTCCGCGTCCACGCAGGAGAGTTCATGGAGACCGTGCGCTAGCGACCTGACCGCCACGATGCGTCAGGACCGTCGCCTCGCAGTCGGCACTGGCCGGCTCGACGGGAGTCCATCCAGCCCCCACCGACCGTGGGCTGGCGGCTCCCCCCTTCGTGACTCGAGTGATTCGAACGATGACACGCCGTATACCCGGGCGCCACTGGCGTCAGGAGCACGCACTGGACCACTTCGTCTGCGTCCAGTGCGGCACCACCATCCCCGCCATCGCGGCGGGGACCCGCAACCGAAACCACTGCCCCCACTGCCTCTGGAGCAGCCACCTCGACCTCGTCCCCGGTGACCGCCGCAGCGGCTGCCGCGGGGCCATGGAGCCCATCGCCGTCTGGGTCCGCCCCGACGGTGAGTGGGCCCTGATCCACCGCTGCACCCGCTGCGCGGTGCTGCGCTTCAACCGCGTCGCCGGCGACGACGATCCACAGCAGCTCGAGGGCCTGGCCATGAGGCCCGTGAACCACCCCGCGTTCCCGAGGAGGGCGTCATGAACCCCACCCTGGAATCCCTGGGCTGGCGCCCCGCGCTGGACTCCCACCTCCCCCCGGCCGACGCCGATCTGCACCCCGCTCGCGTGGTGCGCGACGACCGCGATCGTTTCGCCGTGGCCGGCGCCCGGACGGGCACCGCTCGGCTGGCCGGGGCCCTGCGAGGCCTGGTGCGCCCCGTGGTGGGCGACTGGGTGCTCGTCGGGGCTCGGCCCGGTGACACCCTGCTCACCATCCAGGCCGTGCTGCCCCGCCGGACCTGGCTGGGGCGCAAGGCCGTGGGGGGCGCCCACCACGGGCAGCTGCTGGCGGCCAACCTGGATCGGGTGTGGATCGTCTGCGGGCTGGACCGGGACCAGGGGCTGCGCTCCATCCAGCGCTACCTGGCCCTGGTCCGGGATGGCGGCGCGGAGCCCCTGATCGTGCTCAACAAGCTCGACCTCTGCGACGACCTCCAGGCCGCGCGCCTGCGGGCCGAGGGCGAGGCCGGTGCCGTGCCCGTGGTCTGCGTCAGCGCCCTGGACGACCTCATCGCGCCCTTGGAGCCCTGGCTCGAGCCCGGCGCGACCGTGTGCCTGGTGGGCCCGTCGGGGGTCGGCAAGTCCACCCTGTGCAACGCCCTGCTGGGCCGGGCCGAGCTGGCCACCGGCGCCGTCCGGGGCGGCGATCGCCGCGGGCGCCACACCACCGTGCGTCGGGAGCTGGTGCGCCTGGGAGGCGGGGCTCTGCTCATCGACACCCCGGGGCTACGGGAGCTGGGGCTGTGGCTCGAGGGCGACGGGCTGGCCCGGGCCTTCGAGGACATCAGCGCCCTCGCGACCCGCTGCCGCTTCCGGGACTGCACCCACGACGGCGAGCCCGGCTGCGCAGTCCACGAGGCGCTGGCATCCGGCGAGCTGCCCTCCGAGCGCTTCCTGTCCTGGCTCGAGCTCGAGGCCGAGGCCCGCAGCCAGCGACGACGGGCGAAGAAGCGCAACAGCAAGGGGCGCTTCAAGGAGATCTCCAAGCACGTCCGCCGTCACAAGCGGCTGCGGAGGAGGTGAGGGGGCCCACCCTGACGGCGCTGTGGTTGGCGACCGTCGGGGTGGCGGCCTCAGGGCGCGTCGAAGCCCGCGGCGAAGATCTGGCCCAGATCGTTGCCGTCCATGTCGTCGGTCCACAGCACCACCAGGGTGCCGTCGTCGAGCAGGGCGGCGGCGGGGCGGGTCTGCTGGCCCGCGCTCTGGGCGTTGACCGTGGCCGCGCTGCGCCAATCGGCGCCGCTGGACTGCCAGGTGGCGGCCTTGACCTGGTACAGGCCGTTGCCGTCGCCGTCGTCCTGCCAGGCGATGGCCACCGCGCCGCCGGGGGCGGCGGACAGGGAGGGAGCCAGGTGCTGTCCGCCGCTGGCGACGGTCCACTCCCGCTGTGCGGAACCGGAGGCGTCGAAGCTGCGGGCCAGGATGTCGTAGTCGCCGTCGCGCTCTTGATCGTCTTCCCAGGCCACGGTGAACGCGCCAGAGCTGGAGACCCCCAGCGCCGGGGCCTCCTGCTGACCGCTGGAGACGCTGTTGACGGTGAGCCGGTCGAAGCCTTCGCCGCCGCTGGCGTCGAAGCCCCGGGCGTGGATCTGGTAGACGCCGTTGCCGTCGCCGTCGTCCTGCCAGGCCACCACGATGTCGCCGCTGGCGTCCACGCCGATGGCCGGGTTCACCCGCTCGCCCTCGTTCGCGTCGTGCACGCTCATGTCCGCGAAGCGCTCGGCGCCGGAGGCGTCGAAGCCCCGCATCATGATCTGCATGTCGCCGTCGCGGTCCTGGTCGTCCTCCCAGGCGATGACGAAGCTGCCGTCGGCGGCCACGGCCACGGCCGGGTCGCGCTGCTGGCCGTCGGAGACCGAGTTGACGGTGAACTCGGCGATGCGCTCGGTGCCGTCGGCCGCGAAGCCCCGGGCGTGGATCTGGTAGTAGCCGTTGTCGTCGGGGTCGTCGGCCCAGGCCACCACGAAGTCACCCTTGGCCCCCACGGCCACCGCCGGCTCCCGCTGATCGCCCGCGGTGTCGCCGTGGACCGCCAGGTCATCGAAGCTCCCGCAGCCGCAGGGGGCGAAGCCGCGGATGATCACGTCGAGGTTGCCGGAGCCGTCGGCGCTGGAGGCGTCGTCCTCCCAGGCGGTGACGAAGGAGCCGTCTGCGCCCATGGCCACGGTGGAGGCGTCCTGGTCGCCGCTGGCCTCCGAGTTGACCGTGCGGTCGTGGAAGGCGCGCAGGCCCAGGTCGTCGTAGCTGTAGGTGACCGGGACCGACAGATCGAGGCCGAAGCTGTAGGCGTGATCGGCGTCTTCGGGGTCGCGGTCGTACCAGTCTCCGCCGTCGGCGTTCGGATCGCTGGGGTCGAACAGATCGCTGCAGAACAGCACCGGGTCGCCCCCGGGGAACAGCTCGCGGTTGCCGTCCTCCACGGTGATGGTCTCCGAGGTCACCAGGCCACCGTCGGGGTCGAAGTGCAGCAGCCGCAGCCAGCCGTTGCCGGTGTAGCTGCCCGCGCGGCAGTGGTCGTCGCAGTCCTCCACGTCCGCCTCGTCGCAGCTGCCCTCGAACTGGTAGTCCACCAGCAGCTCGTGCACGCCGTTGCCGCCGTTGCCGGTGCTCACGCGGTACTCCGAGTCGCCCACGTGCCCGGCGGCCACCATGATGATGTTGCTGTGCCGGGCCAGCAGCTCGTCCCAGACTGCCTGAGGCGTGTGGCCGGCCGCGTGGTAGCTGTCCTTGGGGCAGCCCGTGCTGTAGCCGCCGCCGTGGGTCTGGTGGCAGTGGGTGGCCACGATGACCCGGTGCTCCGGGTGGTCCTCGATGACCTCGTCTGCCCAGCACAGCACGTCCTTGCGGGGTGCGTACTCGAGGGAGAGCACCAGGAACTTCAGCGAGCCCTGCTCGAAGAGGGTGTAGTTGTTGGTGTTGCTGCTGCTGTAGGCCCCGCCGTACCAGGGCTGGCCGGCGAATCGATCCTGGCCGAAGTAGTCGCCGAAGAGGCTGTCGCCGCGGCCGAAGTCACCGCCGTCCAGGTAGTCGTGGTTGCCCGGCAGCACGCTGTAGGGCACGCCCGCTGCGTCCAGCATGGCGTGGGCCTGGCTGGCGATCTCCCACTCGTGGACCTCGTTGTCGTCGGTGATGTCCCCCAGGTGCACCGCGAAGACGATGTTGTTCGCGGCCTGGTGGTCGATGATCCACTGGGTCTGCAGGTAGTAGGTGTTGGCCGGATCGTCCGCGAGCTTGTCGGTGTAGTACTGGGTGTCGGGCAGCAGCACGATGCTGAACGGGGCGGGCAGTTCCTGCACCGGCTCGACGCAGCTGACCTCGACCGGGTCGCAGACCAGGCCTTCGTCGCAGGGCACCGTCTCCGACCACTCCGTGCAGTCGTCGGTGCCGTCGTGCTCACCGCAGCTGCGGATGCCGTCACCGTCGCACTCCTCGGCGCCCACGGGCGCACACTCGTCCCAGCAGCTGTCGCTGGTGTCGGTGTCGTCGCCGGGCTGGGTCTCCGTGTCATCGCCCGGCTGGGTCTCGGTGTCGTCCTTGCCGGGTTCGTCGGAGGGGGTCGGGCAGCCCATCGTGGTGAGCAGCAGCAGGGCGGTGGCCAGGACCATGGGAGCCTCCGTGGAGGTCTGATCCGTAACCGCCGGGGCGGGTGAGCAGCGGGCGGCGCCGTCCGACCGAGTGGTCGATCTGTAGCGGTGGCACCTGGGGCCCCCCTTGTCGGGGGCCAGGTGGGTCCTAGTTGGGGACCGTCAGCCACCAAAGGACACCGTCATGCCCAAGCCCCTCATCTGCGACCCCGCCCTGCTCGAGCTCGATCTCACCGGCCGCCGCTACATCGTCACCGGCGCCAACAGCGGGATCGGCCTCATCACCACCCGCCAGCTCGCCAGCCAGGGTGCGCTGGTCATCATGGGCTGCCGCCGCACCGAAGACGCCGAGGCCCGCATCGCCGAGATCGAGGCCGAGCTCCCCGACGCCAGGCTCGAGGCCCGCGCCCTGGATCTGGGCAGCCTCGCCTCGGTGCGCACCTTCGCCAGCGGGGTGCTGGCCGACCACGACCGCCTCGACGGGCTGGTCAACAACGCCGGCGTGATGAACACCCCCCAGGGCACCACCGCCGACGGCTTCGAGACCCAGCTCGGTATCAACCACCTGGGCCACTTCCTGCTCACCGAGCTGCTGCTCGACCTGTTGAAGCGCTCGGCGCCGTCCCGCGTGGTGATCCTGTCCAGCTGCTTCCACGACAAGGCCATGGGCCGCCTGGGCGACATGCACTTCGAGGATCTGCACTACGCCGATCGCAAGTACGACGGCTGGGAGGCCTACGCCCAGTCCAAGCTCGCCAACCTGCTGCACGCCCGCGGGCTGGCCGAGCGCCTCGAGGGCACCGGCGTCACCGCCGTGAGCGTGCACCCCGGCTGGGTGCGCACCAACCTCGCCCGGAACTCCATGCCCCTGTGGGTGCAGAACTGGATCGCGAGGCCCGTGCTCAGCCTCATGGGCATGATCGAGCCCTGGGAGGGCGCCCAGACCACCCTGCACTGCCTGCTGGCCGACGACGTCCCCCAGCACGCCGGGGGCTACTTCAGCCAGACCGGCGAGTACCGGGACAAGGCCGCGAACAAGGGCGGCTGGCCGCTGTCTTCACCCAACCCCAAGGCCCATGAGGACGCCCTCGTCCAGCAGCTGTGGCGGGTGAGCGAGGAGCTCGTCGGGCTGTAGGAGCGCGCCCCGGCGTCGGGGACGATCAGGCGCGCTCGACCGCGGCCTTGATGTCCTCCAGATCGCTGCGCAGCTCCTGGCGCGTGGTGCGCCAGTACAGGAGGTTCATCACCCACACCCAGATGGCGGCCGAACGGTTGAACGTCGTGCTGCCCAGCTCCACTGTCAGCACGGTGTCGTCCCCCTTGTCCTGCAGGCTGAAGGTGGACTCGTAGACCGTCTCGTGGCCGGTGATGAGGGTGGTGAGGGACTCCTGCTCAACCGCATCGCTGATCCACATGGTCCCCGACGCCGGTTCGCCCTCGATGGAGCGGGTCTCGACCCACTTCAGGCCCACCAGGCCGGCCTCGGGTTGTTCGAGGATCTCGATCGTCTCGACATCCCGGATGCGGTCGGGGGTGCCCTCGATGTCGGTGATCGTGCGCCAGACCTCGGCCCTCGGCCGGGCGATGTCGATGGATACTCTGGTCGTCATCATCGTCGCTTCCCTGTCTCGGACATCATCGGCCTAGGCGCGAGATCATCGCCGTCCAGCGCGGTCCGGTGCGCCTGTGAGAACGCCGACGCACCCGCCGCCCGCTCGCGGCGCTTCGGTTAGGCATGACTCCCGTGTTTCGCCCATGATCGCTGGAGCACCATGCGCACCGCCATCCTGCTGCTTCCCCTCGCTCTGCTGCTCTCCACCCCGGCCACGGCCGCCAGGCTCAAGAAGATGGCCGACCCCGACCTGGCCGCGCTGGTGGCCGACCCGGCCGCGGACGAGGACGATCGCGTCGACGCCGCCGGGTTGCTGGCCGAGCGCGGGGCCACTGGGATGGCCGGCGTCATGGTGGCGGCGTGCCAGCCCGCGGACGCCGCCAATGTCTGTGAGCACGTGCTCACCGCCTTCGAGGGCATGAAGGGCGACGCCGCCATGGCCCAGGTCGAGCTGGTGTTGATGACCGAGGGCCTCGACGACTCCCTGCGTCACAAGGCGTTGACGATCCTCACCGATCTGGACCGCGAGCGCGCGGACGTCCGGGTGCCGGAGCTGCTGCGGGAGTACCGCAGCTTCACCTCGGGCTTCGCCGCCGACATGGTGGCCTACCTGCCCACGCGGGATCTCGACCAATGGCGCGACTACACCATCCTGATCGCCACCGATCCCGACGCCAAGCGGCGGGTCCGCCTGATCGCCCTCGAGGCCGCCGAGGCCTTCGAGCACCCCGCCTTGCACGACGCCTGGCTGTCGCTGCTGGGCGATGAGGACCGGCGAGTGCGCGCGCGCTGCGCGGAGAACCTGGGCGGCGCCGGCCTGCCCAACGCGGTGGTCCGCCCCACGCTGATCAGGGTGGCGCGTACGGACCAGGCCGGCACGGTGCGCGCCGCTGCGCTGCACTCCCTGCGCTCCTACGCTGGCCCCCACCTGCTGCCGCTGCTGCACGAAGCGGTGCTGAACGAGCAGCACCCGGTGGCCTGGGGCCGCGCCATGGAGCTCCTGGAGCCGCTGGCCGATCCCAGCTCCATCCCCACCCTGTGCCAGCTGCTCCAGCGCCAGCACAAGCTCGCCTCCGAAGGCGTGATCCGCATCATCCACTCCATGGTCCGCATCGGCGAGCCCGACAAGCTCGAGGTCACCGATCACGACATGGCCACCGCCCTCGAGGTGCTCGAGGCCAACGCGTCCTCCGAGCGCGTCAAGGCCGAGGCCCGCGTGGCCATCGAGCTGTTGCGCAAGCCCGAGTCCCAGCGCGCCCAGGCCATCTCCGGCTGGGAGATGCTGGAGGTCCACCTGGTGGACCCGAACGAGCCTGCGCCCGAGCCGTTCCAGCTGGGTGTCGGCCTGGACGCCAGCGGCAGGGCGGTCTGGGCTCAGTGGCCCGGCGAGTAGGGGAGACCGTCAGCGCGGCCGCCCACCGAGGTCCTAGGCCTTCCCGTAGTGCTCGCGGATGGTGTCGTAGACTTCGGTGTAGTCGGGCACGTTGCGCACGGTGAAGTCCGGTGAGCTGCTGCCGGCCGTGAGGATGGTGACCTGGCCATTGCCGAACGCCTTGCCCAGCGCACCCTGGTGCTGCTGCAGGCTGTCGATGCGGTTGAACAGCACCGACACCACCTTCTTGAACAGGATGCCACCGCGTTCGACCACGCGGTCGGTCTCCACGTGGTAGCGCCGCACCTTGATCTGCCACGCCACGATGGGGATGAGCGCCAGCAGCGGCCAGATGAACAGGCCGATGATGGCGATCGGCACGATGCTGTTGGCGATGGCGGGCTTGGACGTGGCGAGCAGGTCGTCGTCCTGAGGGTGCACACCCAGGATGCCACGGGGCTCGATGACCCCCAGGAGCAGGGCATCCATGGCGTCGACCTTGGTGGAGATGTCGTGGATGTAGGCGCCCTGTACGCTGTACGGCACCTTGACCTGGCCTCCCTGCTGGCCCTTCTGCTGCACCATGCGCTCGCCGGCGACGTACACCTTGAACCGGCCCTGGTCGGTGAAGGGGATGGCGACGGTCTCGACCTTCTTGATGTTGTCGTAGCGCACGTGGGCGTGGTTTCGGAAGAAGATGCCCGTCTGGGTCTCGAGGTGGTCCGGGTGGAAGCTCACCCGCTGGCGCTTGGTGCGCAGCATGGTCACGACCGCGGCCGGCACCGGCAGCAACGCCAGGATGGGCACCAGCAGGAGCAAGGGGGGGAACACCAGGAGTGAGACGGGGATGAGCGCCAGCGCCAGCAGGAGCAGGACGCTGACGGACAGCGCGTTCTGGATGAACCAGACCTTCAGGCCGAAGGACTGCTGCAGCTCACCCTCGGCCTCGTCGGCCGGGATGCCGCACTGGCGCAGGAGCGCGGGCAGATCCAGGGAGTCCTCGCGGATGTGGGCCAGCGTCAGCGGCTGCGGAGAGCCGATGGACCAGATCTGCACCGAGACCGTCCCGAAGATCGAGTCGAAGGGGGTGCGGGTGATCTGGACCCCCGTGACCTTGTCGTAGGCGAACTCCATGTGTCGGGCGCCGATGAAGCTGAAGTCCATGCCCATCGAGTCGGGGCCGATGCGGAAGGTGGTGCGGCTGACCCGGATGGCGGCGCTGACGGCGGCCAGGGCCCACACCGGAAAGACGGGCAGGGTGATGAGCAGGGGGAGCTGCGCGCGCAGCATGTGCATCTTCAGGGTGGCGGTCCACACCTCGTCCGGGTCGATCAGGGCCCGGCTGCTGGCGACGCGCCTCTTGGGCTTCGGGGTGCCGGGTCCGTCCTCCTCTTCGGCTGCCTCGGGCCTCTCCTTCGGCTGCTCGCGCTTGATGCGTGCGGCCTCGGCCACCAGGGTCCGGATGGACTCCTGCAGGGCCGGGCCACCGGCCAGACGGCGGAACTTGATCTCGCTGGCGCTGCCCTGGCAGCTGACGCTCACGTCGTACAGGCCGAGGATCTGATCGATGGCGGTGCGGTTCGTGGCCGCGTCCGCGATGTTCTCGAAGGGGATGAAGGCGTTGTCCCGCGTGAGGAAGCCCTCGGTGTACTCCACCGTGTCCTCGTAGACCGTGTAGGTGCGGCGGGTCAGGTCCAGGTAGCGCACGGTCAGCCCCGCGATGGCCAGGAGCACACTGCCCAGGGCGAAGCCACCACCGAGGATGGCCACCGCGGCCCCGCCGAGCCCGCCCGCGGCCTCCGCGGCGCCGGCCGCGAGGCCGAAGCTGCCCATGACCACCCACGCGAGGGTGAAGATGGCACCCAGGCCGGTCCGAACGATGTCGGTCAGGGCCCCCATCACGGTGGGGGACTCCTTGTGGAGCTCGCCCCCGCGCTTCAGGGCGAAGCCGTTGTCGCGCATGATCGCCTGGATCTGCTCGTAGACCTCGATGGGATCGCGGATCGACTGGAAGGTGATCTCGGACGCTGCGCTTCCCGCGGACTCGACCCGCACATCTCCAATTTTGAAGAAGCGATGGCGCAGCCAGGGCAGGCGCAGGCGCACGTGGGTGATGTTGCGCACGTCCAGCTCGGTGCGGCCGTCCGACAGCAGCCCGCCGCGGTGGGCCACCAGGTGGTCGCCATGGATCTCGTAGCGCTCCTTCCGATACGCGACGTGGGCTGCGTAGACGGCGGGCAGCGGGATGAGCAGCCAGATCGGGATCAGCAGCAGCAGCAGGGGCAGCAGGCCGAACGCGGCGGCGATGAGCACGATCACGGAGAGGACGGCCGCCAGGATGAGCGCCGCGACCACGCGCGGGATCATGAATGGCGTGCGGACGGGGGTGAGCTTTCGAGTGTCCACAGGGCTCCCTTCGGGCTGGTGGAGTGCGAACCCTAATCGACCGGCCGTCAGTCCACCGGGCGTCGCCCTCATTCCCGGGGAGCGCGGGTTACCCACAGGGGTGAGGTCCAGGCCATCTCCTGGTTCTGCTGGGTGACGCGGGCGTAGTAGGTGGCCTCGCCGGGCAGCGGATCGGGATCGGTCCAGGTGCTCTCGACCTCAGTGCTGCCGCGGGGGGCCGGCTGGTCGAACACCACCACACCCTCGCGCAGGATCTCGATGAGCGTGATCTCGGTGGTGCCTTCGGCTCGCACAGTGAGCTCGATGGGCCCATCGGCCGTGACCGCCTCGCCCATGAAGCCGCCCTCGCCCTCGAGGGCGACCACCATGCGCTCGCCCGTGGTGGCGAAGGTGCGCTTGGCCCACAGGGCCTCCCAGATGCCCTCGCGGGTCAACTCGGTGGCGTAGACGCCCGCCAGGCCGCCGCCGGGGATGGGCGGCTGCCCGTGGTGCTTGCGCAGCCGGGTGGGCATGATCTCGGTGCGCGAGGACTCGGGGCGGGTGGTGTCGTTGCCGCCCCAGCCGCTGTGGGCGTCGGTGGAGCCGATGAAGCCGAAGCGGTTGCCCAGCGACAGGCCGTACTGCACGTCGTGCCGGGTCCCGACGTCCTCGGGCAGGTAGGCGTTGTAGATCACGTGGGGTGCGTCGGCGGCCTCGGAGCTGCCGTGGGCGGAGTAGATCTCCACGATGGGCTCGTGGGCCTCGCTGTAGTGCTCCCAGCGGAAGGCCGGTACGGGCCCCCCCAGGGGGTGGTGGGGGATGGCGATGGCCTCGTACTGGTCCATCAGCGCCCAGAGCTCTTCGGGCGTGTCGGCCTCGGGGCTGTCGTGCTGCCAGGCCACCTCGGGTACGTCATCGAGGAAGAAGACGTTGCGGTGCCCCCAGGCGTGCTCGGAGTTGTCCCAGTAGTCGCGGTCGATGCCCAGCAGGTGGCGGAACAGCTCGTAGTGGCCTTCGCCGCTGGTCCACTCGTAGCCCTTGTAGGTGACGAAGCTGCCGGGCTCGTAGTATTCGTCGGCCAGGCGACAGACGTGGCGCCACTGGCGCGGGTTGTCCCCCACGCCGTTGGGCGAGTCGTGGTCGGTGAGCACCGCGAAGTCCAGCCCGGCGATGTCGCGGGCGTACTCGTAGTACTTGCGGGGCGAGGTGGCGCCGTAGAGCCTCGCATCGACCGACAGGTGCGAGTGGCCGTGGAGCTCTCCGAAGTAGACGCCCATCTCCTGGCCGTGCACGACCCGCTGGATGGGCTCGCGCGGGGGCGCCAGGACGAGGGTCCGGAAGGGCATCCGCTCGATGGTGAAGCGACCCGCCAGGTAGGCCAGCGGGTATGCGCCGATGGCCAGGAAGAAGTAGCTGCCCACGAGCACGGCGAGCACCGTGGACAGGCGCCCGGCCGGTCGCGCGGCCCCCCGGCGCAGGCCCGCGGCCAGCCCGGCGCCCACCAGCACGCTCGCCAACAGGCTGAGGGCGCCGGAGGGGACGAAGCTGACCGCGACCAGCAGCCGGAAGATGACCTCGCCCGCACCAGCGATGCAGGCGGCCAGGCCCACGGCGTACCAGGCCCGGCCGATGCGGCCGGCGGCCAGCAAGCCCATGGCGAGCGCCAGGCCCAGCAGCAGGACCGGCAGGAAGCGCTCGTGCAGGCCGGCCTGGAACGGGATGTAGAGCCAGGACCAGCTCACCCGGGGCAGCGCGACCATGACCACGGCGCCGGCGAAGGCGGCGAAGGCGTAGGCGGCTGCTGCGAGTCTGGGCACGGAGGGGTCCGGAGGCGTGGATGATGCGCCCGAATCATCGCACGGCCTCGCTGGACGGCCAACCTGGACACGGCAGCCGAGGCCCTTCAGCCCGTCGCTGTACCACCGTGCTCCCCACGGAGCCGGCGACGCCGGCCCCGTCGCGTGCAGATCGCCTGCCCTGTCAGAGCTCCGCGGGCTCCGGCGCCGCGACCGGCTGCAGCGGGAAGGAGGCGTGCTCATCGAGGCCCATCACGAACTCGTCGGTCAGGCGCCCCTCCGCGATGGCCTCGTCCAGCCACGCGGTCTCGAGGGAGCCCTTGAAGGCGAGCTTGCCGTCGATGAGCTCAGCCAGGTCCAGGCCAGCGAGCACCTGGGCCTGCTCCTTGGTGGAGAAGCTGGGCACCTCGTGGTCGATCACGCCGCGGGCCGCGAGCAGGGTGAGCAGTTCGAGGCGCGCCTCCATGGCCTTGTTGTTGGCCACACCCAGCAGGCGCAGGGTCTCGTCCGGCGCGTGGAAGAAGGAGCCGTGGCTCGCGATGGAGTAGTCCCAGAGCCACTGAGCCGAGCGGATGGTGTCCTGGATCGGCTTCATCTCTTCTTCGGTCGCGCCCACTTCCCAGGCCTTGGCGGCGGTCAGATGGGCGACGGCCAGGCTGTTCATGGCGATGACGTTGAGCTGGTTCTTGCGCTCGAGCTTCTCATCGACGATGGACCTGAACTCCTGCTCGCTCTGGCGGTGGCAGGTCAGGCAGGAGTTGGCGATGTCGTCGAGGGGGCTGCGGACCGTGTGGGTCGAGTACTTGACGCCGCCCTCCTGCACATAGGGCATGTGGCAGTCGGCGCAGGCGAGGCCGCGCTTGAAGTGCACGCCGGTGGTGAAGATCTCGTAGCCCGGGTGCTGGGCCTTGAGCATGGGCGCACGGCTCAGCTTGTGGGTCCAGTCCTCGAACTCCCGCTCGTCGTAGTAGGCCTCCATGTCCTCGGCCGCGAGGCCCTCGGACCAGGGGAAGGTCACCACGGCCGCGGTCTGCTCGCCGCCGGCGTCGTCGGTGTACGCGGTCTTTTTGAAGTAGTACTCCGAGTGGCACTGGGCGCAGGCCAGGGAGCGCATGTCCTGGTAGGTGATGTCGTCGGTGCTGCGACCGAGGGACTCCCAGCCCCGCTCGAGGTAGGGACGGCTGATGGTCAGCTGGCCGTCCTGGCTGCTGTGGCAGTCGGCGCAGCCGATGGGGTTGACGATCTCGGAGCCACCGCGCGCCCACTTGCCCGTGAAGAACTCGAGCTCGCCCTCTTCCTGGATGACGCGAGCCACGTCGGAGGACTTGCAGCTCCAGCAGGCCATGGGCATGGGCCCGGTGGCGTCGTCGGTGGGGGCGCCGGTGCGCAGGGTGTTCCGGTTGCTATGCAACGCGTAGGCGTGCCCCCGGGGCGCGTTGTAGTCCTTGGCGAAGCCGTACCCGGCCCAGATCACGGCCAGCTGGGGGTACTTGACCAGGAGATCCTCGATCTCGCCGCTGTCCTTGGTGAGCTTCCAGGTGTCGTACTGCCTGGGGTAGTGGGCCGCCCAGGCGTCGCTCTTGGCCTCTACGCCGTCGGCCTTGATGACCGGCGTGGCGTTCAGCAGCACCTGCTCTTGCTTCTTGGTCTCGATGGAGAGCAGCATGTAGGTCATGAAAGCGATGGCCACCAGGGACAAACCGAGGCCGAGCAGGGCGATATTCTTCTTCATACTGGGCTCCTGAACTAACGAGTCGATTCGAGGGCAAGGTTGTGGGGAGAGGCGTTGATGCTGCGGACCTTGCCGTGGGGCACGAGCCGGTGGCAGTCCCAGCACTGGCGCTCTCCCAGCGACTCACTGCCGAAGTCGTAGTAGGCGTCGTTCCCCTTCGCGAGGGTCGTGGAGTGGGCTCCATGGCATCGGATGCAGTTCTCCTGGACCCGACGTGCGCCGTCGTCGGAGATGAGCATCCGCTTGCCATAGGTGTCTACGGTGAAGGCGAGAGAGTGGTTCCAGCCGTCGCGAGCCTTGGACAGGTACTTGTCGACCGGGTCGGTGGCCGGCAGGTGGCAGTCGACGCAGGTGGCGCGGTCGGCGTGTGAGCTGTTCGCCCAGGAGGCGTAGTAGGCCTCCATGACATGGCAGTTGGTGCACTCGACCGGATCGCTCGAGAGGTAGGACAGCGCCCTGGACTCATCGAGCAGGTGGACGCCCATCGTGGCTGCGATGACCGTCGCCGCCAGCGCGACATATTGCAGGATCGAAACGCTCACAGCGCGCATGGAGTCCTCTGGGTCGAGTCGGAGTGACGACGTTGGACCAATCCAGTATATCGGTTCTGATATTCCGGAATATGCTCACCCTCGCAGACGCATCGCGTTTCGTGATCCAGGACAGCTGATCGGTCGAC
>CAYZVO010000158.1:0-22356 GCA_964481655.1 uncultured Enterobacterales bacterium | reverse complement strand
TGTCGACGCCCGGTGTCGACGGACGCGGCGGGCGGTGGCCCGACGATCAGGGAGGTGCGGGGTGGGCTCTGGGGGGCGTTCTCTGCGGGCTATGGCCGAGTGGCGTGCTATGCCAGGATGATGCAGCCGCTCTCGAGCCAGCACAGCGTCGGCAGCCGCGCTCCCTTCCTCATCGGGGCCCAGGCGGGTCTGATCCTGTTGGCGCTGCCCTGCGCGGTCTCTCCCAGCTTCGAGTCGATGTTCGAGCCCTACGACCGCTGCCTGCCCATCGTCACCGAGCTGGTCTTGAACCCCATCTACCCCCTGTTCGGGGGATTCACGGTGCTCGGCATGCTGGTGCACGCCTTCGTGAAGCGCGGCTCCTTGTCGCGGCCGGGGCTGCTGGCCTGGGCGGCGGTGCTGCTGAGCGTGTGCCTGCTGCTGCTCTACGTCTTCGGCATCATCGCGCCCATGCGGCCGCTGTAGGGACCATGCCCTGGTTCCTGCTGGTGCTGATGGAGCTGATGATGCTCATCGGGGGCGTCTTCGGCTGCCTGGTGGGCTTCCGCGTCTACAACGGGGATGGGCGCGATCCGGCGGCCTGGGAGCGCTGGTACCGGCAGGTGGGCCACTGGTTCCGCTACCTCGGGCCGTTCTTCCTGTGGATGGCCGTGATCCTGCCCGTGGTGTCCCTGAAGCCCCCCTGGCTGCCCCCGTGGGCCCCCGGCGCCTGCGCCATCTCGGTCCTGGTGCTCGGGCTGGCCTTCGCCGCCGCGACCTGGCGCTCGACCCCCAAGGTGGGCTGGCCCAAGGGCTTCGCTGGCTGGGTGGGCTTCCTGTGGCTCGAGCCTCTGGTGTGGTCGGGCATCGCCATGGGCGCGCTGGACTTCATCGGCGTCGACGTCCCGCCGGTCAAGGAGCAGCCCCTGTGGGCCTGGTACCTCGGCGGCTTGGCGGTCGCGCGGCTGCGTCAGCTGTGGTTCACCCGCTTCCTGTTCCACGCGAAGCGCGGGTCGGCTAGGTCTGGCCGGTGACGTCGTACCGGCGCTGTGCCCGGCGGGCGATCTTCTGCTCCACCCAACCCTTGACCAGCATGATCAGGCCGAGGGTCAACAGGCTCCAGGGGATCCATCCTCCGCTGAGGATGAACAACAGGGCGCCCGAGATGATGATGGTGAGGAGGCCGAAGGACATCCAGGTGATGGAGTCGTCCACGCGGCGCTGCATGTGCCAGCGGATGTCTCGTTCTTCGCGGTCGATGGTCATGGGTGCTCTCGGGACCTGATGGACGAGGATGCGTGTTCAGCGGCGGTGTGTCACCCCCACAGGGTGCACACGGTCTCCCATCGGCACGACGTCATCGTCCTTTCACGCCGGGAATCGTGAGATTGCCCACCGACTGATCCCCGGCCGCCGGGCCTGGGGGCCGAGAGGCCGCGCTGGCGCGGATCACAGGGTGCCGTCGGCCTTGTCCAGCTCGTACTCCCGCAGGGCCACCTTCGCGAGGGCGAGGTCCATGCGGCCCTTGCCCATCACAGCGATCCCGGCGAGCGCGCCCCCCAGGAACTCGAGCCGCCCACGGGTGATGAGGGTCAGGGCCACCCCGCCGAGCAGCATCAGCGCGCCGCCGATCATCAGCGCCTTGGCGTTGCGCGGGCCGGGCTGGAGCAGCGCCAGCTCGTAGTCGTCGGTGGACTGGGCGGGCATGCCCCCTGGCTAACGCCCGCGACGGTGCCCGTGCAGGTCGCGCTTGGCCATCGCCAGGCACACCGAGCCCCAGCAGAGCAGCGCGGCGCCGATGGTCGCGCTGGTCCAGGTCGCCCAGCCGCCACCCAGGATGAAGACCAGCAGGCCCGTGGCCACCAGGACGGTGAGGCCGCCCGACATCATGGTGAGGCAGTGGTCCGAGCGCTGGCGGGCCTGCCTGTGGCTGATCGTGGTCGCGGCCATGGTGGTCCTCGCGGTGGTTGGTGTCGGTGTGGGGCCACCGACGGCACCATCAAGGTGGGCACGAGGCTCATCGGTTCAGCTTCACCTCCCTTTCACCCCGGAATGGTGGAGCCCGGTCGCAGCCATCGGTCGATTCCTGTCCGCGACCCCGCCGCCGGGCCGCGATAGCCTGAACACATGTCCAGCGAGCTCCGACGCTTCCACCCCATCATCCAGGCCTGGTTCACCGATCAGGTCGGCACCCCCACCCAGGCCCAGCAGCTGGCCTGGCCGGCCATCGCCGCCGACCAGCACGTGCTGCTCACCGCCCCCACCGGCTCGGGCAAGACCCTCGCGGCCTTCCTGTGGGCCATCCATCAGCTGGCCAGCGGTGCCTGGGACACGGGCACCACCCGGGTGGTCTACATCTCGCCGCTGCGGGCCCTGAACAACGACATCCAGCGCAACCTGATCGGCCCCCTGGCCGCGTTGCGCGAGCGCTTCGAGGCCGCGGGCGAGCCCTGGCCCGGCATCCGGGTGCTCACCCGCAGCTCGGACACCTCCGGCTCCGATCGCCAGCGCATGGCTCGCCGGCCGCCGGAGATCCTGGTCACCACCCCCGAGAGCCTCAACCTGCTGGTGTCCTCCGCCAGCGGCCGGCGCATGCTCTCCGGCTGCACACAGGTGATCCTCGACGAGATCCACGCCGTGGTGGGCTCCAAGCGGGGCACTCATCTGATCACCGCGGTGGAGCGCCTGGCGCTGCTGGCCGGCGAGGTCCAGCGGGTGGCCCTGTCCGCCACCGTGCGGCCGGTGGACGCGGTGGCCGCGTTCGTGGGGGGCTCCACCTACCGGGGCAGCGGCGAGCACGCGGTCTACACTCCGCGGCCCGTGGCCGTGCTCGAGGCTCAGGACCCACGCCACATGGAGCTGCAGCTGCGCACCCCGGACATGTCGCGGCCCATCCCCGACGCCAAGGAACCCTCGAAGGTCTACTGGCGCCGCCTGGCCGACGAAGTCCTCCCGGACATCCAGCAGAACCGCTCCACCCTGGTCTTCGCCAACAACCGGCGCACCACCGAAAAGCTCACCCGCTTCCTGAACGAGGGCGCGGGGGGCGAGAAGGGCTCCGAGATCGCCTGGGCCCACCACGGCTCCCTGTCCCGCGAGCTGCGCCTGGCGGTCGAGGCCCGCCTCAAGGCCGGCGAGCTCGACGCCATCGTGGCCACCAACTCCCTCGAGCTGGGCATCGACGTGGGCGCCCTGGACCAGGTCGTCATGGTGCAGACCCCGCCCACCATCGCCTCGGCGGTGCAGCGCCTGGGCCGGGCCGGCCATCAGGTGGGCGCCACCAGCCGCGGCGTGGTCTACCCCCTGGGGGGGCGCGACATCGTCGATGGCGCGGTGGTCTGCCGCGCGGCGGTGGCCGGCGATCTCGAGCCCGTGTCCATCCCCCGCACGCCGCTGGATGTCCTGGCCCAGATCATCGTGGCCATGACCGGCCAGCGGTCCTGGCCCATCGACGATCTGCTCGCCTTCGTGCGTTCCGCCGCCCCCTACCGCGAGCTGTCCCGCAAGCACTTCGACCTGGTGCTCGACATGCTCGCTGGCCGCTACGGCCACGCCCGGCTGCGGGAGCTCCAGCCCCGGGTGGTCATCGACGGCATCGCGGGCACCGTCACCGCGCGCCCCGGCGCGCTGCGGGTGGTCTACCTCTCCGGCGGCACCATCCCGGATCGCGGCTACTACAACCTGCGCCACCACGACACCAAGGCCCGCATCGGCGAGCTGGACGAAGAGTTCGTCTGGGAGCGCTCCCTGGGCGACACCTTCACCCTGGGCACTCAGACCTGGCGGGTCCACCGCATCACCCACAACGACGTCGAGGTCGTCCCCGTGGGGCCCGACGTGCCCCCCAGCATCATCCCGTTCTGGCGGGCCGAAGCCCGCAACCGATCCTTCCACCTGGCGGAACGCATCGGCCTGTTCCTCGAGCGGGCCGACACCCGGCTCGAGGACGCCGCCTTCCTGCGGGAGCTCGAGCGCGAACACCACCTGGCCCCGGGCGCGGCCAAGGACCTCGTGGATCTGCTCGAGCGCCAGAAGTCCCAGACCACGTCCTCGCTGCCCCACCGCCACCACCTGTTGGTCGAGCACTTCTCCGATCCCCTCAACACCTCCGGCTCCAAGCAGGTCATCCTGCACACCTGCTGGGGCGGGCGCATCAACCAGCCCCTGGCCCTGGCCATCGCCGCGGCCTGGCGCCGTCGCCACGACGCCCGGCTGCAGGTCTTCCACGACGACCACGGCGTGCTGCTGCTGCTGCCCGACCACTTCGAGACCGCCGATCTGCTCTCGCTGCTGGATGTCGGCTCCATCGAAGAGCTCCTGCGCGACACCCTGGGCGCCACCGGCCTGTTCGGGGCACACTTCCGCGAGAACGCCGCCCGCGCCCTGCTCCTGCCCCGGGTCAACATCAAGCGCCGCATGCCCCTGTGGGTCCTGCGGCTGCGCTCCAAGAAGCTGCTCGAGCACATCGCCCGGCACCCCGACTTCCCCATCGTCCTCGAGACCTGGCGCGAGCTGCTGCAGGACGAGATGGACCTGCCCGGGCTGTCCGAGCGCCTCGAGGAAGTCCGTGCCGGCGAGATCGTGGTCACCGAGTGCGTCACCCGGGCCGCCTCGCCCTTCTGCGACGGGCTGACCTGGCGGGCCACCAACAAGTACATGTACGACGACGACACCCCGGAGCTGCAGGGGGGCGGCGCCGCGCTTCGTCGCGACCTGCTGCGGGAGCTGGTGCAGACCCCGGGCCTGCGCCCCCGGGTGCCGGCGGATGTCGTGCAGCGGCTGCAGGATCGCCTGCAGCGCACCGCCCCGGGCTACGCCCCGCGGGACGCCGGCGAGCTGGTGGAGCACGTCAAGGAGCGCCTGCTGGTGCCGGCCGGCGAGTGGGCTCGGCTGATCGAGGCGGTGGGGCGTGACGTCGAGACGGATGGTGAAGCGGGCGGGGATGAATCCCGCCCCTGCATGGATGATCTCCTCGGCGACGCCCTCCCCAGGCTGGTCTGGCTGCACATCAGCCCGGGGGCCGGCGGCTTCTGTGCCCTCGAGCGCACCCCGTTCCTGTTGGCCGCACTGGGCCTCGAGGCCGCCCCCGCGGTGCTGCGGGATCCCCGGGATCCCAGCGCCCCCCTCGGGGCCGAAGGCCTGCGGGTGGCCCAGCGCCTGGTCTGTGCCGCCGAGACCGCCGGCGAGCTGCCCGACGGCGCCGACGACGCCACCCTCGACACCCTGCTCACCCAGTGGCTGCAGCTGTCCGGCCCCATCGAGCCCCCGGTGCTGGCCGCCATCTTCGGCCTCGACGCCGCCCAGCTCGGCCTGGCCCTCGAGGCGCCCATCACCGACGCAGAGATCGTGGTGGGCCCGTTGCTCCGCGAGCGCGACACCGAGCTGCTCTGCGATGCCCAGAACCTCGAGATCCTGCTGCGCATGGCCCGGGCGGCGGCCCGGCCGTCCTTCGAGCCGTTGCCTGCGGGGGCGCTGCCGGGGTTCCTGGCGGCGCACCAGGGCCTGGCGCCCGCCTCGGCAGATGTCGCGGGCCTGCAGCGATCCTTGGAGCAGCTGTTCGGCTACCCGGCCCGGGCGCGGGCCTGGGAGGAATGGATCCTCCCCACCCGCCTGCAGCCCTACCACTCCGCCTGGCTCGAAGAGCTGATGCAGGACTCCGACCTGATGTGGCTGGGCTGCGGTAAGAAACGCGTCACCTTCTGCTTCCCCGACGAGCTCGAGCTGTTCCACCAACCCGGCGAACCCTCGCCGGTCGCGCCGGTCCTCGAGGCCGGTGGCGTGTTCGACCTGGCCCAGGCCCGGCAGGCCACCGGGCTGGGCTCCGCGGCGCTCACCGGCGCCATGTGGCAGGCCGTGTGGGACGGCCGCCTGTGCAACAGCACCATCACCGTGCTGCGCCGGGGCATCCAGCAGGGCTTCGAGCCCGGCGCGAGCGCCCCCGCGCCTCGCCGCGGTGGCCGGGCCTCCTTCGGCCGCTGGAAGGCCAGCCAGCCCTTCGGCGGCCAGTGGCAGGTGCTGCCGGCCGTCGTGCCACCGGCGGTGGACCTCATCGACGCTATGGAGCGCGACAAGGATCGCGTGCGCCAGGTCCTCGAGCGCTACGGCGTGATCTTCCGGGCGCTGTTGAAGCGCGAGCTGCCGGGCCTGCGCTGGGGTCGTCTGTTTCGGGCCCTGCGGCTGATGGAGCTGTCCGGCGAGCTGGTGGGGGGCCTGTTCTTCCACGGCGTGCCCGGCCCCCAGTTCGCCTCCCACGCCGCCCTGCGGGCCCTGCGCGAACCCCTGCCCGAAGACGCCATCTGGTGGCACAACGCGGCAGACCCGGCCTCACCCTGCGGGCTGGGGCTGCACGAACTGGGCCTCCCCGACCGCCGCGCCTCCACCTGGCTGGCCTGGCGGGGCCGGCAGTTGGCCCTCGTGGCCCGCGCCAACGGCAGCAAGCTGTCCTTCGGCCTCCCCCCGGACCACCCCGACCTGCCCGCCTGCCTCGGCCTCTTCCGCCTGCTGGTGGACCGGCGCTTCCGCCCCATCACCCACCTCGAGATCGCCGAGATCGACGACGGCCCACCCCTCGAGTCCCCCTACGCCGAGCCCCTGATGCGCTGGGGATTCAGGCGGGAGTACAAGTCGCTGGTGCTGCGGGGGCGGTTGTAGTCGGCCGCTCAGCGCCCCTTCACCACCCCCTCCGTCATCGCCCGCTCGTGGCGCTGCATCCGCCAGCCTGGCGCCCAGCCGGCCAAGAAGCGCTCGAAGTCGGCCCAGGCCCAGGGATACAGCGCGCGCCACTCGGCCTCGAGGGCCTTGGTGTCGCTGCCGCTCACCGCTCCGGTCAGCGCCCGGAAGTAGTGGTCGATGCAGCGCTTGGCCGTGCCCTGGTCTTCGCCGGCGAGCAGGTAGGCCAGGTCTTTCACACCCACACCGCCGCCCACGTATTGGAAGTCCACCGCGGCCACCCCGCGGCCGTCGCGGCGGAACAGGAAGTTGGCGGGCTTGGCGTCACCGTGGATGAGGGTCTGGAAGCGGGCGGCGCTCAGCTTGGCGTCGATGGCCGGGGCCTTCTTGCGCAGGGGGCCGGGGGCCATGGCGCGCAGCTCGTCGGGGCGGGTCTCGAGGTGCCAGTAGGTCCCGGTCTTCCACAGGCCCCGCGGGCGCTCCCCCAGGAAGAGGGCGTGGAAGGCGGCGAGCCAGTCGATGCAGGCCTCGAGCTGCCTTCGTGAGGGGCGCTGGGTGCGTCGATCGAAGCCAGCAGCGTCCAGGTCCTCGAAGACGAAGACCCGCTCGGCGCCGAGCTTCTCGGCGTGCAGGCAGCGGGCCACGCGGCAGGCGTCGCCGCAGCGGGGGGCCCACTGCTCGTAGAACGCCTGCTCCACGGCGTAGGAGCGCAGCTTGCGGTTGTGACCCCGGCCGCTGCCCCGGCCGGGGGCGATGTGCTTGACCACCACCGTGCGCAGCTCCGCCCCCTGCAGCCGGTAGCGCAGGATCTGGCCGTAGCCGCTCCAGACCTCGGCGATGCGGGCGCCGCGCTGCGCCTGGCTGGCCCCGGTGGCGCGGGCGACGATGGAGGCGAGGGGATCGGACATCGGTGAGCAGTCCAGCGGCGCGGAGTGGAGCACTGGTGTATTCCTGAAGCGGCCGTGTCCACAAGCGAGGAACCCGATGTCCGTGACCCTCCGAGCCCTCTTCGCCACGCTCCTGCTCGCCCTGCCCATGCCCGCGCTGGGCCAGGCCATCCTCAGCAAGGCCGCGGGCAAGGGCGCCACGGTCACCAGCCTCGAGCAGCTGAAGGGCCGGAAGGTCTGGATGGTGAACGCCCCCCACGAGGACTGCGCCAAGCTCGAGGCCCTGGGCATGGAGGTCAAGTGCTCCCAGGGCGAGAGCACCTTCGGCATGGAGCACGAGATCGTCATCTGGTGCACCCAGTTCGAGCACAGCCTGGCCGGCCAGATCCTGAGCCACATCGGCCACCCGGAGTTCGAGCAGCGCACCCACCAGACCTACCCGCCGGGCACCGATGACGCCGAGTGCGGCATGTTCTACGAGGTCACCATTCGCTACCAGGACGGGGTGAGCCACGAGCCCGGAGGCAGCCCAGCCGCTTCATCTGGCGATGGCATCTCCCGGCTCGACCAGCTTCGCGGGCGCCAGATCTGGATGGTCAACGCCCCACCCCAGGACTGCGCCAAGATGGAGGCCCTGGGCATGATCGTGGACTGCGAGCAGGGCAGGAACACCATGGGCATGGAGCACCAGATCGTCATCTGGTGCACCGAGTTCGAGCACAGCATCGCCGGGACCATCCTCGACCACCTGGGCCGCTCGGACTTCCGCCAGCGCACCCACCAGACCGAGCCCGCGGGCACCGACGACGGCGAGTGCGGGATGCTCTACGAGATCACCATCCGCTACGAGGACGGTGCCAGCCACGACATGAGCGCCACGGCGCCGCCGGCCAGCGGGGGCACCGCAGGCGGCATCTTCTCCAAGGACGGCGCCACGGCCCCGGCCGCCGCGACCACCGGCATCTCGGAGCTGTCACAGCTGCGCGGGCGGGAGGTCTGGATGGTCAACGCCCCCACGGAAGACTGCCGGAAGATGGAGGCCCTCGGTATGATCGTGGACTGCGAGCAGGGCCGGGACACCTACGGGATGGAGTACGAGATCGTGATCTGGTGCCCGGACTTCGACCACAGCATCGCCGGCAAGATCCTGGACCACCTGGGCCGCTCCCACTTCAGCCAGCGCACCCACAGCACCCCGGGCGGGGCCACCAAGCCCGAGGAGTGCGGGATGCTCTACGAGATCACGATCCGCTACGAGGATCCGGGCTCGTAGCGCCGCCGCCAGCCCATCAGCATCATCCCCGCCAGCCCGAGCCAGGTGATGCTCGCGGGTGCTGGCAGCACGCTGCAGGAGCCGCCCTCGCACTCGGCGCCGAAGTCCACGACGTAGAAGGACTCCACGGTGATGGCGTCCTCCTCGCCGGCCAGGCGCAGCTCGTAGGCGGTCATGCCGGGGTCCTGGCAGGGATCGGTGACGATGAAGCCGTACCACTGCAGGCAGTCGCCGGTGCAGCTGGGGGTCTCGCCCTCGCAGGCCCCCGCGTCGGGATCGGCGGTGTCCACCAGGCCGTGGCCGCCGACGCAGGCGACGCCTTGGTCGTCGGCCAGCTCGGGGTCGAAGCGGTGGCGCTTCAGCACGAAGCGGTCGTCGTCGCCGGCGGTGTTCACCACGTCGAAGCGGGCCTCGAGGCCCGGGTCGCCGCCCTCGAAGATCTCCACGAAGAGATGGATCTCCTGGCCTTCCTGATCGGCGTACAGCTGCGGGCCGAGGTCCGGGTACTCCGGTTCGACGGTGCAGGCGGCGAGCAGAGCGAGCAGCGGGAGCATGGGCAGACCTCGGCGGGGACGCCAGCCTAGCGCACCAGCGCGGCGGTCGCATCCGCCTGCGGCCTGCCCATTCCTGTCGGATTCCTGTCAAACCCCGGGGATGCAACAAGTCGTGACAGGATCCGGCGATCCAAGGCGGCGATCGCGCCCATGTTCTGATCCTCACCCGCGAGCACCACCGTGATCCTCCTGCCCCTCATCGCTGGCATCGCCAGCGCCGTCGCCGGCGACGGACCCTGGTCCCTGGCCGTGGGTGCGGGCGCCGAGCTGCCGGTGAGCACCGGGGTGCACACCACCCTCGAGGGGCCGGGTCGGCTGCGCGTCGGTGGCAGCGTCGGGCGGCTGCCCGGTGTGCTGATCTACGGCGCCAGCGAGGCCAGCGCCTCCCTGGGCCTGGTGGACGACGAAGGCGCGGCCGCGGTCGGTGAGACCGCGAGCTCCGCCTGGGTGCTCGGTGGCTCCGTGGGCTGGCGGCCCTTCGAGGCCGCGGGGCTGTGGGTCGCCGGCGATCTGCGCCACCTGCGCTGCGACAGCACCGCCAGCCCCGAGCTGGTGGCCACGGCCCTCGGTGTGTCGGACGCCGCCATCAGCGCCGCCAAGTCCGCGAGCGACGCGGACCCCAGCCTGAGCCCCGACCCCTACGCCATGTCCATGCGGGCCACCCTGCTCGGCGGCTCGGTGGGCTGGGACTGGCTCCTGGCCGAGCGTGTGGTGGTGCGCTTCTCAGCGGGCGGCCTGGGGCTGCGCTCGGCGCGGACCGTGCTCGAGCCCGGCGACGGCGCCAGGCCACCGGAGCGCAAGGTCGTGGACGAGGCCAACCAGGGGCTGGAGGAGCTGTCCTCCCGCCGCTTCTTCACCCCCACGCTGGGCCTCGGGGTCGGCTGGCAGTTCGGCTAGTACCCGGCGAGTGTGACCTTGGGCGCGTCCTCGGGGGTCGGCAGCTGCTCGGGCGTGTCGAAGCCGGGCTCGTAGGGGCCGGTGCCGATGTGGTCGATGGGGTGCCTGTGGGAGATGTCCTTGGGCCCGGCCCGCTGCATCATGGCCATGATGCGCAGGTAGCCCTGGAAGCCCTCGACCGGGACCGAGCAGTCCACGTGGAGGATCTTGACCTCGATGCGGCCCGGCACCGCCGGGAAGCGCATGCGGTTGGTGTGCCCGAGGGACTGGATGGTGCCGCTCTCGACCACCGCCGGGTCCTTGGGGCCCGGGGCGTAGCGGAAGGGCGGCTTGCCCTTGGTGCCGTCGGCCACGTGCCGGAAGGCCAGGTGGGGGGTGGGCTCTTCGGTGGGCACGCCGTCGACGGCCCAGAGTATGCGGGTGTCGAAGCCCAACAGCATGGGCCGGGTGGCGAGCATGACCGGGTCGAGCCCGGTGTCCATCCAGCCGTCGCGGGCCTCGAGGGTGATGGCGATGAGCTGCTGCTTGGGCCCGATGTCCACCCGCACGCCGATGATGCCCGTGGGGTGCGGCAGCGGGTTCTCCTCGAGGCCGGGGGGCTCGAGCTCTACGGGCTCCGGCTCCGTGACCTCCGGCTCAGGCTCCGTGACCTCCGGCTCAGGCTCCGTGACCTCCGGCTCCGGCTCCGTGACCTCAGGTACGGGCTCCGGCTCCGGCTCCGGCTCCACGAGCTCGGGTACCGGCTCCGGCTCCGGCTCCGGCTCCGGCTCCGGCTCCACGAGCTCGGGTACCGGCTCCGGCTCCGGCTCCACGACCTCGGGCTCCAGCGGCGGCAGCTCGTCCGAGAGCAAGGACGCGACCGAGGGGTCCAGGGGCGGCAGCTCGTCGGGCTCGGGCAGGGGGGGCGGCTCGGCCGGCCTGGTGGCCAGCTGCTCCACCAGGGCCTCCGCCATGGCCTCGGGGACCTCTTCGGTGGGCGTGCGCGCCGACAGGGGCGGGCCCTGAGCGAAGTCGTAGATCGCCAGGAAGAGCAGGTCTTCGTCCTGATCGAGGGGCAGGATGAACGACGCGTCGCGGTCCTTCAGGGCCAGCTGGGCAAGGCCGCGGGCGGCGACGGGAGGCAGGGCAGGCTGGGTCGCGGGCAGGCCCTGGGGGATCGGAACGGTCGGGGCGCCGTCGTAGGCCGGATCGCCAGCAGCCCAGCGCAGGCCGGAGGGGCCCACGCTCAGGATGATCTCGCAGCGAGCGCTGGCGACGGGGCGGCCCTGCTCGTCCTTCCAGACGATCAGGCCGAGGGTCAGGCGGGGCCTCGCCTCGACGGCGCCGGCGCCGGCCAGCAGGGCTTCGGTTGCTTCGGGGGTCGGGATGGCCATGGCAGCTCCTGGCCCCATCCTACTCCATCGAGGCCTCGAGAGTGGCCGCCTGGATGGGGTTGAACAGGTTCAGGGTGTAGCCGGTGAGCTCCGCGGCCATGGCGAGCTGCCGTCCGTCGGGACCCGCGGCCTTCTCGATCTGGTCGTCTGCCAGCACCAGGTCCATCACCTTGCCCTCCTCGTCCAGGTAGATGCGCGTGATGACCGCCGGCGACAGGGCGTAGGCGACCTGCTTGGCGGGATCGTCGCTGTGGGGCAGGATGTCGATGGGCAGGCCCTTCATGGCCTCGACCACGGCCTGGATGTACACCCCCTCGGGCCCCACTACGGCCCCCACGGGATCCGGCCCGCCGCTCACCATGATCTTGGCGCGGTAGCCGGGATCGAAGGCGCAGGCGGAGACGCTGACCTCGCCGGCCTGCACCGCCGGGATCTCGCGCTTCACGACCTCGAGCAGGTCCTTGCAGGCGGTGTCCGTGGCTGGGGTCTGTGCCAGTGCCCCGGTGAGCAGGAGCGGGGTGAGGGGGCTGGGCATGGCGGGCCTCGTGCGCGGGGGCTCAGCCCGTATCATCCGGTGGCGGGTCAGCCCCTCCGCCCCAGCCGCCGGCTCATCAGGGCGCGCCAGGCCTCGCGCAGGTCGGCGATCACGGCGGTGTCCAGCCCCAGCCCGCGCTCCAGCACCCAGCGGTCGCCGGCGTCGAGCACAGCCTCCGGGGGGGCCCCGGCGCGCAGCAGCCCGTCGAGCTCGGCGAAGGCCTCGGGGCTGGCCGCCACCAGCGGCACCCTCAGCTGCCGGATCTCGGTAGGGATGAGCTCGAGCACGCCGCCGCCGTAGGAGCGGCCGCACAGCTCGACACTGAGCATGGTCAGGCTGTTGAGGAAGGAGACCACCAGGTCTCGGGGGGCGACGCCGTCCCGCGGCGTGACCCGGTAGACGGTGTCGGTGGTGTGGGCCCTGGCCTCGTTCAGGATCAGGCGGGTGAGGGCGTGGCAGCGCTTGAACAGGGCCACCGGCGCGGCGTGGATGCTGGGGACCGCCCACCAGGGCTCGCGCACCCGGCACTTGTAGCGATGGTGGATGCCCTCGGCTTCGGCCTGGGCCAGGTAGCGCTGCCAGGGCTCGGGGAGCTCGGGCCGTGGCACCGGCGGCAGATCCAGCATCCAACAGCGGCGCCCAGCGGCCCGGTTGGCGGCGTGGTCCGCGCTGGTGAAGCCCAGGCCCGCGGCCTCGGCGCTGCGGCCGAACATGGGCAGGGCGGCGGGCTCGAGCTGGTGGGTGGTGGCGGTGGCCTCGTCCACGCAGAACACGCGGTTGGCGCCGGTGACCACCCCGACGCAGACCTCGGCCACGGCGTCGAAGCCCTGCACCTCGGGGTGGGCGAAGGCCTCTCGGACCGCGGCCAGGGCCTCGGGCTCGAGGGCGTAGCCCGTCCACTTGGCCCCCTGCGGGAGGGCCTCGGGGGCGACGCAGGCGATGGCGTCGGGGTCGAGTCCCTGCAGGGCGTCGATGTCGTCCAGCTCGATCACCCGCACCCCGCGGGCCTCGCCGCGCTCCACCAGCAGCAGCACGACCTCTTGCTGGACCTCGGGGAAGACCAGGGTGCGGAAGCGCAGCACCCGCACCAGCCCCTGCTCGGCCAGCCAGGCCCGCAGCGGGGCGGTGTAGGCCACCTGCAGCAGCTCCGCGGGGATGACCATGCCCAGGCGACCACCGGGCCGCAAGCGGCTGACGCCATCGACCACGAAGGGCGCCCAGGACGACGCGTGGCGGGGCAGGGGGAGGCCCCAGCGCTCGAGCAGGGCCTGGGCGCTGTGGATGGTCTCCTTGCCCAGGTATTGGTAGCGCACATAGGGCGGGTTCCCGAGCACCAGGTCGTAGCGGGTCTCGTCCCGCAGGGCGTGGCGCAGGTAGTCGGCCTGCAGCACGGCGCCGCGGCCACCCACTGTGCGGTAGGCGTCCATGGCCGCGTCCGCTTTGCCGGCTTCGTCGGCGTTCAGCTCCACCGCGTGCAGCTCGGGACCCTCGACCGGCGCCGCCCGCGCCAGCGCCCGCAGGAACGCGCCGTCACCGCAGCTGGGCTCCAGCGCCCGTGCGGGAGCGCAGCCCAGACCCCAGGCCAGCAGGACGTCCGCCAGCGCTGGCGGCGTGTAGTAGCCACCGCGCAGCTTGTCGGGGGTCTGGTCAGCGGCGAACTTCATTCCACCTTTCCCCCTTTCTCCCCTGGGGGAGAGGGGCCGGGGGAGAGGGGGACTACTTGCCGAACAGCTCCGCGTACACCGGCTCCTTGAAGCCCACGGTCGCGGGCTTCCCGTCGATCTCGACCACCGGGCGCTTGAGCAGCATGGGGTCGGCCTGCATCAGCGGCAGCCACTCGGCGTCTCCCCAGGTCTTCTTCTCCGGGGGCTGGGCGCGGTAGGCGCCGCCGCTGGTGTTGCGCATGGGCTTGGAGCCGAACTCGGCCATCCAGCCCGCCACGCGCTCAGGCTCCGGGGCGGTGGCACGGAAGTCGACCCAGCTGTACTCGATGCCGTTGGCCTCGAGCCACTTGCGGGCCTTCTTGACGGTACCGCAGCTGGGGATGCCGTAGAGGGTGACACTCATGGGAATCTCCTTGGTGGGAAGGCCCCGAGCGTATCCCGTCCCGGTCGCCCCGCTACCAGCCGCGGCTGGGCACCCAGGCGGAGACGGTGCCCCAGGCCGGCTCGAGGGTGAGCTCGTAGAGGAAGCTGCCTGGGTGGTCGGGGTCCGTCGCGTAGCCGTTGGAGCTGGTGTGGTCGTCCCACAACAAGCTGCCGTGCACGCGGTCCAGATCGCCCAGCTCCACCAGCCACAGGGTGCCATCGCGGTCGAGGTATTCGATCTCGGCGTTCAGGGGGCCCCCCAGCAGGCTGCCTTGCTGGTCCCAGTGCTTCATCATCATGCCGTAGTAGGACCACTCATCGATGGGCAGTGCGAAGACGAAGGTGAGCGCGTGCCAGGTGCCCTGGCTGTCGGCCTGGCAGGCCCGGGCGTCGGGGACATACTCGGCCTCCAGGCCCTCGATGCTCACCAGCGTGAGCGCGTCGACGTTCACAAGGCTCCACTCGACCTCGACGTCCGCCTCGTCGATGACGGTGGGGAAGGGGTCGCAGGTGCCGCACTCGACGCAGGTCTCGTCGAGGTAGCTGTCGGCCTGGGCGGCGCCGGTGGTCAGGAGGGCGAGGGCGATGGTGATGGACACGGACATGGGATGCTCCCGGTGTGATTCGGGCGGCGGCAGCCTGGCACCACGCCAGCCACCGCAGCCCGCGTTCGGCCACAGCAGGTGCAAACCGGGTGCCAGGTCAGGCCGTCGGGTGCTCGTGGGCCGATGTTCGGTGTCCCAGGCCCGCTTTGCCCACATCGGGCTCGGGTGGAGGCCGCGGCACCCTCCACTGGTGTGCACAGCTACGACCCCGAGCCCTGCACTCCCCTGAGGGCCTCGCACCACCTTGCCCGACCCCACCCTCCGACATACCCCTGCGGTCTCTCGCAACGCTCTGCCCAGGACCCTCCCATGAGCACCCCAGACGAGACCCGCTCCCGCAACTTCATCGACGAGATCATCGCGGCGGATGTGGCCGCGGGCACCAACGGCGGCCGGGTGGTCACCCGCTTCCCGCCCGAGCCCAATGGCTATCTGCACATCGGCCACGCCATGGGCATCAACCTGGCCTTCGGCATGGCGGCCAAGTACGGCGGCCACTGCAACCTGCGCTTCGACGACACCAACCCGGCCACCGAAGACACCGAGTACGTGGACGCCATCGAGCGCGACATCCGCTGGCTGGGCTTCGACTGGGGCGAGCAGGCGCTGTACGCCTCCGACTACTTCGAGCAGCTGTACCAGTGGGCCGTCGTGCTCATCGAGAAGGGCCTGGCCTACGTGGACGACCTGTC
This sequence comes from uncultured Enterobacterales bacterium, assembly GCA_964481655.1. Classification (GTDB taxonomy): domain Bacteria; phylum Myxococcota_A; class UBA796; order UBA796; family JAFGLY01; genus CALDOK01. The sequence continues at coordinate 6,805 of CAYZVO010000158.1, read as the reverse complement.
CCTCGATGAGATGCGGGCCCTGCGCTCCGGCTCCGACGAGCCCGACCAGCCCAGCCCCTACCGGGGTCGCACCATCGAGGAGAACCTGGACCTCTTCGCCCGCATGCGCGCCGGTGAGTTCCGCAGCGGCAGCCGGGTGCTGCGGGCCAAGATCGACCTGGGCAGCCCCAACCCCTTGCTGCGCGACCCGGTGATGTACCGGATCCTGCGCGAGCCCCACCATCGCACCGGCACCGACTGGCCCATCTACCCCATGTACGACTGGGCCCACGGTGAGTCCGACGCCATCGAGGGTGTGACCCACTCCACCTGCTCCCTCGAGTTCGACGTGCACCGCCCGCTGTACGACTGGTTCGTGCAGGCCCTCGAGATCGATGAGCCCCCCCGCCAGTACGAGTACGGTCGCCTCAACATCTCCTACACCGTGCTGTCCAAGCGCTGGCTCAAGCTCCTGGTCGATCAGGGCCACGTCAGCGGCTGGGACGACCCGCGCATGCCCACCATCGGCGGGATGCGTCGCCGCGGCTACTCCCCCGCCACCATCCGCAACTTCTGCGATCGAGTCGGCGTGTCCAAGCGCGACGGCGTGGTGGACGTGACCCTGCTCGAGCACGCGCTGCGCGACGACCTCAACGCGCACTCCAAGCGGGTGATGGGCGTGCTGGACCCGGTCAAGCTGGTCATCACCAACTACCCCGAGGACGCCGAAGAGAGCTTCGACGCCCCCTACATGCCCAACGACGAGAGCGCCGGCTCCCGGCCCGTGCCCTTCTGCCGCGAGCTGTGGATCGAGCGCGCCGACTTCCGCGAGGAGAGCTTCCGCAAGTGGCGGCGGCTGGCCCCTGGCAAGGAGGTCCGCCTGCGCTACGCCTGCTACGTCACCCTCGATGAGATCGTGAAGAACGACGAGGGCGAGGTGGTCGAGCTGCGCTGCACCTGGGACCCGGAGTCCCGTGGCGGCAACACCCCGGACGGCCGCAAGGTCCGTGGCACCATCCACTGGGTGTCGGCCCGCCACGCCGTGGCCGCCGAGGTGCGGCTGTACGACCGGCTGTTCTCCGTCGAGGCTCCCCGTGACGTCGAGGACGGCCAGGACTGGTTGGACAACCTCAACCCCGACTCCCTGACCGTGCTGGAGCCCTGCTACATCGAGCCCAGCATGGCCGGCGCGGCCCCCGAGAGCCGCTGGCAGCTCGAGCGGCTGGGCTACTTCTGCGTGGACTCCGTGGACTCGAGCGACGCGAAGCTGGTGCTCAACCGCACCATCGCGCTGCGGGACTCCTGGGGCAAGAAGAGCCGGAAGGCCTAGCCCGATGCCCATCCTGAGCCGCTGGCTGCGCGCCTTCACCGAGCACGTCCAGCAGCACTGGCTGCAGCACCTGCTGCCCGCGGCCGTGATGCTGATCGGGCTGGTGCTCTACGGCTGGGGCATCATGCTGGCCTGGCTGGCCATCTTCGGCGGCACGCTGTTGCTGCTGGCCCTCGAGCTCGAGACCGCTGCCCTGATCTGCTTCTTCGGGATCTCGGCCCTGGGCTCCTTCCTGATGATGCTGTACCAGCTCGCCGGGGCGGTGTTCGTCATCGGCTACGCCCGCTATACGCTGCAGCTACAGCAGGGCCAGGAGTCCAGCTGGCGCGAGCTGCTCTGGGGCCTGCGGCACCCGTTCCGCTCGGTGATGATGGTGTTCCTGCTGGTCTTCATCGTCTTCTGCACGGCGGCCTTGTTCTACATCCCGCTCATCTTCGTCGGCGGCTGGATGATGCTCTGTGGGCCCTCGCTGGCCCAGGGCGACCGGGGGCTGTTGGGCTCCATGGGCCGGGCCTGGAGCCTCAGCGGCCGGGCCTATGGCGAGCTGCTGCTGCTCACCCTCGGTCTGCTGTTCCTGTTCTTCGTGACGGCGATGTTCCCCATCGTCGGGCCCGTGCTCGGGCCGTGTGCGGGCGTGATCCTCGGCGTGGTAGTCTTCGACGATCTCTCACGGGGATAGCCCATGAACGACCTCGGCCCCTGGCTCACGGCGACCAAGGACCACTGCATCCAGCACTGGCAGGTCCACATCGTCCCCCTGCTGCTCATCTACGCCGGCGGCATGCTCATCGGCTTCGTCGCCTCCGGCCTGTTCATGTGCGGGGGCTTCGGCGCCAGCATTATCGGCGGCATCGCCAGGAGCGGCCTGGTCATGGCCGTGGTCATGGTGCTGATGTTCGGCCTGTTCTTCGCCCTCATCATCCTCATGGGCCTGCTGCTGACCCCCATCTACTTCGGCCACGTGCGCATGGTGCTGCGGGCCCACCGGGGCGAGCCCCCCGACAAGAGCGACCTGTACTGGGGCTTCCGCAACCTCGGCAAGGTGGCCATGTTCGTGCTGATCTCCGGCGCCATCAGCCTCGCCGCGGCCATGGCCTGCTACTTCCCGGCCATCCTGGTCTCGGTGGCGTTCATGTTCGCCGTGCCGGCCATGGTGGACCGGGACCTGGGCGCGGTCGATGCGCTCAAGGCCTCATGGGAGCTGGCCAAGCCCCGCTTCGTCGAGCTGCTGGTGCTGGTCTTCATCTACTTCATGCTCATCATGGTGCTGTCCTACGTGCCCATCGTCGGGCCCTTCCTGGGCACCCTGGCCTACGTCGGCTGCATCGTGATCATCTACGACGACCTGACCCAGCGCGATCACTTCGCGGCGTAGGGGGCGGGACAGCGTGCGGAACATCGGACCCTGGATCAGCGCCATCCTGAACCACCTCGGCGCACACTGGCAGGCTCACCTCGTGCCTGGCGTGGCGTTCTTCGGCGCCATGATGGTCGTCAACCTTGTCGGCGTGGTGGTCATGATGGCCCTCATCATCACCGCCAGCATCGTCGCGGAGATCATCGGGGGGGCCGGCGGCGAGCTGCTGGTGATGCTGGCCATGGTGGCCGGCTTCTTCGCGTTCCTGATCCCTCTGCTGCTCATCATGCCGCTCTTCATGGGGCACATGCGGGTCGCGCTGCTCGCCCACCGGGGTGAGGCACCAGCGTTGAACGAGCTGCTGTGGGGCTACCGCCGGCCCGTGAAGGTGATGGTGTTCATGGTGGTGCTCGGGGTGCTCAACCTCGTGTCGGTGATGCTCTGCTTCTTCCCATCGATCCTGTGGGCGGTGGTCTCGAGCTTCGCCTACCCGGCCATGGTCGATCGGGACCTGGGGCCCGTCGAGGCCATCCGGGTCTCCTGGGAGCTGGCCAGGCCCCACTTCCTGGAGCTGCTCGTGCTGATGGTGATCTACACCGTCGTGGGGCTGTTCCTGTACTACATCCCGATCATCGGACCGCTGCTGCTGATCCCCATGTGGGTGGGCTTCTGCGTGGTGCTGTACGAGACGCTGCGGCAGCCCGATCCGCGGACCGATCATGCCTGAGCTCCCCGACGTCACCGTCTACGTCGAGCGCCTCGAGGCGTTGCTGGTCGGCCAGTCGCTGCAGGGTGTGCGCTCCAAGAGCCCCTTCCTGCTGCGCACGGTGGAACCGCCCCTGTCCGCCGCGAACGGACGCGCCGTGGTGGGCGTGGAGCGGCTGGGCAAGCGCATCGTCTTCGCCCTCGAGGATGAGCTGTTCCTGGTGCTGCACCTGATGGTCGCGGGGCGTCTGCGCTGGCGCAAGGCTCGCGCCGGCATCCCCGGGCGCATCGGCCTCGCCGCCTTCGACTTCGAGCACGGCGCCCTGCTGCTGACCGAAGCCAGCAAGAAGAAGCGGGCCTCGCTGCACGTGGTCCAGGGTCGCGACGCCCTGGCTCCCTTCGACCGCGGTGGGCTCGAGGTGCTCGACGCCGACCTCGAGGCCTTCACCGAGGCCCTGCTGCGTGAGAACCGCACCATGAAGCGGGGCCTGACCGACCCCCGCCTGTTCTCGGGCATCGGCAACGCCTACAGCGACGAGATCCTGTTCCGGGCGCGCATCTCGCCCATGCGCCTGACCCGCAAGCTCTCCCCCGAGGAGATCGAGCGGCTCTACCACGCCATCCGGGACGTGCTGACCGCCTTCACCGACACCCTGCGGGCCGAGGTGGGCGACGGCTTCCCCGAGAAGGTCACCGCGTTTCGCGACGACATGGCCGTGCACGGCCGGTACCGGGAGCCCTGCGTGGACTGCGGGGCGCCCATTCAGCGCATCGTCTACGCCGAGAACGAGTGCAACTACTGCGCCGCCTGCCAGAACCAGGGCCGGCTGCTGGCCGACCGGGCCCTGAGCCAGCTGCTCAAGAAGGACTGGCCCAAGACCCTGGACGAGCTCGAGGCGGTGCGCACCAAGGGACCCTCGGCCGCGCGCCGGACCCCCAAACGATCCCGCAGAGGAGGATGAGCATGACCGTCGACCTCGGAGCCGTGCTGCACAGCGACTTCTTCGTCGAGTTCCGCGATGTCGGTGAGGACCCCGAGGCCGAGGACATCGAGCGGCTGGATCACCTGCTCGAGCGCCTCGAGCTCGACCCCCTGGGCTCGAGCTGGCAGCTCATCGATCTCGAGCGCGCTCGGCTGCTGCTCGACGACGTGCTGGGAGAAGACCTGATGGGCGGCTTCCGGGTGCGCCACACCGCCCCGCCGGAGCAGATCCTCGAGCGCTTCCTGGGCAACTTCGAGCTCGGCCAGGCTCGCTTCTACACCAACGTCACCGAGTGGAAGCAGGACGACGCCTCGAGCTGGACACCGTTCACCCGTGGCGGCCTGTGCGTCTGCGTGGCCTGCTGCGATGGTGCCCGGGTCGGGATGCTCTGGACGGACCAGTAGGGAGCACCCACGGCGCTCTGCCCATCATGGCATGATGTCCGGGCCCATCCCCCCGGAGCCACCATGACCTTGCTGCTGCTCGCGCTGCCCGTCGGGGCCGCCACCCTCTCCGTCGATGCGAGCGGCAGCGGTGCCTACACCGCCATCCAGGACGCCGTCGACGCCGCGGTGTCCGGGGACACCATCACGGTCGCCAGCGGGACGTACACCGAGTGTGTGGACCTCGGGGGCAGGGACCTGGACATCCAGGGGGCCGGGGCGGATCTGGTCACCATCGACGGTGCTGGCGCCTGCGCCTACACCGTGACCGCCGCCGCGGGCGAGGACCTCATCCTGTCCGGCGTCGAGCTGGTCAACACGGCCTACGCCGGTCTGCAGATCGTCGGCGGTGACGCCATCGTGGACCAGGTCGAGATCCGCGGCTGCGGCACCTACGGCACGCCCTACGACGTCTACGGCGGCGCGATCCACGTCGACGGCGGCGAGCTTCTGGTCAGCGACTCGGTGATGGACGCCAACGAGGGGTACCACGGGGCCCATGTCTTCGTGACCGGCGCGGCGACGGTGTCGCTGGTGGACTCCACCCTGCAGGACGGCTTCACCTACTACGGGGGGATCTACCTGGATGGTGACGCGGTCACCCTGGATCTGGACGGGGTCACCTTCAGTGGCAACGACAGCTACCAGGGGGGCTCGGCGATCTACGCGTCGGGCGCCGACGTCATCACGAGCCAGGACAGCATCTACACCGCCAACGTCATCTCGTATTCGTCCGTGGGAGCCGGGGTCCGCCTCGAGGCTGGGGCCAGCTTCGAGTCCACCGGCGACTGGTTCGACGGCAACGGCGTCACGTTCTCCGGAAACTTCGGTGGTGCTGTCTACGCCGATGGCGCCGACGTCAGCCTCGACAGCGGCACCTTCACGGACAACCTCGCGGGCTACGGTCCAGGGGTCTACGCCACCGGCGGATCGAGCGTGGCCGTGGCCGACTCCGTCTTCACGGGGAACGTGGACTACAACGGCGGGACCATCTACGGGATCGGCAGCTCGATCCTCGAGGTGGACGGCTGCAGCTTCGAGGCCAACACCTCCACCGGCGGTGCGGGTGGCGTCGCCGCCGCTGACTACGCGACCCTGTCGGTCACGTCCTCGAGCTTCATCGACAACCTGGGGGGCAACGGCGCGGGGATCGATGCCGACGGCGCGGACTCGGTGGTCATCTCCGATCTGATCTTCGAGGGAAACGAGGCCACGGGCGGGGGTGGTGCGGTGCGCCTGGACACCGTGGGATCAGCGGTCACCATCAGCGACTGCAGCTTCGATGACAACCTCGCGGGGTACGCGGGCGGCGCCATCTACGCCACCGACAACGATCTGACCGTCAGCGGGTGCAGCTTCGACGGACACGCCTCGGGGCGCGACGGCGGAGCCGTCTATTTCGTCCGCGGCAACCTCGATGTGAGCGACTCGAGCTTCATCGACAGCGACGCGGTCGAAGAGGGCGGCACCATCTATGCCTGGTTGAGCGACTCGGACCTGGATGTCACCATCAGCGACACCACCATCGAGGGCGGCTCGGGCCTCGAAGGGGGCGGGCTGTGGGTCTACATCGGGGGCGCGGTGACGGTGAGCAACACGCGCTTCGTCGACAACTACGCCACCGACTTTGGTGGCGGCATCTACCTGTACGATTGCGACGAAGTCACGGTCAGCCACTCCTGGTTTGTCGGCAACAGCTCGTACAGGGGGGGCGGCGTCGCCAACCGCTTCCCGGGCAACGGCACCAGCTGGACCAACAACGCCTTCATCGACAACAGCGCCTCCTACTGCGGCGGCGGGCTGTACGAGTACACCACTTACTCCAGCGAGGTGGTGAACAACGTCTTCCTGAGCAACAGCGCGGAATACGGCGGGGGCTGGTACGGCTACAGGGTCACCGGCGAGCTGACCAACAACGTCTTCGCCTACACCGACCGCGGAGGCGGCGCCTGCGCGGGCGACTCGTCCACCACCGCCAGTGGCATGGTGGCCACCTACAACGACTGGT
>CAYZVO010000157.1:0-22362 GCA_964481655.1 uncultured Enterobacterales bacterium | reverse complement strand
GGATCTCCTCGTCGTTGTCGTTGTCGATCTCGTCGCAGAGCTCGTCGGCGTCCGGGTGCACCCGGTAGTCGTTGTCGTCACAGTCGACGTTGGAGAGGTAGCCGTCGCCGTCCTCATCGACCCACTCGGTGTCCGGCCCGGTGTCGTCGGGGGTGGTGTCCGGCGGCGCGGTGTCGTCCTTGGGATCGGGCTCGGGTTCACCGCAGGCCACGGCGCCGAAGGCGAAGATCAGGGCGAGGGTCAGGGCGCGCTTGGTCATGTGTCCTCCATGATGCAGTGGGAGGACGATACCACGAGATGCGACGTCGGGGAGCCTCAGCGGGAGGACGTGAAGTCCTCCCCTATGTTCAGTCCTGCGCGTCCAACGCCGGGATGCCCACCTCGATGCGGCGTCCCTTGGCGGTGATCACGACCCAGTCGTCGAAGCGCTGGGGCACGTAGTGGCCGTTCTCCACCACCGGGTTGCCCCGCTCATCGGTCTGCAGCACCGGGCGGTCCTTCTCGCCGGTGGCGATCTTGCCCTCGTGCTGCTCGGAGTGCACGTTCAGGTTCACCCAGCCGGCCAGCCAGTGGTGCACCGCCAGATCGCCCTGCCGCAGGCCCGTGAGGCCGGAGTCGTTGACCGAGAACTGCAGCTGGGACTTCAGGCGCAGCTTCTTGCCGTCGCTCTCCTCGTCCCGCACCCGGTTGCGGCGGTCCACCAGGAAGCGGTCGGAGCGGTGGCGGGAGTCGAGCACCTTCTGGGTGGTGCCGGGCAGGCTGATGTCCCGGTAGCCCTTGCTGCCGAAGTCGAAGTGGAAGGTGACCTTGCCGCCCGCCGCGTCGACCCGGTTCAGGGCGTCCAGGGGCAGGAAGTCCAGCTCCACGCCGTACTTCTCGAACATCGCCCGGACGATGTCGCCGCTCAGGGTCCGCGCCTGGCCGTCGGCCAGCAGGCCGAAGAAGCCCATGATGCCCTTGCCGGACTCGGCCACCTCCTGGAAGGCCCGCTCGAGGTCGGCCTCGGTCAGCTCGCCGGACGGCAGGGTCCACTCTTCTGCGGCCGTGCCCTCGGTGTCCGCAGCGGCCTGCACGTCGTCGACCACGCAGGTGCCGCTGGCGCCGGTGCAGGGGTCCTGAGCCTGCGCGGTGGGCAGGCTGACCAGAGCGATGAGCGCGACGAGCAGGGCGGGGAGGAAGTGGCGCATGGGAACTCCGGGACTCGCCATGGGACAACGCAAGAGCCGTGCCAGCCTCCACCGCACCGTCCACCGCCTTCATTCGGCGCATCGCACCCACACAGGACACAACTTCCGGGGTTCGCAGGACCCGGCTGCGACAGCTCAGTCGCGCCGACGTCTCCGACGCCACCAGGGCACCAGGCCGATCACCAACACTCCGGGCACCGCACCGCTCGCGGCGCAGCCACAGCCCTTCTCGCCATCTCCGCTGTCCCCGGGCCCGTCGCTGTCCGCGGGGCTGTCGGCGGGGCTGTCCGCGGGTGAGTCGGGGATGCCTGTGTCGCGGGCACCGCAGGGCACCAGGATGATGGCGCCGAGATCGGGCACGGTGGACAGGTCGAGGGCGCCGCCGTCGACGATGTGCTCCTGGCTGTCCATGGCGTCCCGCCAGCAGGCACCGTCCGAGGCGAGCTCCTGCACCGGCAGGCTCACCGCCTGGCTCCCCTCCGCCCCCTCCCAGCGCCGGTTGAAGACCGCGATGGCCCCCGGCGCGCCGACGTCGTCGGTGCGGGCGAAGGCGATGACGTCCGCGTCGTCGTCCCAGAAGAACACATCGACGCCGCCGGTGCGGAGCACGGGGTGGGCGTGGTGCAGGGCGCCCGCGGCCGCCAGCTCGGCGTACAGGTCCATGTCCGGGGTGTAGCCCTGGTCCTCCCACGGGAAGGGCACCCGGTTCCAGGGATCGGCCACCCAGGAGTCGCCGTCCCAGTTGGCGGGCCCATCCGCCCAGACCTCGTCGCCGTAGTAGATGGTGGGGCTGCCGGGCCAGGCGTGCTGGAACAGGTTCAGGAACACCAGCTTTCGCTTGGCCAGCTCGGGATCGTCGTTGGAGATCTTCTCCAGCAGCCAGCCCACCCGGTTGACGTCGTGGCTCCCCAGCAGCACCCAGTTGCGGGTCCAGCTGGGCTCCGGGTAGTCCTCGAGGATCCCCAGCAGGCGCGCACGCAGCAGGCCGGGCCCGATGCGGTTGACCTCGCCCATGTCCCGGCCGGGGTGGTGCTGCTCGTCGTGGAAGGCCTGGCCGGAGCAGTTCAGCTCCGAGCAGTCCACGCAGCCCTCGCCGCTGCAGCCGTCGAAGACCCAGTCCACCACCGCGGCCGTGAAGCGGTAGTCCATCACCCCGTGCCACTCGTCCCCCAGCAGGCCCTGGGTCGCGTCGTCCCAGCGCTCGCCGATGACCAGCGCGTCGGGGTCCACGGCCTGCAGCGCGGCCACGAACTCCTCCCAGAACTCGTTGTCGTCCCTCGAGCCGGTGCCGCCGTCGACCTCGGGGGCCACGTCGAGGCGCCAGCCCAGCGCGCCCTGGTCGATCCAGTAGGGCCCCGCCGAGGCCGTGCCGTCGCTGTAGACCAGCCGCTGGGTCACGGCGCTGTCGCCGTCGAGCTTGGGGATGTGGTAGAAGCCCGCCCAGCCCTGGTAGGTGGAGCCGTCGGGGTCGCCGTAGGGACACCAGGCGGTCTCGCCGTCGTTGTAGTGGGCCGCGTGCACGTCGGGGTCGAAGACGAAGGCCTCCCGCCAGGGGGAGTCGACACTCTCGCAGGCGCCGGAGCCGTCGTTGGTCCCGGGGCCGTCGGGGCTGGTGAGGCCACCCGCGTCGTCCCAGCGGCCGTAGTGATCGAAGTAGCGGGAGTCGGCGCTGACGTGGTTGAAGACGCCGTCGAGGACGATCCGCATGTCCCGCGCGTCGCAGGCCGCGACCAGGGCCTGGAAGGTGGAGAGCTCCCCCAGATCGGGGTCCACCGCCAGCAGATCCTGGGGATCGTAGCGGTGGTTGGTGGGCGCGGTGAAGATGGGGTTGAGGTACAGCAGGTCCACGCCCAGCCCGGCGATGTGGTCGAGCTGGTCGATGATGCCCTGCAGATCACCGCCGTAGAAGCACACGGCCCGCTCGGTGTCCTCACCGACGCACTGTTCCACGCTGTCGAGGCTGGCGTCCCAGCTCAGCGGCTGCGCCGGGTAGCCGTACAGCCAGCTGTCAGCGGGGTCGTTGGACGCGTCGCCGTTGCGGAAGCGGTCGGGGAGGACCTGGTAGACCAGCGCCCCCTGAGCCCAGTCGGGCCAGTGGGCGTCGCCGTCGTAGACCGACAGCTGGTAGGACATGCCCATGTCCAGCTCGTCCACCGGCTCACCGGTGCCGCCGCTGTAGCGCACGGTGTCGTCGTCCTGGTAGCCGTCACGGTCGTCGCCGTCGGCGATCTCGAAGAGGTAGAAGAGCCGGCCGGGGCTGTCGGGGACGGGCAGCTCGAGCGCCCAGAGGTCCACCGGACCGAGCGCCTCGTCGTCCTCGCTCCGGTCCCAGGCCATGTCGTGCCAGCTCTCGGACATGGCGACCTCGTCCCAGACCCTCACCCGGACCCCGGTGAGATCCTGGGCGCAACTCCGCAGCCGCAGGGTCACCGCCCCCGACCCCGCCGGCACGGCACCGAAGGGGCTGCGGTAGCTGGCCTCGAAGCTGTCGTGCTTCAGGCCGGACCAGTTCACGTCACCGTCGTTGGCGGCGTCGTCGCAGGGCAGCGCCAGCGCGGCCCCCACGATCAGGAGAGCGAGCATGGCGGGCTCCGGTGGACGTCAGGGCAGCGGCGCGGGAAGCGCCGAGACCGCGGGCTCGAGGGCGTCGAGCTGTTCCCTGAGGTGGCCCAACGCGGCCTGGGTGGGCTTGTCCCGCGGGGAGTCGATGGCCTCGCGCAGCCGCCCGAAGGCGTACTCCACCGCCACCATCAGGTGGACGTCCACCGCGGAACCGGCGGGCTGCTCGATCAAGGGCTCGAAGCGCTGGTGGTAGGCCTGCTCCCAGGTGGCGACGGCCGCGTCCTGGTCCTTGGTGGCGTGGGCTGCCTCGAGCTGCGCCAGATCGGCACGGACCAGCTCGAAGCGCTCGGCCCAGCCCGCGGGAGGGGCCTGGACAGCGTCGGGGCTGACGGGGGCCTGAGGCTCGCAGCCGAGGGCCAGGAAGATGAGCAGGCCAGCGAGCCTGCGCGGGACATCAAGCATGTCGATCGGACTCCAGGGAGAGCACGTCCACCACGACCAGGCTGGCGTCGTCGGCGCCGCGCCGTTCCTCGACGGTGCGCACCACGGCCTCGACACAGCGCTGGGGGTCGCCGCAGGAGGCCCACCAGGCAGCCTGCAGCTCGGCCTGGCTGACGATCTCGGTCACGCCGTCGGTGGCCAGGATGAAGAGATCACCGACGAACAAGGGTCCGCGCCACAGCTGGGCGACCTCGTTGAGCTGCGGGCCCATGCCCATGTAGGCGCCCAGGCGCCGGCCTCGGCCCTGGCGCTCGGTGATGCTCTCGATGTGGCCGTGACGCACCCGGAACACCTCGCTGTCTCCCACGTGCACCAGGTGGGCCGTGCGGTCGGCCAGCCACAGGGCGCTCAGGGTGGAGGCAGCCTTGCCCTCGCCCCGACCCCGCAGCTCCCAGTCGATCTCGTTGATCAGCTGCAGCAGGCCTTCCTGGCTGGGGGGGACGTCGCGGTCGAAGAAGCTGATGAGGCGCTCGCAGGTGAGCTTGGCTGCCCAGCCGCCCTCGGGCACGCTGCTGACCCCGTCGCAGACGGCGAAGAGCGTGCCCCGGCGCAGCTGCACCACCTCGGCCACGCGGGCGTCGAGCACGCAGACCGAGTCCTCGTTGTCCTTATGGGTCCGGCCCCGCAAGGAGGCGGATCCCACAGCGACGAGGGGCAGCGTGTCGACGCGCATGATCCGGCTAGCGCTCCTGCTCGCGGCGGCGCAGCAGGGCCATCGCGGCGAGGCCCAGCAGCCAGAGGGGGGAGGCCGTGCGCTGGCTGCTGGCGCAGCCGCAGCCGACCTCGGCGGGGATGGTCTCGATCACCTCGTCGGCCTCTTCGATGCCGATCCCGGTCAGCGCGATGCTGTAGGTGGGGTTCGAGGGATCGTTGGTGGCCAGCAGCAGGGTGGCCGAGAACTCGCCCGCGGACTCGGGGCCGAAGGTGACGACCATGCCGTCGTAGCTCTCGGCGTCGGCCAGCACGAAGTCGGGGTAGACGGCGAAGTACTCCGAGCCGGTGACGCCCGCCTCGCCCATGAGCAGCTCCACACCACCGTTGATGATCTCGACGTTCCAGTTCGCGAGGGTGTCCACGTAGACCTCGCCGAAGTCGTAGGACTCGTCCGGCGGGGTCATGACGGGCAGCAGGAACTCGTACTCGAGGGTGTCGAAGGGAGCCTCGAGGCTGTTGGAGCCCATGTCCACGGGGATGTCGAAGACGTCGTCCCACTCGTAGCAGCCCAGCACGGCCACACAGACCTCGACCCCGGGCTGGATGAGGATCTCCATCGCCGACTCCCAGGCCCCCACGTAGGTGCTGTCCACCTCGATGTAGCCGTTGTCGGGGACGTCGAGGACCACCGACTCGGCCTCGAGCAGCTGGGTCTGGTCGCCGTGGTTGATCTCGATGCCAGCGAAGGTGGTGGCCATGGTCGCGGCGAGGTCCACATCGAGGATGATGTCGACCACCTCGAGCACGGTGAATTCGTAGCTGATGACGGTGGTGCCCTGCCCTTCCTCGTCGATGGAGACGTAGTCGGGGACGCTGTCGGAGAGCACCAGCGGGTCGAAGGCGGCTTCGGTTCGAACCTCGATGCTCTGGCGGTCCAGCTCCCACTCTCCCTCGTAGCCCCACAGGTCGAGCTTGAGGTAGACCACCGTGGACAGCTCGCCGATGAGGAACAGGAAGCCGGTCTCGGGCACGCTCTCCCAGATCAGGGTGACGGCTTCGGGCCACTCCAGCCAGGCCTGGGCGCCCATCTCGACCTGCGCGATCTGTTCGGCCTCGATGGCGAAGTTCACCATCACCGGGCTGCCCGAGGGCAGGTAGCCGGTCTCGTAGGCGGCGCCTTCCATGACGGCGACCTCGTCCTCGAGGACCAACGGGATGGGATCGGTGCCGTAAGCGAAGGCGTCACCCGAGCCGAGCAAGGCGAGGGCGGCGAGACTGGCGAGGGCCATGGGACCTCCGGGGGCGCGACGTGCAGGGGTGCCCCACCGCACGGGCGGGGCAGAAGTCGTCACAGCATGGCATCCCCGGGGCCGAGAATCCAGCCCTTTTCGGCGACTTCAGCCGGGCAGATGTCCACGACCGAGGATCACCCGGCGGACGGGATGCTCGGCGTGCAGCGCGCTCAAGCGCAGCAGCAGGTCGCCCACCGCGTCGAAGGCGGCGCGCCCGAGGTCGAGCACGTAGACCAGCCCGCTGTCCGAGCGCGGATCCGGGGGGCTGACGAAGTGGAAGCGGCCCGCCTTGGCCGAGCCGAAGGCACCCTCGAAGCCGGCCTGATACCAGGCGCCGACCACGGGATCCACGATCTCCATGGCGTCTCCACCCTCGAGCAGGATCTGCACCGGGAGGTGGTCCCAGGGGCACTGGCTCGAGACGAAGACCTCGAAGGGCAGATCCGGCCAGGGGAACAGCACGGCCGCGCGCACCAGAGGATCGAGCCCGGGCAGCGCCACCAGCATGGGCTGGTCGCCCACCAGGCCGCCCTGGCCGGTCGAGGGATCGACCAGATCGATGCGGGTGGCCGCGTAGGGGCGCGCGCCGTCGGGGATGTCGGGCACCAGGCCGCCGTCGTCACCGCGCTTCATGCGCGCGGCCTCGGCGATCCAGCCCTTGGCCTCCATCTGGCCGGCGTGGTGGTCGAAGAAGGCGCAGTAGCGGTCCCGGTGGGCCTGGAGCAGGGCGCGGGGGTGCTGGGCGCGGAAGCTCACCACCGCGTCGATGAACTCGCGCATGCCGTCGGCCTCCTGGCCGCCACCGATCACGGCGAGGGCCGCCTGGAGCGTGGCCAGGCCCGGGTCCAGCTCACCGCTGGCCAGCTGCAGGCGCCCCAGCCCCGCCAGGGCCTCGGCGTGGCGGGGATCGTCGGCCAGCACCTGCCGATAGGCCGACTCGGCTTCGGCCGGCTTGTCCTCGGCCTCGGCGATGGTGGCCAGGGAGAGCACGAAGTGCGGCCGCATGGCCAGGGCCTCGGGCACCGCGCCGCTGTCGAGCAGGGCCAGGGCCCGCATGACCAGGGGACGGGCCTCGCCCGGCGCGCCGCGCTGGAGCTCGAGGGCTCCCAGTGCGTGCAGCAGGTCGGGGCGGTTGCCGTCGATCTCGAGGGCCGCGTGCAGGTGGGTGCGTGCGGTGTCGGGATCGCCACCGTTGAGGGCCTCCATGGCCGCGCGGACACATTGATCGAGATCCATGCTCACCTCCGTACTGCGGGAGAGTCTCCCGATGGCTAATAGCTAACGTCCGACAGCACCCGTCGGCCCTCCGACCACGACGCACCGAGGACCCCGCGATGACCATCGACGAGCAGAAGGCCGGCGAGATCTCCCAGGCCCGCGCCCAGGCCCACACCACCCTGCGCCCCACCGTGGCCGCCATCGAAGAGCTGCTGCACACGCCGGTGCCCTGCCTGGACCACGGCTTCGTGCGGGTGGTCGACTACATGGGCGACGACGCCGCGGTGGTGCAGGCCGCCAGGGTCTCCTACGGCAAGGGCACCCGCAAGCTCCGCGAAGACCGCGGCCTGATCCGCTACCTGATGCGTCACCGCCACACCACGCCCTTCGAGATGTGCGAGCTGAAGCTGCACGTGAAGCTGCCCATCTTCGTGGCCCGGCAGTGGATCCGCCACCGCACCGCCTCGGTCAACGAGATCAGCGGGCGCTACTCGGTGCTGGACAGCGAGTTCTACCTCCCTGCCGCCGACGATCTGGCCGTGCAGAGCAGCTCCAACCGCCAGGGTCGCGGTGCCGAGCTGACCGCCGAGCAGGCGGCCGAGGTGCTGGACATCCTGCGCGGCGAGGCCGTGCGCGCCCACGCCAGCTACGCGGGCCTGATGAACGGCTTCGACCTGGCCCGGGAGCTGGCCCGCGTCAACCTCACCCTGTCCACCTACACCCAGTGGTACTGGAAGATCGACCTGCACAACCTGCTGCACTTCCTGGCCCTGCGGCTGCACCCCCACGCCCAGCGGGAGTTCCGCGTCTACGCCCAGGCCATGGCCGACATCGTGGCGGCCTGGGTCCCCGCCAGCTGGGAGGCCTTCGAGGACTACCGCCTCGGCGCGTTCACCATCAGCCGCCAGGGGGTCGACGTGATCAAGGCGCTGCTGGCGGGGAACCCCGTGACCCAGGCGGACAGCGGCCTGTCCAAGCGGGAGTGGAACGAGCTGCTGCGCACCTTCGAGCTGGACCCCGAGGCCCTGGGGTGAGCGCTGGGAGCCAGCCCCGGGTGCTGGTGGCCGACTTCATGGCCCACCGCCGGCTGTCCCTGCTTGCCGCGTTGCAGCCGCACTTCGAGGTCGAGCCGCCCCCCCACGGGGGGGATCTGCTGCGCTACGCGCGCTCCACCAAGCCCGACATGGTGGTGCTCTTCGCCCACCCGTGGAAGGCCCAGCAGGCCTACCGCCAGTGCCGCTGGCTCAAGACCGATCTGCGCCCCACCCACCGGGTCGCCATCATCAACCTCGACGCCCCGCCCCGGGAGCCCAGCCTGGTCATGGAGCAGGATGGTGCCGACGGCTACTGGCAGGGTGGCGCCAAACCCCCTGAGCTGGTGGAGTTCCTGCAGCAGGTCTGGGCCGGTGACAAGCCCGTGGTGGTCAAGAAGAGCGCGATGGGGCTGCTGGCGAGGCTGCTGAGGCGCTAGGGTTCACCACAGAGGGCACCGAGGACACAGAGAGCTCCGCGACCTTGGAGCAGCGGGTGGAGACGGGCGACGAGGGGGAGTGGCGCTGGGCGCAGGCTGGGATTGCGCTGCCGCTCCGTCGGCGCGAGGTGATGCTAAGAACAACCGCTTGCGCCGCGCGACGCGATGGCGATCTCTCAAGGCGAATCCCTCACGAGAACGGAGCGGAAGCTCAACAAGGGTCGCCGCACGGACCACCGCTCCCCCTCAACGCCCAGCGCCACCCAAAGCAACCGTGGCAGGCGGAAGCCTCTGTGCTCTCTGTGTCCTCTGTGGTGAGCCCAGGCCGCAGCGCTGCTAGCGGATGTCGTGCTTCTTGAGCAGCCGAGAGATGGACTTGCGGTCCATGTCCGCGGCGCGGGCGGCGCGGCTGATGTTGCCGTCGTGGCGCTCGATGAGATCGACCAGGTACTGGCGCTCGAAGGCCTCGATGATCTTGTCCTTGGCGTCCTTGAAGGGCACGTCGGACAGGGCCGCGGCGTCCACGCCGATGTCGGGGGTGCCCGCGGCGGGGCTGGCGACGTTTTGGGAGGCCACGCGCAGGGCCTCGGGGAGGGTGCCGAGGGTGATGTGGGCGCCGTCGCAGAAGGGCAGCGCGCGCTCCACCACGTTGCGCAGCTCGCGGACATTGCCCGGCCAGTGGTAGGCGTCGAACAGCTCGAGCACTTCGGGGCTGAGATCCTGCACCCCGGAGTTGTGGGCGCAGTGCCGCAGGATGTGCTGGACGAGCAGGGGCACGTCCTCGAGGCGCTGGCGCAGGGGCGGGAGCCGCAGCTCGACCACGGCCAGGCGGTAGAAGAGGTCCTCGCGGAAGCGGCCCGCGGCCACCTCGTCGCGCAGGTTGCGGTTGGTGGCGCAGACCACCCGCACGTCCACCTGGCGGGTCTGGCCGGAGCCCACACGACGCACCTCGCGCTGCTCGAGCACCCGCAGCAGCTTGGGCTGCAGCTCGATGGGCAGCTCGCCGATCTCGTCGAGGAACACGGTGCCCTTGTGGGCCATCTCGAACACGCCAGGCCGGCTGGCCACCGCGCCGGTGAAGGCGCCGCGCTCGTGGCCGAACAGCTCGCTCTCGACCAGGGACTCGGAGACCGCGCCGCAGTCGAACACCACGAAGGGCTTCTTGGAGCGCTTGGAGCGGTTGTGCACCGCCCGGCTGACCAGCTCCTTGCCGGTGCCGGTCTCGCCGGTGACCATCACGGTCAGCTCGGTGGGGGCCACCCGGGCCAGCAGGCCGAACAGCTCGCGCATCCCGAGGGAGGCACCCACCATGTTCTCGAAGAAGGGTTCTTCGGAGGGCAGGACGTCGATGACTTCGTCCGCCGGCGCGAAGACCAGCTCGGTCTGCCCCACCCGGAAGCGAGTGTCGGGGGACAGGTAGACCTCGCGCACCTTGACCGGCCCCACGAAGGTGCCGTTGGTGGAGCTCAGATCCCGCAGCAGCACGCCGTCGGAGACGCGCACGACCTCCGCGTGGCGCCGGGAGACGGTGGTGTCCGACAGCGCGATGTCGTTGCCGGAGCGCGAGCCGATGCGCACGAGGTCACCGTCGACCAGCCAGGACTGACCCTTGTCCTCACCCGCCACGCAGGTGAGTCGGCCGCGCCGGATATGCAGCTGGCGTGGGCCTCCACTGCCCAGGGTGGTGGTGATCTCGACCATCGCTGCTCCTGTTCGCGCTTCGGGGGGATCGGACATTCCCGATTCCCCAGTCTAACCGCTCGCGGTGAGGGAGGATCTGGCTAGTCCCCGTCCAGCCCGTCCAAGCTCAAGTCGTTGCGCTTCATCAGCCGCTGGATGCTCTTGCGATCGATGCCGGCGGTGCGCGCAGCTTGGGAGATGTTGCCGTCGTGGGCTTCGAGCAGCCTGATGATGTACTCGGTCTCGAAGTGCTCCAGCCAGGAGCGCTTGGCCTGCTTGTAGGGCAGATCGACCCGCACGACGGGCCCCGGCCCGGCCGCGGTGCCCGGCTGGGCCTCCGCCACCTGCCCGCTGGGCGCGGGGCTGGCGGGCAAGGCGGCCCGGACGAAGTGAGGCAGGTCGTCGACCTGCACCACCGGGCCCTCGGCGAGGCCCACGACGTACTTGCAGCAGTTCAGCAGCTCGCGCACGTTGCCGGGCCAGCTGTAGCCGATGAGCTGCTCGCGGACCTCGGGGGAGAAGCGCAGCTCGCCGCGTCCGCTGCGCTGGCGTTCCCGCGCCACGAAGTGATCCAGCAGGATGGGGATGTCCGCGGGGCGCTCCCGCAGGGGCGGCAGCACCACCCGCACGACGTTGAGGCGGTGGAAGAGGTCCTCGCGGAACTGCCCCTCGCGCACCGCCTGCTCGAGGTCTCGGTTGGTGGCGGCGACGACGCGCAGATCCGAGCTCAGCAGCTTGTTGCCGCCCACGCGCCGGTACTCCCGCTCCTGCAGCAGCCGCAGCAGCTTGACCTGCACGCCCCCGTCGAGCTCCCCGACCTCGTCGAGGAAGAAGGTGCCGCCATCGGCCTCGTGGACCAGGCCCGCCCGGGCCGTCGAGGCGCCGGTGAACGAGCCCTTCTCGTGGCCGAACAGCTCGGACTCCATCAGGTTGGAGGGGATGGCGCCGCAGTCGACGGGCACGAAGGAACGCTCGTTGCGCACGGAGGCGCGGTGCAGCGCCCGGGCCACGACCTCTTTGCCCGTGCCGCTCTCACCGGTGATGAGCACGCCGAGATCCGTGGGGGCGACCCGGCGGACCATCTCGAGCACCCGGCGCATGGCCGCGGAGTCCCCTACGATGCCGAGGTTGTCCTGCTCGCCGGTGAGCTCGGCCATCAGCCGCTTGTTCTCGCCCGCGAGGCGGGCGTGGGCCCGGGCGCGCTCGACCACCACCAGCAGCTGCTGGTGCGTGAACGGCTTCGGCACGTAGTCGTAGGCGCCGGCCCGGATGGCATCCACCGCCGTCTGCACGGTGGCGTACGCCGTGATCAGCAGCACAGGCACGGAGGGGTGCAGCTCCACGCTGCGCTCGAGCACCTGCATCCCGTCGATGTCGGGCATCATCAGATCGGTGATGACCAGATCCGGCTGCTGGCGGTTGAGGGCGACGAGGGCTTCTTCGCCGGATCCGGCGGTGATGACCCGGTGGCCCTGGCGGGAGAGCAGCCGCCGCAGGGTGTCGAGAAGGTCGGGTTCGTCGTCGACGCAGAGGATCAGGGCCTGGCTCATGGATCGCTCGATGCTGAGGATGGAGGGGGACCGGGAAGCTGGACCTGGAAGCGCGCGCCGCCCAGGGGGCCGTCCGCCACCTGGATCGTACCCTGATGGTCCTCGACGATCCCGTACACCAGTGAGAGCCCCAGGCCGGTCCCCTGCCCGACGGGCTTGGTGGTGAAGAAGGGATCGAAGATGGAGCCCTGCAGGTCCGCGGGCACACCCGGGCCGCTGTCGTCGACGAGCAGCTGGACCAGCCCCTTGACCACGGTGGGGCCGGTGGTCAGGCGGACCGTGCCGCCCCGGGGGGTGGCCTCGATGGCGTTCTTGGCCAGGTTGAAGACCGCCTGCTCGAGGGCGTCGCGCTGAGCCAGCGCCAGCGCCGGACCCTCGACCTCGACCAGCACCTCGACGCCGGCCTTGGTGGCGGCGTGCCGCAGCAGGTTCCGGGTCAGCTCACACAGCTCGGCCAGCTCGACCGGGGCGCGTTCGGCGTCGGACCGGCGGGCGAAGCTGAGCAGGTCGCCGGTGATGGTGCGGATGCGCTGGGCCTGGGAGACGATGACCTCGAGGTCCTCGATGACGTCGGGGTCCATGCCCTCGTCGTCGGCGACGGACACCAGGTAGCTGGAGCGGGCCAGGATGACGCCGGTGGGGTTGTTGACCTCGTGGGCCACACCGCCGGCGAGCTTGCCCACCGAAGCGAGCTTCTCGGCCCGGATGAGGTGGGACTGGGCCTCGCGCAGCTCCCGGGTGCGATCCTGGACGCGCTGCTCGAGGCCCTGGTTGAGGGCGCGCAGCTCGTCTTCACGGGAGACCACCAGCTGCCGCAGGGCCTCGAGGGCCTCGCCCAGCTCCCGCGGCTCGTCGATGCCGCTGGGGGTGATGGCTTCCTGGTAGCCCTTCTCGCGCATCCGGCGCACCTGCTGCGCCAGCAGCAGCAGCGGGCGGGTGACCAGCCAGTCCAGCGCGGCGGCGAGGATCAGCCCCGCGATGAGGGACACCACCACGAAGCCCAGGATCACCGCGGTGTGGAACTCCGACCCGATGTTCTCGAGCAGCCAGCTGAGCAGCAGCATCTGCCCGACGATCATCAGCGAGACCATCGCCGAGATCTTCAGGGAGATCCCCGGGCGGCTGGGCAGCAGGCGCGGCAAGCGGTCAGTCCTGCCAGACGATGCACTGGGTGGGGCAGGCCTCCATGGCCTCCTCCACCTGGTCCGCGGGCGCGTCGTGGCTCAGCACGATGGCGCGGCCGTCGCTGCCCAGCTCGAAGGCGGAGGTGCAGTACTCGACGCAGGTGCCACAGGCGATGCAGTCCTCGAGCTCGACGACGATCCTGCGGCCGGCGGCGGGCTCCGCAGCCGCGGCAGGCTCGGCGGAGGCGGGCTCGACGGGGGTGCTGTCGGGATCGAGGGACACGCGCTGGCCGCCGGCCAGGGCCTTGGCGGCCTCGGCGAAGCTGCCCGCCTGGATGGCGGGGCCCGTGGCCGGCTCGGCTCGCTCGAGCTCCGCCACGCGGGCGCGCAGGGTGCTCACCTCGGCGCGGAGGGCCTGCAGCTCGGCGTCACGGCCGTCACAGCCGCCGCCCAGCATCTTCGACAGGGCGCTGCGAATCATGGTGGGGACTCCAGGGAAGGGTCGTGGAAGGTGAAGGTAGCCTACGGCCGGGCGTCGGCAACGCGGAAGCCGTGGACGGGGGCGCGGGATACGGGGTCGCAGCCTCCAGGATCACGAATGTCCGGCACCGCCCCCCACCTCACGGTCGTCTTCCCCGCCTACAACGAGCAGGAACGCATCGGCGACAGCCTGCGGGCCTGCAAGGCGTGGCTCGAGCAACACCACCCCGAGCACGAGGTCCTGGTGGTGGACGACGGCAGCACCGACCAGACCGCGGATGTCGTGCGCGAGCACACCCAGGGCTGGCCTCGCCTGCGCCTGATCCAGCCCGGGGTCAACAGGGGCAAGGGCGCCGCCACCAAGCTGGGTGTCCTCGAGGCCCGGGGCGCCTGGATCCTCACCTCGGACTCGGACCTGTCCACCCCCATCCACGAGGTGCAGCGCCTGCTCGACGCCGGCGCCGCGGCGCCCATCGTGATCGGCAGCCGGTCCATCGAAGGCTCCAACATCACCCAGCGCCAGCCCCTGTACCGGGTGGCCATGGGCCGGGCGTTCAACCGCGCCACCCGCATGGTCACCCCCGGGGGCCACAACGACACCCAGTGCGGCTTCAAGCTGTACCGGCGCGATGTGGGCCGCGAGCTCTTCGAGCGTGTCACCGTCGACGGCTTCGCCTTCGACGTCGAGGTGCTCTACCTGGCCCACAAGCTGGGCTGGGCGGTGGCCGAGGTCCCGGTGACCTGGCACAACGACGAGCGCTCCAGCGTCAACGTCTGGCTCGACCCCGCGCGCATGTTCGTGGACATCTTCCGCATCCGGCGAAGGCACCGGGGCGTGGGGCGCTAACGGCTCCGCGGCGCAATCGGCGGATAGCGCCAGCTACCGCGGCGCAATCCGACGCCAGTCGCCGCTCTTCAAGGGATGGGCTCCCGCTTTGCGGAGCTGTTCCGCTGGCGCGGCCCAGGCGCGGACCAGCTGGGCGCGGGTGCCGAGCTTGGCGCGGACCTGGACGAAGCTGGGCTCGAGCCCCGGTCCGGTGAGGAGGGTGGGGATGGAGACCAGCGAGCTGGGCTGGGGCCGGGGGTGGAGCTCGCCTCTCACCCAGGCTCCCCCAGGCTCGAGGGACAGCAGCACCGAGCCCGAGGCCAGACGCCAGAGGCGCCCCTGGACCTGGGCCTCGACGGGGGGCGCGTCACAGGGCAGCGCCCAGCCCAGGGGCCGGCCCTGGAGCAGCTCCCCATAGGCGAACAGAGGCAGCGAGCCGGTGGAGCCCGGATCGGAGAAGATCGGGCTCACGGCGCGGGGACGCTGGAGAGGGGGTCGGTGGGGCCCGGGGGCTCGGTGCCCACGGCCCACTCCCCCAGCCGCTCTTCGGCCCAATCGCCCAGGGGCAGCAGCCGGTCGTGGAGGTAGCGGTCTTCGGGCTGGGCGAGCAGGCGCCGGAAGAAGGACTCCTGCAGCACCAGGCAGCGCCCGGCCTGCACCGCGATGCCCAGGGCCTCGCAGGCGTCCTTGAGGGTGGCCTCGAGCACGCCGCCGCGCTGGCGCCGGGAGACCAGCCAGCCCCGGTCGGCCATGAGCTCGTCGGCCCGCTGCAGGAAGGCCCCCAGATCGCGACGACGGTGGTACAGCCGCAAGCGATCCCCCCGCAGGCGCACCGACACCCGCCCCTTGCTCACCCGCTGCTGGAGCATGATCGCCACCAGCAGGGTGAGGTGGGGGACACGCTCGATGACGTGCAGCCGCAGGCTGACCCGATCGGGCAGCGATCCGGGGAGGGGCTCGCCGGGATGCAGCAGCCCGCCGTGGACCAGCAAGCGCTGGGCGAACACGGGATGCACGCGGCCCGCGTGGGTGTCCGCCAGGGCCCGCTCGACGGCGCCGAGCCCGCCCACCAGGAGGTCGATGGACGGCGGCAGGGCGATGACGAGGTTGCGGTGCTGGAGGAGATCCAGGAAGCTCGCCGCACGCGGCAGGTAGCCGAGCTCGGGCTCCGGGGTCGCCGCGGGGATGGCCGCCAGGGTGCGCCCCTCGAGCAGGCGGCTGGCCGCGTGGGCCATGGCACGGGGGGACACATCGGCGCCGAAGGTGCGCTCGTCGAAGCAGCGGAAGCGGGCCCGGAGCTTGCCGTAGCGGGCCGCGGCCCCCAGATCACCGCGCCCGGTGGCCTGGAGCACGCCGAGGTAGGCGCGGTATTCCGGGTCCGAGAGGGCCACCGACGCGACCGTGTCCGACAGATCGCGGCGATGGATGGCTGCGGGGGTGACCAGCAGCTTGTCGAGCCCCGCCTGCACCTGGCGCTGGGCGTCGCCGCGTCGCACCGCCATCTCGGCGTAGGGTCCGGCTGGGGTCCCTCGGACCCCGAGGCTCTCGAGGATTCGGCCCAGCTGCGCGACCGCGAGCTCGCCTTCGTCCAGCAGGGCCTGCAGCACGGCGCGGTAGACGGCGGGGTCCACGCAGTCGCCCTGGGGGGTCCCCGACGGACGCGCCCGAAAGCGATAGCCGGTGACGGGCGCCCGCGGACGCGCGAAGCCGAGCCTGAGCTGGGTGCCCGGGCGTCGATCCCGGCGACGGGGCTTCTGGCGGAGGGCGGGCTCCATGATCACCAGCAGCGACCCCGCGAGCTGCTCGATGAGCTCGGGCTCGATGCTGGGGTGGCGGGCGCTGAGCAGATCCTGGAGCAGCACGGGCTCGAAGGGTTCGCCCGGCTGGAAGGCCATCAGGGGGCCCACGACCGGATGGTCCCAGAGCGCCTCGGCGTAGACGCGGGGGCGCTTGCCGGCGCTGTAGACCAGCTCGAGCCCCCGGCGGCTCAAGGGTGGAACGCGGGCATCCTGGCCCCGGCGGGGTGGGTCGAAGAAGCCCAGCCAGACCGCCAGCCGGATGCGCGCCTGCAGCTCCGGGGCCTCGATGCGCAGGCGCTTGGCGAGACGGTCCACCTTGACCTCGCCCGAGGCCACCAAGCCCAGAAGACGCCCCAGGGTACGGGGGGCGCAGGCGCCTGGAGGAGGCACTGGCAGGGTGGAGAGCTCGACCATGGTCGAACCGTATCGCGACCGGGCTGCGCTGCCATGCTCCGGCCTCGAAGGCGGACGTTCTCTGTCCCGGTGTTCGGCGATTCTCGGGTGAATTCAAAGAAAAAGACTTGACACGACAATAGCCAATCCACTAGCCTGCCTTTGCCCCACGGATCCGCCCGGGTTCCCCACCCGGCTCGCGAGGACGTCATGAACCGCCTGGCCCGCCGCATCAGCCTGAAGCATCGCCGGGACGAGCCCCACTTCGACCCTGGACAGCGCCTCGTCGAGAGCGCTCACCGAGGCCGCTCGAGCCGCGCCGTGCGCACCTCCCTGCGCCGTCAGGAGGCCGTCGCGCTGATCACGCCCCGCTGGTCTTGCCCGCAGGCCTTCCTCGAGGATGTCGCCCTCGAGCTGGCCATCAGTGAGCCCGGGGTGGGCTGCCGCACCGTGAACCTCCGCCCCCTGCAAGGGCGCAACCGCATCGCCGCCTGGCAGTTCCTGCTGCGGGTCCTGGCCCAGATCGCCGCGCCCCGCGCCGAGGAGCTGCGCATCCCGACCATCGCGGAGCGCAAGGGCTTCAGGGTGGTGGCCGAGGAGCTCATCTGCAGAGCCCAGGAGACCAGCCCGAACCCGGTGGCCCTGATGGCCCACGGCGCCGAGCACCTCCCGGTGGACGCCGCCGAGGATCTCCTGTTGGCTTGGGAGGCCTACAGCGCCCGATACCCCGGCGATCGCCGCTGCGTGCTGCTGCTGGGTGGCACCTCCAACGCCCCCGCCCTGCGGGACTTCGACGGCAAGCCCGTGGTGCTGGCGGACTTCGGCCCTGGCGAGGCCAGCGACATGCTGGGCCGCATGGTGGGCCCGAACCTGTCCGGCCGCGTCGGCGGCGCCGCGGACTTCACCGGCGGCGTGCCCGCTCTGGTCGAGGCCATCGGCCGCCATGTGCGGCTGCAGCGCAAGATCGACAGCGACGAGTGGGCCCTGCTGTCGTCCACAGGCAAGATCGGCGACGAGATCCGCGGCGTGGTGGACATCCTGGTCTCCGACCATCGCCTCGCATCCCGCCTGGACCTGCTGCTTCCGGGCCGCCCGCTGCCCATGGAGCCAGAGCTGGATCAGCAGCTGATCACCGCGGGCCTCGCCCGGCGCAGCCACGAACGAGCCGGCGAGCACGTCTGCCTTCGCGCACCCGCCATCGCCGCGCTCGTCGGCTAGCCGCGTCGACCCGCAGACAATGCCCGCGCGGACATTGTGTCCGCACAGTCGCCGCACTACACTGACAGAGGCCCCGACGGCCCCCCGCAAGAGAGGAGTGATCCATGACCAAGGCCCGTCTCTTCCCCCTGCTCGCCCTGGCTCTCGGCATCGGCCTGGTCGCCTGTGGCGACACCAAGGACGACACCGACCAACCCAACCACACCCACAACCCCCAAAGTGACGCCGACACCGACGCCGACACCGACGGCGACGCCGATCCCGACGCCCCCTGGATCGAGGAGGCCGACGGCTACTGCTACCAGCACAAGACCGGCGACAAGTTCTACCAGTGGGAGCTCAACTGCACCGCTGACGACCCGCAGGGCGCCGACACCATCGAGTCCTTCGACGCCGAGAACAGCGTGGTCACGGTGCTCAACGACTCCGGCGGTGAGCTGGCCGCCTACGCGCTGGTCTGCAACGACTCCGGCGAGTGCTTCGGCAGCTTCCGCGAGTCCGATCACGGCATCGCCTGCGCCTCCGCGACCTCCTACAC
The DNA here is from genome assembly GCA_964481655.1 of uncultured Enterobacterales bacterium. Taxonomy (GTDB): domain Bacteria; phylum Myxococcota_A; class UBA796; order UBA796; family JAFGLY01; genus CALDOK01. The sequence goes on along the minus strand of CAYZVO010000157.1, from coordinate 3,869 downwards.
GCTGAAGTTCCAGGTGATCGACGAGGACGGGAACATCTCCGCGCCGTACACCATCACAGGCCGCCAGCAGTAGCCTGACCGAGAGCATTCCTTGGCGCGACGCAGACGGCTGGGTGTCGACAATGTGCTGCCCCTGATCGGGGGCATCTGGTGGGTCGGCAAGCTCTCCCTCACGGGCGGCTTGCCGTGCCACTCGTTCCTGGTCGAGCGCGGCGATCAGTCCGTACTGTTCGACCCGGGCAACCTGCTGTCCCCAGCCGAGCTGATCACCCAGATCGAGCGCATCGTGCCCCTGGATCAGGTCCGCTACGTGGTCTGCCACGACGCCACCCCGGCCAACGTGGCGGCCATGCTGCACCTGCAGCGCCTGATCACACGCCCCGACGCGGTGTTGGTCACCCACAGCGCGGCCGGCGACGCCTGGGATCACATCGGCCTCGAGATCCCGCGCTGGTTCGTCAACGACCACGACTGGAACCTCGATCTGGGCGGCCGCGCCCTGCGCTTCGTCCCCACCCCCTTCGCCCCCGGCCCGGGCTCCTTCTGCACCTTCGACGCCGCCACCGGCACCCTCTTCACCGGGGGGCTGTTCGGGGTGATGGAAGGCGGCGCCGGCCTGATCGCCAACGACACCTCGGTGCTCGACGGCCTGTTCCTGTTCCACGAGCGCCGCCTGCCGAGCCGCGAGGCCCTGCAGGCCGCCCTGCGACAGCTCGACGACATGGCCATCCGCAGCATCGCCCCCCACCACGGCCCCATGGTGCCGGAGCACCTGGTGCAGACCGTGCTGGCCAACCTCGACGACCTCGAGTGCGGCCTGGCGCTGGTGGGCGACGCCGACAGCTCGGCGCTGCTGCACACCAACCGCCTGCTGCGCGAGATCCTGCACGACCTCGAGCGGGAGCACGGCTTCCAGCGTGTGGTCTCCGGGCTCATCGAGCGCCTCGAGCCCATCCTCCCCTGCCGCAGCGTCGAGCTGATCATCCAGGGCAACCGCAGCCAGGCCGTCAAGCTGTGCCAGGCCAGCAACTGGGTGGCCGAGCCCTTCGTCCCCGCCGAGCCCGAGGCCGCCTTCCTCACCGCGGGCACCCGGGCCCGCTGGCACGAGCGCCACGGCCCGCGCTGCTTCCAGGTTCGCTACTACGCGGACCCCCTGCCCGACCGCGCCCCGGGGGGGAGCAGCGACGGCGCCGGCCGGGTCCACTACCTGTGGCTGCCCCTGTTCTCCCCCGGAGACGCCGGCCTTGTCGGCCTGGCCCGGCTCGAGCTCACCAAGCCCATCAGCATCAGCCGCGAGGTCGACGGCGTGCTGGCCCGCATCAGCGGTCCCATCGCCACCACCGCCGAGCGCGAGGTCATCAACCAGACCCTGCGCCGCGAGGACGACCGCTACTACCAGCTGGTGATCCGCGATCCCCTCACCAAGCTCTACACCCGTCGCTACTTCGACGTACTCGGCCGCCACCTGCTGCGGCGCACCGAGCGCAACCCCGGCGAGGGCTACGCGGTGGTGTTGTTCGACCTCGACCGCACCGGCGAGCTGAACACCGCCCTTGGCGCAGAAGTGGCCGACACCATCTTCGAGGGCGTCTCCGACACCCTCCGCGAGCGCACCCGCTCGAGCGATGTCGCCGTGCGCTACGGCGGTGACGAGTTCCTGGTCTTCCTGCAGGCCGCGTCCCTCGAAGAGGTCCTGGTCTACGTCAACCGCATCCGGGAATCCATCGCCCGGGTGTCCCTCGAGAGCGGCCCCCTGGACGAGCCCCTGTCCTTCTGCGCCGGCATCGCCGTGCACGTACCCGGCGAGTCCCTCGAGGCGCTCATCCGGCGCTCCGACCGGGCGCTGTACCGGGCCAAGGCCGGGGGACGCGGACGGCTGATGGTGGCGGAGAAGCCCGCGGGGCGGTGAATAGGGACCAGCCCCAGCTGCGTCTCCCCTCTCCCCTCGGGGGGAGAGGGGCCGGGGGAGAGGGGGCGTGGTGATCGGTGATCGGTGATCGGAATCTACTTCAGGGCGGCTGGTAGGACAGGAGCGCCGCACGGGTGGTACGATCGGACCATGGGCGCGCGTCGGCTACCAGCGAAGGGGCGGATCTGGACATGGGTGCTGTTGATGTCGGGCCTCCCGACAGCCTGCATGGACCATGGCCTGCAGAATCTGGAACCGGACCCACCCCTGGCCGACAGCGGCGTCGGTTTCACCCCATCCAGAGGCCCCCTGGCTCCGTCCGACCTTCTTTCCGAATCCTGCTCGGACATCGAAGTCGCAGCGCCACATCAGGCCGACGAGCAGTCCTGCACCGCACTGGAGTCTGTAAACTGGGAGATGACGCTGGAGTGGGAGAGGGTGTACGAACACTGCGAGTGGATCGATCTCTCCGGCATCACGTGGTTCACCGGAGACGAATGGCCCACCGTGGTGGCGGATGTTCTCGACGACAACTCGATCCGGCTTCTCGACGGCCGAACTGGCGAGTCCACCGGACAGGTGACTGGCGTCGACGGTGCCGCGATATCGGCCGTCGGTCGCCTCCCCGGCTCGGATGACGTGGTCCACGCAGCGTTCCGCTATCGAGACGGAAGGAGTGGGCTCGGCTTCACGAGCTTGCTCGACGGAGAGCACTCGGAGAGCGAACTGGTCGACGACGTGAGCTACTGCGCACCAGCACTGTTCGACCTGAACTCGGATGGTGTATTCGACGCAGCCTGCGACCGACTCGCCACTCGCATCGATGGTGAGACCATCGGCGAGTACCCCGCCAACAACGAGAACTATCACATCACGGTCGCAGGGGACTTCGACGCGGATGGCGACGTCGAGGTGCTGACCAGGTCGGGCATCTGGGACGCCGTCAGCGGCGAAGGCGACAAGTGGGTGGACCATGAACTGTCAAGCATCTTCCACCTGGCGCCGGTCCTGCTGGATGGAGAGCTCTTCGTGGTCGGCGAGGACCGCGAGTCCATCTTCCTCGCCCGCCTCGATGGCACCACTGTCTGGAGCCACGCGCTGGGAAACGAGCCCCAGCATGGCGCCTGGGAGTTCTCCATCGGCGACGCGGATGGTGATGGCGAACCCGAGATCTGCCTGGCGACGATGACCGATGTGAGACTTGTGTCGCTCGATGGGTCCACGGAACGATCGTGGCCGCGGTCCAGCCCCCCCGCAGGAGGCGGCTGCACACTGGCAGACCTGGACGCCGACGGCGACTACGAAGTGATCGATGCCAGCGGGGCGAACGGGCTCACCATCAGGGATGGGCGGACGGGAAGAATCCTGGCCCAGGCAGGCGCGGTGAGCCGCTGGACGTTCGGAGGTGCGCCCGCTGTGGCGGACATTGACGGAGACGGCAGTGCGGAGATCATTCTGGCTGGAGGACGCGGAGAACCGCAGGACTGTGACCTCTTCCATCCGTCCAACGACACGATCCAGGTCTACGGCCCCGCCAGCGGTCGCTGGAGCCGAACCCGCCCAGTGTGGAATCAGCGGGGCTACGACATCACCTCAGTGAAGGATGACGGCACCATCATCGCCCGGCCCATTCCATCCTGGGAGGCCTACAACTCCTGGCGAGCCCAGCCTGCCCATGATGGCCGCCACCCCGACCTCACCGTCACCGCCGTCTCAGCCTGTGCGGATGAATGCGAAGAGGGCGTCCCCACCTCCACGATCTACCTGAGCGTACAGGTGAGCAATCTGGGAAGCGCTGAGGCCAGAGACGGGGCCAAGGTTCGCCTGCTCTCATGGACGAACGACGACCCCGCCACCCTGCTCGAGCTAGCCTCACACGACATCGACGCCACGATACCCGCAGCGTGGTGTAGGGCCCCACAGCACCTCGTCCCCGTCCCCTGCTGCCTGACCGGACTCC
>CAYZVO010000156.1:4390-22373 GCA_964481655.1 uncultured Enterobacterales bacterium | reverse complement strand
ACCGAGATCCACACCAACTCGGCCAAGTCCTGGCCTGGCAAGATCCCTCTGGACTACGCGTACACCGCCGGCATCGGCGGGCACAAGTTCTACGACGATCTGGCCCAGGGCAAGCTGTCCGGTACCTGGTGTGACGAGCGCGAGGCCGTGCTGATTCCGCCCTCCCACTTCTGTGAGGCGGGGATGCACACCATGGACGTCAACGAAGACGCCCGCGAGCTCGACCCGGCCTCCGGCTATGTCCTCGCGGCCACCCAGGTCTTCGAGGATCGTGCTGGCCACGAGCTCGACGAGCCCGTCTGGATCGTGCAGGTCCAGTTCCCGGGTGCGGTCGGCTCGCTGTTCGGTCGCCTGATCGATGTGGACGACGATGAAGTCGAGATCGGCATGAACGTGGCCCTGGTGGCCACCGACAAGGTCGGCCCCGAGCACATCTGCTTCCGCCAGGTCTAGCACCGCGTCGCAACGAATCGGCCCCCGGTAGCTTCGGCTGCCGGGGGCTTTCTGCGTCCGGGGACAGCGCCTGTCCGCGTCTGTGGGGGCGTGGGTGATACACTGTGCACCCCCGCGCCCTCGCTCCCCCGAGGCCCATGTCCCCGCCCGCCAAGAAGAAGCCCGCCGGCAAGGCGGCCGCGAAGCGCAAGCCCGCGGCCAAGAGGAAGCCTGCGGCCAAGACGAAGGCGGCCTCGAAGCGGAAGCCCGCCGCGCGCAAGCCCGCGGCCAAGAAGAAGGCCACGGCGCGGTCGGCTGCGACCAAGCGCAAGCCCGCGGCCAGGAAGAAGGCACCCGCCAAGCGCAAGCCCGCGGGCAAGGGCAGGCGCGGGCGCCAGGGCGGCAACCGCTGGCTGCTGAAGACCGCCATGGTCCTCGGCGTCGGCCTGGCCCTGGGCGTGGGGATCGTGGTCTTCACCCTGTACCGCGAGGCCCAGGTCACCGTGGCGGCCCGCCTCGAGGGCGCGGTGTGGGACACCCCGGGCCGGGTCTACGGCGGCCCCATCCAGGTCTGGCCGGGGCTGGGCCTCGAGCCCGCTCAGCTCGCCGGTGACCTGCGGGCAGCCGGCTACACCCAGGTGGACACCGCCAACGCCCCCGGGGACTTCCAGCTCGCCACCGACGCCATCAAGATCAAGACCGCCGCCTCCAGCGGGCCGGGCTGGTCCGTGCCCGCCGGGGAGCACCTGGTCACCTTCGCGGGCGGGTCGGTGCGCTCCGTGTCCCCCAGCAGCACCGCCACCCTGGCGCCGCCGGTCATCGCCACCCTGGCCGGGCCCTCCACCGAGCGCCGCAGCCTCGTCCCCCTGGACGACATCCCCCCCACGCTGCAGCAGGCCGTCCTGGCGATGGAGGACGCGGACTTCTACGATCACCCCGGCCTGTCCATCACCGGGGTCCTGCGCGCGCTGCTGGTCAACCTCACCGCGGGCCGCACGGTCCAGGGTGGGTCCACCCTGACCCAGCAGCTGGCCAAGAACCTCTTCCTGGCCCCCGAGCGCACCATCGCCCGCAAGGCCCGGGAGGCCTTCCTGGCCCTGGCCATCGAGGAACAGCTCGACAAGGACGCCATCCTCGAGATGTACCTCAACGGCATCTACCTGGGTCAGGCCGGCGGTCAGGGCATCCACGGTGTGGCCGAGGCCGCGCGGGTGTTCTTCGGCAAGCCGGTGGACCGGCTCACCATGGGCGAGTGCGCCACCATCGCGGGCATCATCAGCGCCCCCAACGGCTACTCACCGCTCAACCACCCCGAGAAGGCCCTCGAGCGGCGCGACGTCGCCCTGGGGCGCATGGCGCAGCTGGGACACATCGACCAGGACACCCTCGAGCGGGAGCGGGAGCGGGGGCTGTCCATCCAGCCCACAAACCTGGCCCGGGGTGCCAGCTGGGGCGTGGACCACGCCGTGGAGCTGGTGGAACAGCAGCGCGAGCCCGGCGCGGTCTCGAGCCAGGGCCTACACGTCTTCACCTCCCTGTCGCCCGCCCTGCAGCGCATCGCCGAGGACGCCGTAGCAGACGGGCTCGCGGAGCTCGAGGCGGCCCACTCGTCGGCGGTGGGGGTGCAGGCCGCCGCGGTGGTGCTCGACGCCTCATCCGGGCGCGTCCTCGCCATGGTCGGCGGCCGCGACTACGCCTCGAGCTCGTTCAACCGCGCGGTCCACGCCCAGCGGCAGGTGGGCTCGGTGGTCAAGCCCCTCACGCTGCTCGCGGCCCTGGACGCAGACCGCTCCCTGCGGCTCACCCACCGGCTCCCCGACGAGCCCCTCGAGCGGCGGGTCGACGGCAAGCTGTGGCGTCCGGCCAACTACGACGGCGTCTACCGGGGCGACGCCACCCTGCGCGACACCATCGTGCACTCCATCAACGTGCCCGCCATCCACCTGGCGGAGGGCGTCGGGCTCTCCGCCCTGCAGCGCTCCCTGCACGAGCTCGGGCTCTCGGGTGCCACCGCGCTGCCGTCGGTGGCCCTGGGCGCCTTCGAGGCCAGCCCGTTGGATGTGGCGGCAGCCTACGCGCCCTTCGCCACCGCGGGGCGCTACCGCCCGCCCCAGCTGCTGCTGGGGTCCCGGGATCCAGCGGGGGTCGAGCTGCGCCAGCCGGCCCCGGGCACCTCCCGGGTGGCCTCCGAGCGCGCCGCGGCCCTGGCGCTGCGCAGCCTCGAGGCGGTCGTGAGCGATGGCACCGGCACGGGCGCGGCCCGCTACGGCGTCGACGGGGCCGCCGCCGGCAAGACCGGCACCACCGACGACGGCCGCGACGCCTGGTTCGTGGGGGTCACCCCTCGCCTGGTCGTGGCGGTCTGGGTGGGCTTCGACAAGGGCCGGGCCCACGGGCTCTCCGGCGCCAGGGCGGCTCTGCCCATCTGGGCCCGCATCGTGGCCGCCAGCGGCACCACCGGTGACCAGTTCAGCGGCACCCGCGCCCTCGAGTCCGTCAGCCTCTGCGCCGAGAGCCATGAGCCCGCCGCTGCTGACTGTCCCGAGAGCTACGACGGATGGTTCGCCCGCGGCGACACGCCCGACGGCAGCTGCCCGCTGCACGGCAAGCAGGGCCTCCTCGATCGCCTGTTGGGTCCTGACGAGCCGCCCGAGGCGTTCCCGGATGACGAGGCCCAGGGCCAGACCCGCCAGGGCGTGCTGCAGCGGCTGCGCGACCGCATGAAGAAGGGCTCGGATTGAGGGGTTCGCACCCTCCCGTGCCGCGTGTCAGAGCACCTCGTTCGCCCTGTCGCTGGCCTCGACGATGCCGGTGGGGCCGAAGCTGATCCACTGGTCGTCGGTCAGGGAGCGCAGCACGCGCTGCTCGCGGCCGTCGGGGCTGCGCTCGAGCAGCGCCGAGGCCCGGGCCGGGGTGAGGATGGCGCCGGTCTCCTCGCAGACCCAGGTGTTGCCTGGCATGCCCTCGAGGTAGGTGGTGACCTCGCCGGTGCCGATCTCGATCATCGCGATGGAGCAGGTGCCGCCCTCCTCGACCATGCGCACCGCGCAGCGGCGACCGCCCGTGATGCCCCAGACGGCGTCGACGGGGGCCTCGAGCTCGATGACGTCCCGACCCACGGCCGGGGCGTTGTCACGGATGCTGGCGGCCAGGTCGTAGTGCCCGAGCACGCCGTCTTCGTCGAGGACGAGCATGTCGGCCCGGCGGTTGACGAAGGCCACGATCTTGACGGGCACGTCGGCCAGGGGGGTCGGGGGCATGACCTCGTCCTTGCCGGTGGCGGGATCGAGCACCTTCACCGCGCCGCGGGGGGTGACCACGGCCATCCACACGCCGCTGCCGCTCAAGGTCATGGACTGCGGCCAGGCGAGGTCGAAGGCCTGGTTGCGGGCCAGGTGCCACCAGCGCACGCCCCCGTTGCGGAGCATGACGGCCACCACGGGGCCGCCGACGTCGACCTGCTGGGCACCGGCGGTCTCGGGGCCGCCGTCGAAGACCACCTGGGCCTTGCGGGTGTCGACGATCCGCACCGGCCCCCGGTCGGGGATCATGGCCACCAGGCGGCCGTCGCGGTCCACGCTCATGGAGCGCACGGTGGTGCCGACGTCGATCTCCCACAGGCGGCGACCGCGGGACCAGAAGGTGAGGTTGCGGCCGTGGGCCACCGCCCGGTACTCGCCGAAGCCGGCCAGCGCGGTGACGGCGCCGGGGCTGCCCTTGCCGCCGCGGTGGAAGAGGCCGTCGAGGCCGCCCACGCGCATCCCCGACGGGGTCCACAGGGCCGCGCCGGAGGTGTCCGGGGCGCCGTGGTGCTTGCTGTCCGCCGGCTGGAGATCGGGCAGGGAGAAGACGTGGTAGGAGCGGTGGGTGACCACCGCCGCCTGGTCGCCGTCGGGGGAGACCAGGAGGTTGAGCAGGCCTGATCCGCCGCGGGTCGCGAAGCTGGCCACCATGCGGCCGTCGACCACCCTCAGCAGGCTCACCCCCGCGCGGCCCACCGCCAGCACGTGGGTGCCGTCGCGGGTGAAGCAGGCCCGATCGGCGGGGGTCTGGAGCTTGTCGACGTGCAGCCCCGAGCGGGACATCAGGTCGACCAGGCGGATCTGGCCTTGCTCGTCGAGGCAGAGCAGGCGCTCGCCGCGGGGATCGAACTCGACGGTGGCGCCGCCGAAGCCGGACCACGACACCTCGCGCTCGCAGCGCACCAGGTCCCACATGCGGACCAGGCCGTCGGCGGCGATGGAGGCACAGCGGGTGCCCTCGGGGCTGATGGACAGGCCGCGCATGGCGCGGACCCTGCCGCGGTCGCCGGAGCGCACCTCCTGGAAGACCGCCGAGCCGTCGTCGGTGCGGTAGACGCCCACGGTTCCTTCGCCGTCACCGACGCCCACGTAGGCGCCGCCCTGGACCAGGGCGAGGGCTCCGTCCACGGAGCCACCTGGCTGGAAGACAAGCCCTGGGGTGGTCTCCCCGCGGCGCTGCACCGCGACCACGCCGCTGGCATCGGCGCTGGCGAGGGTGCCCGAGGACGGGTCGTAGGCCGCCGCGGTGATGGCGGCGTCATGGACGTTGCTGCAGAACTGATCGACGAGGGACGGCATGGTTTGGACATAGCCGGATGGCGTGTGCCTGGCAGCCCCGATGGATCGCCCGCTCCCTCCGGGCCCTCCGACCCCCCATCAGCGCCCGGCCTGCGGTATACTCCGCGTTCCACCCGAACCCTCGCTGCATGGCCGCAGTCCGTCCTCCATGAACGCTCTCGAGCTCGTCCTGGGCTTCGACATCAGCCACCCCCCCGGGGTGTCCCGCCGCGTCCTGAAGCGCGCCTGGCACGACGCCTATGCGCCGCTGCTTAGGGAGCTGGACGAGCGCGCCAGCGCCGCGGTCTCCCTGCGCATGAGCGGGGTGGTGCTGGACTTCCTCGAGAACGAGCACCCCGAAGGGATCGATCGGCTGCGCCGCGTGGTGGAGCGGGGCCAGGTGGAGATCGTGGGTGGCGCGTACTACGACGCGGTGCTCTCCTGTCTCCCCGAGCGGGACGCCGTGGGGCAGCTGCGCCTCTGCAACCGGCGCTGGAAGCACCTCATCGGGGTCGAGCCCCAGGGTGCGGTCCTCAGCTACGGCGCCTGGGATCCCTCGCTGCCTCGCATCCTGGCCCGGGCGGGGATGCGCTACGTCGTGCTCGACACCGGCGCTGTGCAGCTGTCGGGGGTCTCATCGGATGCCCTCGACGGGTACTACATGACCGAGCGCGAGGGCATGGGCCTCGCGGTGTTCCCCGACGCCAGCGCCGAAGACCCGGTCAGCCCGGGCATGGAGCCGGCGCGGGTGCTCGGGCTGCTGCGGCGCTACGCCATGCGCAAGCGGCGCGCGGTGGTCTGGATGCTCGACGCGCGGGAGCTCGGCGTCCGGCCCGGCTCGGCCGAGCTGGCCTGGGGGCGCGCGGGTGGCTGGCTCCCCCGGCTGCTGGGACGCTTCGCCGCCCAGGACCACTGGCTCAAGCTGGCGAGCTTCGGCTCCCTCCTGCAGCGCTATCGCTCGGGCGGCCGCGTCTACATCCCCGCCTGCATGGACCCCACGCTGCAGGCGGTGGTCACGGTCCCTCCCCACCTGCGGGATCGCAAGCCGGGCTCAGCCGCCAGCTTGAGCAAGCGCGACAGCCGGCGGCCGCCGCCGACCATCCCCTGGGACGCCTTCCTCGGGCGCTACGACGAAGCCAACCGGCTGCACAAGCGCATGCTCGTCACCTCCCGCGAGGTCCAGCGGCTGGCCAGCCACGTGCGCAGCACCGGCGGCCGCGCCGGCACGGCCTCCTTGGCGCGGGGCCTCGAGCGCGCGCTGCTGTGGCTGTACCAGGCCCAGGCGGCCGCGGCGTACACCCACGACCCCTGGGGCGGGGTGCACCAGGGGCGCCTGCGCCACAGGGCCTACGCGGCCCTGCTGCGCGCGGAGCAGCAGGTGCGCCGCATGATGGGCGAGCCGGGGCGGCTCACCCTCCAGCGGCACGACGTCGACTGCGACGGCCGCCCAGAGGTGGTCATCACCACCCCCCACATGCGGGGCGTGCTCGACCCGGCCCGGGGCGGCTCGCTGGTGGAGCTCGACCTGCTCGAGGCCGGCGCCAACGTCGTCAACTCCCTCACCCGGCGCGCCGAGCGCCTCCACGCGGCCTTCGACAGCGGCGACGACCTGCCCAGCCTGGTGGCGCGCTCCGCGGTCAGCGCGGCGGGCGTGGCGGCGGTCTTCACCGGCGCTACGCTGGCCAACCCCGACGACGAGATCACCGAGGAGACCCCCGTCGCCGACGACGCCGAGCCCCGCTTGAGCGCGGCCCAGCTCGCCGTCGATCGGGCACCCAGGGTGGCGTTCCTCGAGCACTTCCTGGGCCCTCAGGCCAACCCGCACAACCTCCAGCGCCAGCAGCACCCCGAAGCCGGTGACTTCGTCGCCGCGGACTACCAGGTGCTGCGGGCCGAGCCCCGCCCGGATGAAGGGCGCGTCACGGTCCACATGGCCCGCGACGGCGTGGTGCACGACGGCGACGACACGCGCCTGGTGCGCGTCAGCAAGGAGTTCGCCTTCCTCAGGGACGACGCGGCGTTCCGGCTGCAGTACGAGATCGCCAACCGCAGCCCGGATCCTCTGGAGACCCGCTTCGCGGTCGAGCTCAACCTGAACCTGGACTCCGCCAGGTCCGGATCCTCCTTCCTCGCGCTGGGCGACCGCACCGTCGCGCTGGGAGAGGTGCACCGGGTCGCGGACGTGCACGGGCTGCGCTGGGGTGATCTGCGCCGGGGCATCCAGCTGCACGTGCGCTTCGACCGCCTCGCCGAGGCCTGGCACTACCCCATCGAGACCATCAGCGATGGGCTGGACGGGCCCGAGATCCTCTACCAGGGACCCTGCATCGTCATCGTCTGGCCCCTCCGGCTCTGGGGCCTCGAGCGCAAGGGCTTCCAGCTCGAGGTTCGCGCCGGCGCGCCCTACGAGGGCGAGGGCAACGGGGGCTATCCGGGCTTCTCCCTCTCTCCCGACCTCTGACCACGAGGCGACCATGGCACCTCATCCATCCGGTTCCTCTCGGACGCCGTCGCTGCGCCTGGCCCTGCTGGTCGTCGGTGCCACCCTCGCCGCGTTGCCCGTCGCCCGCGGCGTCACGGGCTGCCTGACGCGCTGCGACACCAACGCAGACTGCCCCGAGGGCGTCTGCGACGAGGTCTCCGGGTTCTGCATCGAGGCGGAGTGCGAGGTCGACGCCGACTGTGGCGGCAGCCCCTTCGAGTGTGTGGAGCGGGCCTGCGAGATCGTCTGCAGCGACGACCCCGTGGACTGTCCGGAGGACATGGTCCCGGTCTGCGGCGCCTACTGCATCGACACCTGGGAGGCCTCCCGTCCCGACGCCACCGCCGACAACTCCGGGTCCGACGACTCCATGGCGGTCAGCCAGGCTGGCGTGCTGCCCTGGTACTCGAGCGACAGCGAGACCGGCATGAACGCCCAGATCGCGGCGGCGGCCTGCGAGGCGGCGGGCAAGCGCCTGTGCAGCCCCTTCGAGTGGGAGGTGGTCTGCGCGACCACCGAGGGCCTGAGCTACAGCTACGGCGACGACTACAGCGCCTCGACCTGCAACGGCATCGACGCCTTCTGCGACTGCGACGGCGACGGTGAGCCCGACGGAGACGACGCCTACCCCCACTGCCGCGACGACTGTCCCACCGAGTACCACGCCGTGCCCACCGGCTCGTTCTCCGACTGCGTCAGCGCGTTTGGCGCCTTCGACATCAACGGCAACGTCTGGGAGCTGGTCTCCAGCGACGACGGCCTGAACCACTACCGGGGCGGGGCCTACAACTGCACCGACTCCGAGTACCTGCACCAGTGCGCCTACGACGGGCAGGAGAACGGCGGCTTCCCCAGCGCCAAGGGCTTCCGCTGCTGCCTCGATCCCTCCTAGGGGGCCTGCGACGGGGGCGGATGTCGAGGTAGAGTGGGGGAGGCGCGGGCGCGGCCCGCACTGGAGGCAGCGTGACCGAAGGAGGACTCCAGCTGGCGCTCGTGGCGGCCACCGTGGTTGTGGCCAGCACCTTCGCTGCCGTGCAGTGCGGCGGCAAGCCCGGTGACAGCGACACGGCGCCGGTGCAGGACACCGAGGACACCGTCCCCTTCGGCTGCGTGGACGACACCGCCGAGACCGAGCCGCCGCCGCCGGACTCCCAGGAGACCGATCCCGGCGACGAGACCGACGATCCCCCCGACACCTGGCCCCCCCCGGAGACCGGGCTGGTCGAGGGCTGCCCCGCGGGGATGGTCTCCATCCAGGACGCGTTCTGCATCGATCGCTACGAGGCCTCCCGCCCGGACGCCACGGACTCCAGCACCGGCTCCGACGAGTCCTACGCCACCAGCAGGGCCGGCGTGAAGCCCTGGAAGCTCGACGAGCAGAGCGAGGCCAGCGCGGCCTGCGCGGCGGCGGACAAGCGCCTGTGCACGGCGGAGGAGTGGTACACCACCTGCATCGGCCCCGGGGAGACCGCCTACGCCTACGGCGACGACTACGAGGCCACCACCTGCAATGGCATCGACGCCGGCTGCGACTGCGAGTCCGGCTCCGAGACCTGTGAGTGCGACGACCACGGCGGCCCCTACGCGGGCTGCTACTACGACTGCGGCGGGTCCTACGGCATGGAGCCGACCCGCAGCCGGAGCGGCTGCACCAACGACTACGGCGTCTGGGACATCAACGGCAACCTGTGGGAGTACGTGGACAGCAGCGCCGAGTACCCCGTGCGCGGAGGCGCCTACAACTGCGGAGACTCCGCGAGCTTCCATCGCTGCGACTACGAGCCGGGCTGGAACCCCTCGGCCCGAGGCTTCCGTTGTTGCAAGGACATCGAGCTCTGATCCACCTCGATTGACGAGAGGTGAGGGGACGGCTAGGTGCAGGGGCTTTCGAACAGCCCCAGGACGCCCATGCGCATCATCGATTCCATCAACGAGCAGGTCCTCGAGACCACCGTCCAGCGCTGCCGCGAGCGCGGCATCGTCATCCCCACCTTCGCCCAGATGCGCGACCCGTCGCTCATCCCGGACAGCGTCAAGGCGCGCCTGCCCGACGTCGGGCTGTGGGACCTGGACCCCATCAACCTGTTCCGCATCAGCTGGAAGAACGACCCTGAGACCGGGCTGTACAACGACGGCAACATCGTCGAGTTCCCCAGCTCGCTGACCGGCTGCAAGGCCCGCATCGTCGGCGTCGTGGGCAAGTACTTCCCCACGGGCGCCCACAAGGTCGGCGCCGGCTTCGGCTGCCTGGTGCCCCGGCTGGTCTCCGGCAACTTCGACCCCACCACCCAGCGGGCGGTCTGGCCCAGCACCGGCAACTTCTGCCGCGGTGGCGCCTTCGACTCGGTGCTGTTGGGCTCGGTGCCCGTGGCCATCCTCCCCGAGGAGATGTCCCAGGAGCGCTTCGAGTGGCTGCAGGGCCTCGGCGCCGAGGTCATCGCGACCCCGGGCTGCGAGTCCAACGTCAAGGAGATCTACGACAAGTGCTGGGAGCTCAAGGCCACCCAGAGCGACGTCGTGGTCTTCAACCAGTTCGAGGAGTTCGGCAACCCCATCTGGCACTACTGGACCACCGGCACCCACGTCGCCGACGTCTTCGAGCGCATCGCCAAGCCCGGCGACCGCCTCTCGGGCTGGGTCTCGGCCACCGGCTCCGCTGGCACCATCGCCGCGGGTGACTTCCTGCGCGAGCGCTACCCGCAGGTGCGCGTGGCGGCCACCGAGGCGCTGCAGTGCCCCACCCTGCTGGAGCTCGGCTTCGGCGGCCACCGCATCGAGGGCATCGGTGACAAGCACGTGCCGTGGGTCCACAACGTGCGCAACACCGACATGGTCGTCGCCGTCGACGACAACCAGACCATCGATCTGATGCGCCTGTTCAACGAGCACGAGGGCCAGTCGTTGCTGGCCCAGATCGGTGTGCCCGAGCAGCTCGTCGAGCAGCTCGAGCTGCTGGGCATCTCCAGCATCTGCAACCTGGTCGCCGCCGTGAAGCTGGCCAAGTACTACGAGATGGACGAGCGGGACATCATCTTCCTGCCGCTGACCGACTCGATGGAGATGTACGGCTCCCGCATGGCCGAGGAGCAGGAGGCCAGCGGTCCCTACACCGAGCGCGACGCCATGGCCCACAAGGCCCGCTGGATCGACGGCATCGGCCTGGACAACCTGCGGGAGCTCAACTTCCGCGACCGCAAGGCCCTGCACAACTTCAAGTACTTCACCTGGGTCGAGCAGCAGCAGCGGGGCGTGGACGAGCTCCGCCGGCTCTGGGACCCGGACTTCTGGACCGAGACCTGGCAGCAGGTCCACCAGTGGGACGAGCTGATCGAGGCGTTCAACGCCCGGGTGAGCGGCTAGTCCGAGACCTGGGGGAGCTGTTCACCTGCTCCCGCCGAGGATCACGGACAGTCGTCGTTCGCGGCGCCGGGGGTGCCCTTGTCGCCGGTGTCGTAGACGCTCTGGCCGGCGCACCAGTTCGCGGCCAGCACCGAGTCGGTGTCCGTGAACGCGTCGGGGTCCAAGGACAGGCTGGCGCCGGCGGTGTCGGGCCAGTCGCTGTCGTCGTACTCGATCTGGTGGATCACGTCGCCGTCGGTGCCGTCCGTGCCGTAGGTGGCCAGGACGACCTCGTCCTCGGTGTTGACCAGCTGGAAGCCAGACCAGATGACATCGGCTTCGGTGGTCGCGCTGCTGCTCCGGGCAAGCACGGCGTAGTCCCCGGCCTCGATCTCGAGGGTGTCGTCGATGAGCCAGCTCTCGCCGCCCAGGTCGTAGACGATCAGGCCTTCGATCTCGAGGGTGTCGGCGCTGTTGTTGTAGATCTCGAACCACTCGCCGCTGGAGTCCCCCATGGCGTTGGGGTCCTTCATGATCTCCGTGATCAGCAGCTCGGCCGCCGAGGGGCAGCTGTGGTCGGCGCCGCGGCAGTCGTTGTCCAGGCCGTCGTCGCAGTAGGCGACCTCCGCCGGGTTGACGTCGGCGTCGGCGTCGTCGCAGTCGCCGCCCATGTCGGCGTAGCCGCTGGGTAGGTAGCAAGCCAGGGTCGTGGCGTCGTCATCGCCGAACAGGTCCCCGTCGCCATCGAGCCACCAGGTGACCGCGTCGATGGCGGTGTCCTCGTCGATGTCGCCGTCGCAGTTGTCGTCGATCTCGTTGCACAGCTCCGCGGCGTCGGGGTTCACGTCGGCGTCGGTGTCGTCGCAGTCGCCGTCGTTGGAGACCAGGTCGCCGGACTCGTAGCACTGCTGGACCCCGCCGTCGGGGTCGCCGTAGCCGTCGCCGTCGGCGTCCGGGTACCACAGGGGGGCGTCCACGGCGTCGTCGTCGTCGACCTCGCCGTCGCAGTCCTGGTCGATGTCGTCGCAGTACTCGTCGGCCCCCGGGTTGACGGTCGCGTCGGCGTCGTCGCAGTCGCCGGGATCGGCGGCGTAGCCCGACGGGGCGACGCAGGCCTCGGCGGTCTGCTCGTCCTGACCGAAGCCGTCGCCGTCGTCGTCCAGGTAGAAGCTGAGGGGATCGATGGCGTCGTCTTCGTCCACGGCGCCGTCGCAGTCGTTGTCGATCTCGTCGCACAGCTCGTCTGCGTCGGGGCTCAGGTCGGCGTCGGCGTCGTCGCAGTCACCGCCCAGGGCCACGTGATCGCTGGGCTGCTCGCAGGAGAGCACGGCGCCGTCGTCGGGGCCGTAGCCGTCGCCGTCGGCGTCGGGGTACCAGCTGGTGGCGTCGATGGCGTCCTCGTCCCAGTCGCCGTCACAGTCGTTGTCTTCGTCGTCGCACAGCTCGTCGGCGCCGGGGTGGATCCCGGCGTCGTCGTCGTCGCAGTCGGTGTCGTCCGCCACGGTGCCGCTGGGCTGGCTGCAGGCCTCGACGGTCTCGATGGGATCGCCGTAGCCGTCGCCGTCGGCGTCGATGTACCACAGCTCGGTGACGAACTCGTCGACCACGTCGTCACAGTCGTTGTCGAGCTCGTCGCACAGCTCCGGGGCGTCCGGGTAGACCGCGGCGTTGTCGTCGTCGCAGTCCTCGAGGGCGGTGTAGCCATCGCCGTCGGCGTCGGGCGCTCCGGTGTCGTCCTTGTCCCCGCACGCCGTGGCCAGCACGGCGACGAGGCAGACCCATGGCATTGCAGCACACTTCATGGCGGGCTCCTGTGCATCCGATCCATTGGTGGAACGGCTCCTTCAGGAAGATCCTACCATTATTGAGCGCCGCTATGGTCCGGCGTTCGTCGATGCTGCGAACCGGTGGTGACCACCACCGTCAGCAGGACGCTCACGAGAAGCCGCTCGAGGGCGGGCTCACGGCGCCACCACCCCCGAAGCCACTCAGGCCGCTGCCGGTGGCGAAGGTGGAGAGCTTGCGCTGTGCGCACCCCTCGCGCTCGCACTCCGGACACTCGACCTCACGGTCGGGGGTGGTGCTCGAGACGAGCTCTTCGAAGTCGGCGCCGCAGTGGCTGCAGGTGTATTCGTACATCGGCATGGTCGTTCTCCTGCGTTGTCGATCCATCAAGGGGCGAGAGTGTCACAGCGGGGCTCGCGTTAGCCTATCGACATGTCTCGCCTGACCCCAGCCCTGCTCTGGCTCGCGTCCATCGGCTGCGAGCCGGCGCCCGCGCCCGCCCCGGTCCAGCCTCCGGCCTCGACTGGGCCTGACGTGCTGCTGGTCACCATCGACACCCTGCGGGCCGACCGCGTGGGGGCCTACGGCGATCCGCTGGCCTCCACGCCCACCATCGACGCCCTCGCGGCCCGCGGCGCGCTGTTCCGGGAGGCCATCGCCGCGGCGCCCCTGACCCTGCCGTCCCACGCCTCCATCCTCACCGGCCTGGTCCCGTCGAACCACGGCCTGCGGGACAACGGCGGGTTCCGCCTGGCCGACGACGTGCCCACCCTCGCCGAGCGGCTCGGGGCCTCCGGCTACCGCAGCGGCGCCTTCGTCTCGGCCTATGTCCTCGACGCGGCCTGGGGCCTCGATCGCGGCTTCGATCGCTACCACGCCCCCTTCCACCCCCAAGAGGTGAGCGAAGCCCACGCCTTCGGTGAGCTCGAGGTGGCCGGGGCGGACACCGTCAACGCGGCCCTCGCCTGGCTGCGCGAGGACGACCCCCGCCCGTCGTTCTGCTGGGTGCACCTCTGGGATCCCCACACCCCGTGGGCCCCTCATCCGGGCTGGGACGGCGATCCCTACCGGGGCGAGGTGGCCTTCGCCGACTCGCTGCTGGCGCGCCTGGTGGCGGCTGCGGACGACGACACCCTCGTGATCGTCACCTCGGATCACGGCGAGAGCCTGTGGGAGCACGGCGAGCGTGAGCACGGCCTGCTGGTGACCCGTGCGGCGACCCGCGTCCCGCTGGTGATCCGCCCACCCGGTGGCCTCGAGGGGCTGGAGCAGCCGGAGCCCCGGGAAGGGAGCGCCGCCGCGGTCCTCCGTCCGGAGGGGGTGGACGAAGGCCTGCAGCTCGAGGCGGTCCCGGACGCCCCCCGCGCCGCCAGGGTGGTCGAGCTGCCCGTCAGCGGTGTCGATGTGCCAGCCACCATCGCGTCCTACGCGGGGCTCGAGCCCTGGGGCGACGGCGTGAGCCTGCGCCCCGCGATCTCGGGAGAGCCCTTCGAGCGCGGCCCGGTCTACACGGAGACCTTCTTCCCCCGCTTCCACTACGGCTGGAGTGAGCTCGCCGCGGTGCAGGACGGGCGGCTGCGGCTGCGGCTGGGGCCCTCGACCGCGCTCATCGACCTCGACGCCGACCCGGCCGAGCTCAGCCTCGACCCCGTCGACGAGCACCCGCTCCTGGAGATCGCCACCGGCTCGCTGGGCGACGCGGCCCCCGCCCCCGCGCCCCTGTCTTCCGAGCAGGCCGCGCGCCTGGCGGCCCTCGGCTACGTGGAGCCCGTCGAGGCGCCGGAGGATGGGCGCGACGCGCTGGCGGATCCACGGGACAAGGTCGCGGTGCTCGCGCGCCTGCACGCCCTCGAGGCCGAGCCCGATCCCGCGGAGGCCGTGCGCGGGCTGCAGGCCCTGGTGGCCGAGGAGCCCCAGCTGGTGGACGCGCGCCTGTCCCTCGCGTTGGCGCTGGTCTCCGCCGGCCGCGGCGTCGAGGCCCTCGAGGCCACCATGGCGATCCTCGAGCAGCAGCCCCGCCACACCATGGCCATCTCCAACGCCGCCACCCTCTGTCGCACCCTGGGCCGTACGGACCAGGGCGTCGAGCTGGCCCGGCGGCTGCAGGCCATCAACCCCCAGGACCCCCGGGGCTATCGCCTCGAGGTGACCTTCCACGTCGACGCCGAGCGACCCGCCGAGGTGGTGCGCGCGGCGGAGGCGGGCCTGGCGGTCGAGCCTGGAGACCCACAGCTGCTCTACCTCTACGGTCTGGCGCTCATCTTCCTCGATCGCCACGACGACGCGGTGGTGGCCCTCGAGGCGGCCCAGGCCGCGGGCTCCCGGGCCGGGGACATCCAGCTCTACCTGGGCACGGCCTACGACCGGCTGGGGAAGATCGAGCATGCCACGGCGGCCTATCGGGCCTACACCCGCACCCACCCCGACGATCTGCGGGGCGTGGCCGCATCCGCCTGGATGCTCTACAAGGCCGACGACTGCGAGCAGGCCGCGCCGCTGCTCGTCAACCTCGTCGAGCGCGGCCACCGCAGCGACCCGCGCATCAAGGAAGCCTACCTGGCCTGTGTGGAGCCTTAGTCCCCTGGACAGCTGGGGGTGAGCTCGCTGTGCCAGACCCGCTCGAGGGCGGGGGGGTCGAGGTCGAGGTGGTAGACGGCGCGCAGCACGCCCACCCCCGGCTCGCCGTTGCCCGCCCGGACCACCAGCTCGCGGCGGCCGTCGCCGTCGAGGTCGGCGGGGGGCATGGCCGCCATGGGGGCGCAGCGGGGGCCGGGCAGGGTGAGGGTGTCGCTGTCCAGCAGCGCGCCCTGTTCGTCGAGCAAGGCCACCAGGCCGGTACAGCCCGCGTCCCCGGTCACCAGCTTCATGGGCGGGGCCTTGGGTCGGCGCTGCTTGATGAGGCTGCGGACGGTGACCGCCTGCCCGGGCTCCACCAGGGCCTGCAGGGACTGCCCCGCCGCCAGCACCGCCTGGGAGGGGTTCGCCGGTGGGGTGGGGATCTCCACCCGGGTCGCCGGGCCGAGCCAGGCGATGCCCGGATGGTCGGGGCTGTCGCTCGGGGTCGCGGTGCGCAGGCCGGAGGGCAGCTGGGGTTCGTCGCAGCCCCGCCAGGTCGGCTCCACCGTGGCCACCTGACCCCGCGCGGTGCCGCGGTACCCGGCCACCAGCAGCTCGGCGGTGCGCGCGTCCCGGCTGCGCATCAGCACCACGGGGGAGGCCGCGGGATCCTCGCTGTAGGCGTGGGCGCCGCCGGGATCCAGCACCACCCGCCACCGGTGGTCCTCGAGGTGGGGCCAGCCGTCGTCGGGGGTGCAGCGGCAGCCGTGGAGGAGGACGAGCAGCGCGGAGAGCACCAGCGGGGTCGGGGTACGCATGACAGCTGGGGGGCCAGGGGTTGTGGGCGGAGGCTGGGGGGAGCGGATGAGCACCCGGGACTATATCGTTAGCCTGGAGCCGAGGTGTAGCCATGATGCGTCCGTTCGCCCCCCCCGTGTGTGCCGTCCTCCTTCTGGGGGTCGCCCTGTCCGGCTGTGACCCGACCGCGGAGTGCACGGTGGATCTCGACGAGGACGGCTACCTCAGCGCCGCCTCCTGCGTGACCGGAGACGACTGCGACGACCTCGATCCTGACGTCAACCCCGGCCAGCGGGAGATCTGCGATCAGCAGGACAACAACTGCGACGGCTTCGTGGACGACGTGCTGCTGGATCGCGACGCCGACGGTCACTACGACGTGGCCTGCCTGCAGGGCACCGACTGTGACGACGAGGACCCGACGGTCCACCCCGACGCCGAAGAGGTCTGCAACCAGCGCGACGACGACTGCAGCGGCGAGGTGGACGACCGGGACATCGACGGCGACGGCTTCGTGGACGCTGCGTGCAGCGGCGGCGACGACTGCGACGACGAGGATCCAGCGATCCACCCCGAGGCCATCGAGGACTGCAGCGATGGGGTGGACAACGACTGCGACGCCTCGGTGGACTACGACGACCACGACGGCGACGGCTTCTTCTCCGATGACTGCGGTGGGCTGGACTGCGACGACGCCGAGGCGGGCATCTTCCCAGGGTCGCCGGAGCGCTGCGACGAGGTCGACCGGGACTGCGACGGAGAGACCTTCGACGTGGACGGTGACGGCGACGGCTGGTTCGATCCGGAGTGCGGGGGGGACGACTGCGACGACGCGGACGCCTCCATCAACCCCGGCGCGGTGGACCTCTGCTACGACGGCGTGGACAACAACTGTGACGGCGAGCTGGACGTCGAGGACGCCGACGGCGACGGCGATCAGCCCATCGCCTGCGGCGGCACGGACTGCGACGACCTCGACGATCAGGTCGCGGGCACCTTCGACGAGCTGTGCGGCGACGCCATCGACAACGACTGTGACGGCGAGGTCGACAACGCGGACCTGGACGAGGACGGCCACGTGGACGAGGCATGCGGCGGCGACGACTGCGACGACAGCGAGGTCAACATCCACCCGGGCATGATCGAGCACTGCGATGCCGTGGACGCCGACTGCGACGGCTCCCTCATCGACGCCGACCGCGACGGCGACGGCGCCACGGACGAAGCCTGCGGTGGCACGGACTGCAACGACGGGCTGGCCAGCGTGGCCCCCCGGGCCTCCGAGTACTGTGACGGCTTGGACAACGACTGTGACGGCAGCGGCGACAGCTGCACCCAGGAGCTCCCCGGGGCGCTGGACTTCTCAGAGGACATCGCCCACCAGTGGTGGCTGGACGACGGCTGGGCTCAGGCCGACGGAGCCCTGAGCTACAGCGGCCTGGCGGACGATCAGTACCACTACGCCGTCTACGCCGAGTCCTACTTCCAGTCTCCCTACGACATCAGCGTGGAGTTCAGCTACGACGGTGGCGATCAGGGCGATCCCATCGGCTTCATGATCGGCGAGGGCTACGACACGGACGACGGCGTCTTCGTGCACATCAAGGACCAGCGGGGCCAGATGGTCTTCAACCTCGGCTACCGCAGCGGCGGCACGGTCCACAGCCACACGGGGCACGACCCCTGGCCGGGCCTGGTGGACGAGCCGGGGCTGCCGAACATCCTGCGGCTGACCCACGACGGCCACATGACCGATCTGTACATCAACGGCGAGCTGGTGAGCTCCTGGCTGCAGTCCACCTACACCGAAGGCGCGCTGGTGATCTACGCCTACGACACCACCGACGATGGCGGCGTGGACGCCACCATCGACAACATCTTCGTGGTGGCGAACTAGCCCCGGCGGCGGCTCGGGCCCTCACGCCCGTGACGATCGCGGATCCCAGATACAGAGGTGGCCGGGCCTCCAAAAATGGCGAATGTGGGGGGGGGGGGCCCCACGAGCCAAATT
>CAYZVO010000156.1:0-4380 GCA_964481655.1 uncultured Enterobacterales bacterium | reverse complement strand
CCCCCCCCCCCCCCCCCCCCCCCCCCCCCGCGCCCCCCCCCCCCCACCCCCCCCCCCCGGGGGGGGGCGGCCCCGCACTCGGCAATTTAAGTAGGAGGTCCCGGCCGAAGCTCTGGACGCGGGGCGCCAACAGCTCCATAGTTATGCGCAGTGGCACCGAGTGTCAACAGAGAATGCAGAGCTGTGACGTTGCTGTGAGAATCATTCCCCGCAGATGGGGGTCTCGTTCTCTTCCATCTTCTCTTCCATCAGGTCGGTGTAGCCCCAGCGATCCTCGAACACCTCGGGGATGTCGAAGGTGCCCGAGATGAGGACGTGGGAGCCCGACTCGGAGCCGTCGAAGAGGATCTGGAAGCTGCCGCTCGCCGGGTCGCCGGCCTGAATCTGATCGGGGTCCTGGTCGAACTCGACCCAGGAGCTCTCGACCTGCACCCAGCTGTCGAGGCCCGCGGAGGACTGGTCCACCGGGCGCCAGGAGTTGTCCTCGACCTTGAGCTCGAAGACGGGATCGCCGTAGCCGTAGGCCAGGGCGTCGTCGCCAGCCATCTCGGCCTGCCACTCGGCCGCGGAGGCCTGGACCTGGGCGAGCAGCTCGTCGTAGTCGGAGTAGTCGGTGGTCTCCGGCTCGAGCTCCACGTAGAAGCTGGTGGTGGAGCCGGCCTCGTACATGCCGAAGTCGGTCGGGTGGGAGTTGAACTCTTCGGCCGCGAACTTGGCCTTGCCGAAGCCCGCCAGCCACTCCTGGGGCAGGACCCAGTAGTCTTCGGAGTCGTAGGGGTTGAGCTGGTAGGAGCCGGCGTTGAGGTAGTAGAGGGCGGCGCCGTCTTCGTCACCGGCCCACTGGTCGACCCAGTCTTCGCCATCCCAGAGCTCGAGCACGGTGGTGCCGGAGTCGTCCTGGGTGCAGCGGGTGGGCTGGAAGTCGGGGTCGATGACCCACGCGGCCCGGAAGTCCTGGCCGTCGCCCAGATCGACGTGGAAGGTCAGCTGCAGATCCCGCTCGCTGGTGATGATGGCCTCGGAGCGCCAGGTGTCCAGGTCGCCGTTGAGGACGTAGTAGCCGTCGTCGTCCAGCCAGGTGAACCACTGGGGGGCGAAGCCTTCGCAGCCGGCGGCGTCGTAGGCGTCGAAGCCCTTGACGTCGGTGCCGGAGCAGTTCAACTGGCCGGCGCCCTCGAGGTCGAGCTTGGCCTCATCGACGGTGCCGGACGAACCGGCGGCCAGCCACGCGGTGTAGGTGCCGGCGATCTCGGCGTGCTGGGGGGCGCAGCCGATCAGGAGAGCGAGGGGAAGGAGAGTGCTGGGGTGGCGCATGGGGAGTGCCTCGGAGGGGGGGGCAGCGCGACTGCAGGCGACGTGTAGGTTCACGACCCCCACATGGTCGGAGGGCGATGATTCCTCTTAGCCTCGAGAGGCCGATGCGCAAGTATAGCCGGGCGGTCCAGTCGAGTCAGGCGGCCAGGTCGATTCCGCCGCACATCGGCGTTGACAAGGGAGGGCGCGATGATAAGGTGGCGCGGCTCGGGGCCATGCCCCCGGTACGTTCTTTGATCGGGCGAGTACATGCAGGAAGGGAGAGACCGCAGCCACATGCAGCAGGCCCTGGCACTCGCGCGCCGGGCGGCTGAGCTCGGCGAGGTGCCCATCGGTGCTGTGGTGGTCCAGCAGGACACCATCATCGCCGGGGCGCACAACCGCCGCGAGCTCGACCAGGACCCCACCGCGCACGCCGAGCTCCTGGCCATCCGCCAGGCGGCGGCCCGGCTGGGCACCTGGCGGCTGACAGGCTGCACGGTCTACGTCACCCTCGAGCCCTGCTCCATG
Source organism: uncultured Enterobacterales bacterium (assembly GCA_964481655.1). Classification (GTDB taxonomy): domain Bacteria; phylum Myxococcota_A; class UBA796; order UBA796; family JAFGLY01; genus CALDOK01. The sequence goes on along the minus strand of CAYZVO010000156.1, from coordinate 2,556 downwards.
TGCGCCGGCGCGATGATCCTCGCCAGGATCGACCGCTGCGTCTACGGAGCGGTGGACCCCAAGGGCGGCTTCCTCGGCACCCTCGGCGACCTGTCCCAGCACTCCGGCCTCAACCACCGCTTCGAGGTGGTCTCCGGGGTCGAGGCGGAGGCAGCGGCCGAGCTGCTGCGGAGCTTCTTCCGGCGCTTGCGCTCCCGCTGAGCAGCATCTGGAGAGGTGGCCGAGTGGTCGAAGGCGGTGGATTCGAAATCCACTGAGGGTCATGCCCTCCGTGGGTTCGAATCCCACCCTCTCCGCCAGCTGCCTGCTCGCCCATCCCAGAGATACGGAGGAGTGACCGAGTGGCCGAAGGTGCGGCATTGGAAATGCCGTGTAGGGCAACCTACCGTGGGTTCGAATCCCACCTTCTCCGCCATCTCTGGGGAATCTCGACACGCGATGATGGCCGGGCCCGCTGGGCTCGAGCCTGTGAACTCCGCCAGGTCCGGAAGGAAGCAACGGTAGCAGTCCCCGGGTTGCAGAGGATCACCCGGCCATCTCCCCATTCGAGAGTTGTAGAGCCGCGGATGTGAATCCGCGGCTCTTTTTCGTTCCATGAGACGGGGATGGGGAGTCTCCGGTTAAGGATGGATCTCCTGCGGAGCCCCCCCATGTCCTACCTCGCCATCGCCAGAAAGTGGCGGCCCATGCTCTTCGACGAGATCGTCGGGCAGCGGCACGTCACGCGGACGCTCCAGAACGCCATCCGCATGGAGCGCATCCACCACGCCTTCCTGTTCACCGGGCCGCGCGGGGTGGGCAAGACCACCGCGGCGCGCATCCTGGCCCGGGCGCTGTGCTGCGAGCAGGGGCCCACGCCGGAGCCCTGCGGCGAGTGCACCCTGTGCAAGGCGATCCTGTCGGGCTCGGCGCCGGACGTCATCGAGATCGATGGCGCGAGCAACAACTCCGTGGACGACATCCGCGAGCTGCGCGAGGGGGTGCGCTACCTGCCCTCCCAGGCGCGGTACCGCATCTACATCATCGACGAAGTCCACATGCTCACCAGGCAGGCCTTCAACGCCCTGCTCAAGACCCTGGAAGAGCCACCGCCCCACGTGGTCTTCATGTTCGCGACCACCGAGCCCCAGAAGATCCCCGAGACCATCCTCTCGCGGGTCCAGCGCTTCGACTTCAAGCGCATCCCCGGCAGCCAGGTCGCCGGGCGCCTGGCGTCCATCTGCGAGGCCGAAGGGGTCACCGTGAGCGAGCACGCGCTGCGCCTGGTGGCGCGGGCGGGCGAAGGCTCCATGCGGGACGCCCAGAGCCTGCTGGACCAGGTCATCTCCTTCTCCGGCCTCGAGATCGACGATCAGCAGGTCACCGAGCTGCTGGGCCTGGTGGACCGCTCGCTGCTCTACGAGATGCTCGCGGGCCTGGTCGAGGGCCAGCCCGGGCGCTGCCTCGACGCCATCGCCCAGGTGCACGACTTCGGCTTCGAGATGGATCAGTTCACCTCCGAGCTGCTCGAGCTGCTGCGCAACGCCGCCCTGGTGGCCATGGCCCCAGGGGAGCGCAAGCACCTCGATCTCGCGGACGAAGAGCTCAGCCGGCTGCAGGAGCTGGCCGACGGCCTGCCCCCCGAGGTGTTCGCCCGCTGGTTCGACGCCCTGCTCGACGTGCACGATCGGGTGGCCCGCGCTGCCCGGCCGCGCATGGTGCTCGAGATGGCCGTCGCCCGCTTGGCGACCATCCGGCCCGTACAGGGCATCGACCGCGTGATGGCGCGGCTCGAGGACCTGGACCGTCGCCTGAGACAGGGCGGCTACCGCGCATCCCCCCAGGGGGGAAGGCGAGGTGGGCCCCCTTTCCGCGGGGCTGAGGCCGGCCGGCCGCCGCCGCAGCCCCGGCTGCAGGACGCCCGCCCGCCACAGCCTCAGGAGCCTCCGCGCCGCGAGCCCCCGGCTCCGGCGCCTCCCCCGGCACGTCCCGAGCGCCCCGCGCCACGCCCCGAGCGTCCTGCGCCGCGTCCCGAGCCTCCCAGGCCACCGCCGCCGCGGCCCGAGCCTCCCAGGCCGCAGCCTCCACCGCCCGAGCCGCCCCCCGTCGAGCCACCGGCTCCGCCTCCCCCGGAGGCCGATCCGGCACCGAGCGCGGCGAGCAAGGGCGCGCTGCCCATCCCGGAAGTGAGCCCTGACGACGACGCCCAGACCCGCTACCAGGCGATCCTCGCGGTCCTCGAGACCGCCGATCTGAGCTGGCTGTCGGTGGTGGAGCACTCGGTGGCCCTGTCCTGGTCCGGCTCGGAGCTGAGGGTCGCGTTCGCCTCGCAGACCCAGCTGGACCAGGGGCGCCCCAGGCTCACCGGACCCGAGCTCCGCCCCCTGCTGAAGGCGGTGTTCCCGGGCCTCACCCGGGTCGAGGTGGTCCTGCGCGAGCAGCTCCAGGGCCGGTCCGAGACCCGGCACGAGGCGCGCAAGACCGCCCGGGCCGAGTATCTGAAGAACCTCCGGCGCGAGGTCGAAGACGACCCCGCCATCTCACGCCTCCGTCGCGAGCTCGAGCACGAGCGAGACC
>CAYZVO010000155.1:0-22618 GCA_964481655.1 uncultured Enterobacterales bacterium | reverse complement strand
GTGGCGGTGGCTCAGGCGGCGGCGGCGCATCCTCCGGGTCCGGTCCGGGTGGTGGTGTCTCCTCCGGTGGTGGCCCCTCCAGCTCCGGTGGGTCCTCCGGCTCATCCGGCGGCGTGCCTGCGACCGACGCGGCTCAGGGCGGTCCCTCCGGTGGTGGCGCGGCGCCCGCTGGTGGCGGTCGAACCCCGACCTCCGGTTCCGGCCGCAGGAGCCGCAAGCCCCGTGGCTCGGCGGCCAAGGGCGGTCGTGGCAAGTCGGGTGGTGGCTCAGGCGAGGGCACCGGTTCCTCGGCGCCCACCCGTGGACGGCGCTCTCGGAAGAAGACCGGCGGCGGCGAGGGCTAGGCCCCCAGCACCCTCTCGAGGCCTTCGACCCAGCGCTCGGGCTGCTCGACCAGCAGCTCGACGCGCAGCTGTGCCGGCCGCCCTCCCTTGCCCCGGGGCTGACGCTCACCCTCGATGACCAGGCGCTTGGGGCCGGGAGCGGCGACGCGCACCGTGTCTCCGGCGGCGAGGTCCACCAGCACACCCCGCCAGGTGGCGATGGCCAGTCGCTGGTCGGTCAGCACCGCCACCACCTGCCGCTGGTTCTCCACGTTGGTGCGCAGCCCTGGCGCGAGGGCCTGGTTGCAGTTGATGCGTGCGGTGACGCCCCGGGCCTGCAGCACGGCCTTCTCGCCTTTGCGGAGGGTGACCTGGGCGAGGCGGCGCAGCTGCATCAGGCCGAAGCCCAGCAGCCACACCACGACGACGACAGCGATGAGGATGGTCCAGCGCATGGGGCACTCCTATTCACTCGGGAGGAGGCGTGCCGGGCAGGGGAGGGCACGCGGGCGGCTCCGGTCTTGGACCCGTCCGCATCCGTGCGGTTCCCACCCGCGGCGCTGGCGACCTGTCGTCGTCGGGCTATACGCGATCCTGGAGGTGCCAGATGGCCAAGGCCAGCTACAGCTCGGCGCTGCTCGCCCGTGTCCGGGAGGGGATGAAGAGCCGCGGTCTCAACCGCGCCGCCCTCGCCAAGCGTCTCGGCATGGACCGCCGCACCCTGCGCGCGGTGCTGGCAGAGCGCGAGCCGCTCACCGTCGATGGGTTCTTCGCCATGGTCGAGGCCCTCGAGCTCAGCCCCACCGAGTTGGGGCTCCCGGCGGACCTGGCCGGGCTCGAGCCCGAAGAAGAGTCCCCCGTCGAGGACGCCGAGGTCGAGCCCGAGCTCGACGAGCCCGTCCGCCCGGATCCCGCCGTCCCCCCCACCTTGAGCCTCGCGACCCCGGTCGAGGAGCCCGAGCCCGTGCTGGTGGACCCCGACGGGCCCCAGGCCGCGGAGCTGCTGCGCCTGGGTTTCGCGTTGGGCATCGACATGACCTTCGCCTGCGCCACTGAAGAGGTGCAGGAGTCGGGTGTGCCCGCGTCGGTGCTGGCCCGCTTCCCCGACCTGGTCCCCATCCGCCTCGACGCGGCCTATCACCACGCCAACCGGGCCCAGTACCTGGACGAGGGGCTGCTGCTGCGGCTCTCCTTCGATCGGGTGCGCAACTGCCTGTTCCCCTGGTCGGCCATCCGGCACGTCACCCTCTTCCCAGAGCCTCCCTTCGCTCCCGAGCCGGGTGAAGAGCCCGAGCCCGAGGACGAGCCCGGCGAGGGTGGGACGGTGCTTAGGCTGGTCACCTCTTGATGCGTTCCCCGGCCCTCCTCGTGCTCCTGGCAGGCTGCAGCTGCCGCTCCGGCTGCGCTCCGGAACCAGAGGCCCCCAGCGCGGTCGCCGCGGTCCCCGTGTCGGCGGAGGCTGATCCCGAGACGCCCCCGTCGGTCGAGCCCGCGCCCAGCTGGCATGCGGCCACCGTGGGGGAGCTGTTCTGCATCAACGAGGCGGTCTCCGTGCCCCAGCGGTTGGTCCGAGGGGGCTCGCTGAGTCCGGACGACATCGCGACGATGTTGCTGGACGACGCGCGGCTCGCGGCCTCGGTGGGCGCCTCCACATCGCGCGCCAACACCGCGAACTACCCCTACCTGAACTGGTACGAGTGGCAGCGCAGCCCCCGCACCCAGGACCGGGCCGACCGCTACATCGCGCTGCTGCAGGAGGCGGGGCTCGAGCCCCTGGTGATGATCGGGCCCTGGCCCGGGAACCAGACCGCCAACTACACCGACCGCTACCTGCCCGCAGACATGGACGCCTACGCCGCCTGGGTCCAGGCCGTCGTCGAGCGCTACGATGGCGACGGTGTCGACGACGCTCCCGGGCTGCTGCGGCCCGTGCGGCTGTGGGAGGTGGACAACGAGCCGGACCTCCACAACCGCATCAAGCCCAAGAACGCGCGCCGGGACATCGACCCCTCCACCTTCGAGCCCCCCGATGAGTACGCCGAGGTGCTGGTGGCCACCGCCTCGGCCATCCGCGCGGTCCACCCCGACGCCGTCGTGCTCAACGCGGGCACCTTCGACACCGGGCGCGCCCACGGTCGGGACTACCTCGAGCGGGTCTTCGCCATCCCCGGGACCCGCGAGGCCATCGACGGGCTGTCCATCCACGCCTACTTCCAGGATCGCGACGGCGCAGGCTTCCTCGCGGCCCTCGAGACCGCCGAGGCCGTCGCGCCGGGCGTGCCCGTGTTCATCACCGAGACCGGCGCCCCCTCGCATCACGACGACCGCTCCTTCGTGGATGAGCGCTACCACGCGCAGATGCTGGTCTTCGTCTACGGCGAGGCCCTGGCCCGGGGCGTGCAGCGGGTCTGCTGGCACACCCTGGCCGATCCCCCCGCCCAGCGCGCTGGCACCGGCGGGGCCGGTGGGTTCTCCAGCCACTCCCTCCACCGCACCACCGGCCGGCCCCCGCACCAGCAGCGGGAGCCCAAGCTGGCCGCCGAGGTCTACGCCAGGCTGGTGCGGGAGCTCGGCTCCCTGCCCACCGCCGGGATCATGCCCGCAGAGCTCGCCGACGGCCGGGGGCTGCGCCTGCCGGGCGACGCTTGGCTCGTCTACGAGGGCGACGGCGTCGTCCTCCCCGTCGACGGCGGCACCGTCCTCGATCTGCTGAGCGGCGAGACCGCCCCCTGGTCGGGGTCGGTGGACGCGCCGGCGATCGTGCGACCGGGCGCTCCGGAGTAGGTCCGCCGTGGATCCGGCCCTCGTCTTTCGTTATGGCACCGGGCCGGCCGCCATCTTCCTGGCCTGCGCCATCTCGGGCCTGGGCTGGCCCGTCCCCGACGACTTCCCGCTGCTGGTGGCAGGGTGGCAGATCCAGGCCGGGGAGATCCCCCTGTGGCCCACCAGCATCGCGGCGTTCGCCGGCGTGTTCCTGCGGGATCTGGTCGCCTTCTCCATCGGCTACTGGATCCGGCGTATCGGCCACCACCCCCGCCTGTCCTTCCTGCGGCGGTCGCCGCGCTTCCGCCAGGTGGAGCGCATCGTGGAGCGCTTCGGCCACCGGGCGATCTGGTTCGCCCGCTTCGCCATCGGCCTGCGGGTACCCCTGTACGTGGCGGCGGGGCTCGCGGGGGACTCCTACAAGCGCATGCTGGCCATCAATGTTCCGGGGCTCCTGCTCACCGTGCCCCTGACCATCTGGCTGGGCTGGCGCTACGGCGAGGCCTCGGTGACCTGGCTCGTTCGCCACCTCACCGAGCGTCCGATCTTCTCGTCCGTGGTGGTGCTGGTGACCCTGGCGCTGCTGTACTCGGCCTGGAAGCTCGCGCGCAGCGCCCGGGGCCGCTCCAAGGAGCGCGAGGAAGACCTGTACGGCCCTACTGCAGGGTGAGGCGCCCGCTCTTCGAGATGTCCAGGGGCAGGATGTACTCGTCGAAGGGCGTGATGACGTCGGTGCCGGCCTCGATCTTGACGTTGATCGGATCGCCGCCGGTGAGCGCCTGGTAGACCGCGGTGCCCGCGTCGATGAAGTTCACCTCGAGGGGCAGCCCCACGGTGTAGGAGGAGGCTCCGTCCACCGAGGCGAAGTCGCCGATCAGGCCGTTGCCGACTTCGATGCCCTCGAGGCTCAGGGCGTAGTCGAAGTTCTCGAGCCAGACGGTGGAGCCGTGGTCGTTGTCGATCTCGAGGTCGAGCTCGAGGGTGGCCCCGGTGAGGCTGAGCTCGTCCAGGCGCAGGCGGCCCAGCTCGATCTCGGGGGTGCGCAGGGCGGGGAAGTCGCCGCCGGCGTCGTAGGGCAGGTTCGCCACACCCAGGGGCGTGTCGAACCCGAAGCTGCCCTCGAGCCCGAAGGGCACGGCGTCGAGGCCGCGGGTGGTCTGGATGACGTCGTAGACGTTGAGGAACTCGAGGTCCACCGGCAGCGCCACCTCGCTCATGTCCGCCGCGAGCAGCTCGAGGCCGTCGGGATCGGCGCCGGCGAGCAGCTCGATGTCCGCGAGGCTCAAGGCGTAGTCGAAGCTCTCGAGGGGGATCCCGACCGGGTTGGGGTTGTCCACGTAGAAGACGAAGTCCGTCTCGATGTGGTCCCAGTCCAGGTCCTTGACGTCGAGGTGGCCGAACTGCACGGTGGGCAGGAACGGCTCGATCTCCTCGAAGCAGCCGGTGAGCAGGATGAGAGAAGCCAGGGCGAGGGGGCGGGTCATGGGGCCTCCGGCGGGTTGCCTGTGCCTGCGGTACGACGATCATAGCCGCCGAACCCTTCGAGGAAACTGTCAGTTGTCTTCCAGGAGGGTCACGCACCCAGCGCGATGCCCTCCAGCACGAGGGAGCAGGCGTCGGCCTCGGCGTAGCGGGCCTGGTCGCTGGCGATCTCCACGACGGCGCCGAGCAGCTTGGAGATGTGCATGTCCAGGGGCACACCCTGCACCGCACCCACGACGCTGTGGTCCCGGTACACCAGCAGGTCCACCAGGCTCTGGACGGTGCCCGAGGCCAGATCGACCGGGGACCGGCTGTGGAAGTTGTCGAGCACCAGGTAGTCGTTGAGGTCCATGCCGATGGCGTTCCGCGAGCGGTTGCCGGGGCGCAGGATCAGGTTGGAGGGGCTCAGCACCCCGCCCGTGACGTGGCCGGTGGGGCGATGGTCGCCGACGCGGGCGCTGACCGGGTCGAGGTAGAGGCCGCTGGCGACGCCTTCACGGAGCAGGACCACCGGCGCCGGCGGTACGCCCCGATCGTCGAAGGCCCGCGACAGCAGGGCTCCGGGCAGGGCGGGGTCGTCGATGAGGTGGAACTTGGGTGAGGCGAGGCGCTGGCCGAAGCAGCTGGCGATGAACGAGCTGCCGTCCTCGACCGCGGTGGCCGAGAAGGCGGGAGCCAGGCTGCGGAGCAGGGTGGCCGTGGCCGTGGCGTTGATGATCAGGGGCGGCTCGCCGTCGGGGATGGTCGCGGGCTGGCCGAGGCGCACCATGCGCTGCCCGAGCTCGACGCCGAAGGGCATCGACGCCACGTTGGCGAACTGGCGCGACGCGGCACCCTCCACGTGCCGCCGCCCGGTGCGGCCCATGCGGGCTCGGATGACGGCGTCATAGCGGCTGGAGCGCTCGGTGGCGGAGTGGCCACGGCTGCTGGCGTAGCCGCGGGTGATCAGCTGCTCGGTGTAGTCGAGGCGCTCGACCCGGATGTCCGGGTGGACGCCGCGGCAGCCCGCGGCGTTGTCTTCGAGCACCTCGCAGCGGTCGTCCACGCTCAGGTGGGGCTGACGTCGGTCCAGCAGCCCCAGGCCACGCTCGACGATGTCGTAGCGATCCACCGGCCCGCTGTGTTGGCTGGGCTCGGCGCGCTTGGCGCGCTGCAGCGCGTCCGCCAGGCCGGCTTCGGCGTCGTCCACCAGCTTCTGGGGGTGATCGGCCCGGAGCTCACACCAGCCGACGCGCCCCTCGCTGGCGTAGACCCCGATGGTCGCGACCATGCCCGAGCGTTGGGTGGGTAGGCCCGCCGACCCGCGCTCCCAGTTGATCTCCAGCTTCGAGGACTGCTCGTAGAGCACCTCGGCGGCCTGGGCGCCGGACTTCTTTGCCTGCTCGATGAGCCTCGAGAGCACCATCCGCGGTTCCATCTGTGCGCTCCTCTTTCATCGTCTCGTGCGACTCGATAACGTCTCCGGGATGCGCCAGCCCTTCACCACCTCCGTTCTCGTGCTCTTCGGAGCGCTCGCGACCACCGCCTGCGGCGAATCGTCGGCCGGACCGGCCCCGGCCCCCCCCCCGCAGCCAGAGCCCGCGGCCCCACCGCCACCCGTCGAGGCCGCCGATGGCCCACGCGTCGTCGCCATCGGCGACCTGCACGGCGATCTGGAGCGCGCCCTCGCGGTGCTGCGCCTGGCGGGGTTGGTGGACGAGGGAGGCCACTGGAGCGCCGGGGAGACCGTGTTCGTGCAGACCGGCGATCTGCTGGACCGGGGTGATGATGGCAAGGAGACCATCGACCTGATCCAGCGCCTGCAGCGGGAGGCCGCCGAAGCGGGCGGCGCCGTGCACTCCGTGCTCGGGAACCACGAGGTGATGAACCTGCAGGGGGACCTGCGGTACGTGACCGCCGGCGACTTCGCCGGCTACGGCGGTGCCGACGCCCGGGCCCTGGAGCTGGGCCCCGAGGGCGAGGACGGCCGCTGGCTGCGGGAGCGTCCCGCGGTGGTGAAGGTGGGCCGCACCGTGTTCGCCCACGGCGGTGTGACCCCGGCCATGGCGGAGCTGGGCCTCGACAGGCTCAACACCTGGGTCCTCGCCGCCATCGATGGCGAGGCCGATCCTGCGGTGCTGGGGCGCGAAGGCCCCCTGTGGTACCGGGGCTACCTCCAAGGCGGCCTCACCGAGGTCTGTCCAGCCCTCGAGCAGGCCCTGATGGCGCTGGGCGCCGAGCGCATGGTCGTCGGCCACACCACCCAGCGCTCGGGCCGCATCGCCCAGCGCTGTAACGGCGCCCTCATCGGCATCGACACCGGCATCTCGGACCACTACGGCGCCAGGCTCTCCGCCCTCGAGCTGCGCGGGGGCGTGGACGCCTGGGCCCTGTACCCGGACGGGCCCGAGGACTTGCCGGATCCCTGACGCACGAAGGGCCCGAAGCCGAAGCTCCGGGCCCTCGTTGGGTCGGCGTTCTGTCGTGGCCGTCAGGCCATCGGTAGGAACGGCGACGGCATAGGTCGCTGTGCGACCTATGCCTTCTTGGTGGCGGGCTTGACCATGGCGATGATGCCGGCCGCGATGAGGCAGCCCACGCCAGCGATGGTGAACGCCAGGGGGAAGTTGTTCATGTCGCCCAGCTTGCCACCCATGATCGGGCCGACGATGCCGCCGACGCCATAGGCCAGGAAGACCCAGCCGTAGTTCTTTCCGATGGTCTTGGTGCCGAAGGTTTGGGCGGTGATGGTCGGGAACAGGGCGAAGTTCCCGCCGAAGTTGAAGCCGATGAGGGTGGCCGCCAAGTAGAGCAGGTACTCGCTGCCGGCCATCCACTGGAAGCTGATGACCAGGATGCCCTGGACGGCGGTCATGAGGATGAGGGCGGTCTTCGGGGCCATGTAGTCGGCGATGGCGCCCCAGGCGATGCGGCCGATGCCGTTGGCCAGGGAGAAGAACACGGCGATCGCGGTGCCCGCGACGGCCGAGGCCTGCACGGCGTCCATGCCCGCGGCCACCAGGGCCTCGGTCGGGTACAGCTTCATGAGGCCGATGCTCATCAGGCCGGCGCCCGCGCCGAAGAGGAAGGTGAGGAAGATCATGTAGTACTGGGGCGTCGAGAGCATCTCGCCGCTCTCGAAGTTCACGGTGCCGGTGGCGGCGCCGCCCGCAGCGGGGGCGGGGGGCGGGGTGTAGCCAGCGGGCAGCCAGCCTTCCGGGGGGAAGATCATGGTGAGACCGCCCAGGACGACGGCGACGGCGAAGATGGCGCCGTACAGCATGAAGGTCGGGCCGATCTCCATACTCTCGAGCAGGCCGCCCCAGGAGCCGGCGAGCTTGACCCAGAGGGTCGCGCCGAAGCCGAAGCCGGCGACGGCCAGGCCGGTGATGAGGCCCTTCTTGTCGGGGAACCAGCGCATACCCACGGCGATGGGCACGACGTAGGCCAGGCCGATGCCGATGCCGCCGACGATGCCGACCAGCAGGAAGACGACCCAGAAGTTCGTCGGGCCGATGAGGCCGGCGAGCAGGTAGCCGGCGCCGAGGACCAGACCACCAGCGATGGCGAGGACGCGGGGGCCGAACTTGGGCATCAGGCGGCCGGAGATGACCATGGAGATGGCGAAGAGGGCCAGGCCAGCGGAGAAGACCATCTGGGTCTGGACCTTGGACCAGCCAGCGTCCTTCAGCACGGGGGTGAACACGGACCAGGCGTAGATGGCGCCCAGGCAGAGCTGGATCAGGATGGCTCCAACCACCACCAACCAGCGATTCATGACCTTCTGTTCGGACACTGCAACCTCCAGCAGTTTCGGAAAAACTTCCGCCCACAGGGGGGCGGAAAAGGCGTGCGCCCTAGCATGATCCCAGGGCCCGTTCAAAGGATTTGGAAGCCCGCTTGGCGCTATGTGCGGCTTTGCTGATCCGAGAGGGGTTTGTGAGCTGGCTTACAGGGTTTCGGGCCCCCCTGAGCGCGAAGGGGGGGGGGGGGCCCCCCCCCCCGCCCCCCCCGCCGGGGCCCCGCGGGGGGGCGCGGCGGGGGTCCCCTACGGCCCGCGGCCACAGCATCAGCTTCAACGGATCGTCGTGATGTCTCGGGCTCCCGCGGTCGGTGTTCTGCTGCCCCGCAAGGCGGGGTCAGCAGGAACCCCGACGTTCATCGCGGTGGCCCTCGGCCATCCGCGATGAACTACTTGTTGTCGATCAGAACTTCGACGACGCTGGGGTCGGCGAGGGTCGAGACGTCACCGATCTGGTCCGGGTTGCCCTCGGCGATCTTGCGCAGGATGCGGCGCATGATCTTGCCCGAGCGGGTCTTGGGCAGGCCGGGGGCCCAGTGGACGACATCGGGAGTGGCGATGGGGCCGATCTCGCCGCGCACGTGCTTGACCAGCTCCTTCTTGAGCTCGTCCGAGTACTCCTCGCCGGTCATCAGGGTCACGTAGGCGTAGATGCCCTGGCCCTTGATGGGATGCGGGAAGCCGACAACGGCGGCCTCGGCGCACTTGGGGTGCGACACGAGGGCGGACTCGACCTCGGCGGTGCCCATGCGGTGGCCGGAGACGTTGATGACGTCATCGACGCGGCCGGTGATCCAGTAGTAGCCATCGGCGTCGCGGCGGCAGCCGTCGCCCGCGAAGTAGTAGCCCTTGTACATGTCGAAGTAGGTGTCTTCGAAGCGCTTCTGGTTGTTCCAGAGGGTGCGCATCTGGCCGGGCCAGGGGTGCTTGATGCAGAGGACGCCTTCGGCCTCGATCTCGGGGATCTCCTTGCCGGACTCGGGCTCGAGGATCACGGGCTGGATGCCGAAGAACGGCAGCGTGGCGGAGCCGGGCTTGGTGCCCCAGGCGCCGGGCAGCGGGGTGATCATGATGCCGCCGGTCTCGGTCTGCCACCAGGTGTCCACGATGGGGCAGCTCTCGTGGCCGATGGCTTCGTGGTACCACATCCAGGCTTCGGGGTTGATGGGCTCGCCCACCGTGCCCAGCAGCTTGAGGCTGGACAGGTCGCGCTTGGCGGGCCACTCGGGGCCCTTCGACGCGATGGCGCGGATGGCGGTGGGGGCCGTGTAGAACTGGTTGACCTTGTACTTCTCGACGATGTCCCAGAAGCGGTCGGGCTCGGGCCAGGTGGGCACGCCCTCGAACATCATGGTGGTGGCGCCGTTGGCGAGCGGGCCGTACACGATGTAGCTGTGGCCGGTGACCCAGCCGATATCGGCGGTGCACCAGTAGATGTCGCCATCCTGGTAGTCGAAGACGTACTTGTGGGTCAGCGAGGTGTAGACCATGTAGCCGCCGACGTGGTGCTGCACGCCCTTGGGCTTGCCGGTGGAGCCGGAGGTGTAGAGCAGGAACAGCGGATCTTCCGCGTCCATGACCTCGGCCTCGTTCTCGACCGGAGCGGTCTCCATCAGCTCGTGCCACCACAGATCGCGCTCGGCGGTCATCGGGACATCGACGCCGGTGCGCTTGACGACGATGACCTTCTCGACGGTGTTGGCCTTGAGGCAGGCCTTGTCGGAGTTGGTCTTCATCGGGACGCTGTTCTTGGCGCCGCGCAGGCCGGTGTCCTGGGTGATGATCATGCGGCAGTCGGAGTCGTTGCAGCGATCGGCCAGGGCGTCGGGGGAGAAGGCGCCGAAGACGATGGAGTGGATGGCGCCGATGCGGGCGCAGCCGAGCATGGCGATGGCCAGCTCGGGGATCATCTGCATGTAGATGCTGACGCGGTCGCCCTTCTTGATGCCCTGGGCCTTGAGCACGTTGGCGAACTTGCAGACCTGCTCGTGCAGCTCGTTGTAGGTGTAGTACTTGTCCTCACCGGGGTTGTTGCCGACCCAGATGATGGCGGTCTGGTCGCCGCGGGTCTCGAGGTGACGGTCGAGGCAGTTGTAGGTGATGTTGGTCTTGCCGTTCACGAACCACTGGTGCTCGATCTTGCCTTCGCGGCGGTCGTAGTTGAAATCGAAGACCTTGTCCCACTTCTCGAACCAGTGGAACTGCTCGGCGACCTCGCCCCAGAAGCCAGCCGGGTCCTGGACGGAGCGGTCGTACATCTTCTGGTACTCTTCGCGCGACTTGATCCAGGCACCTTCGGTGAACGCTGCAGGGGGATTGAAGACCTTGCTCATGTGGGATTCTCCTGGGGGAGGTTTACTGTTGGTTCTGCCGGGTGGTTCCGGTGGAATCCTTCGCTGTGGTCGGGGCTACTGCCCCTCGAAAAAGGCATGAGCCGTAGCCTGACCCCCAGGGGGTGTCAAGCGATGTACAGCTTGCTCACACCTGGGCGCGGGCGCGTCGAAAAGGGAGGAATAAAGTGAAAAAAAAGGGGGTGTCCCCGTCGTGCCACCCCGGGGATCGCGCCTCGAAACCCTCCGCGACATGGCAGCGATCATCCCACTGTGTGTGCCAGGTCCTTGTTCGGATGCGGCGGCTGTGCTTAGGGGTCGTGATCCCAGCCTCCGACCGGCCCCTTCGGTAGGGGGAGTCCCGCCCTCCCAGGGGCTCCCTGGCCCCCCCGTGGAGGCCGCGCTATATGCGCCGCCAACGCAGCTTCAGGCGTCTGAATGGCCCTCAAGATCACGTGTCCGTCCTGCGGCAGGGTCCACCCCCTGGGCGAGCCTCTCCCGCTTCCCGGTTCCAACCGGCAATGTGCCTGTGGCCAGGTCATGGCCATCAACTATCCGCAGCGGGTCGTCGACCAGCTGCGGCGCCGTGGCGTGACCTTCGAGAGCGGCGTCACCACGGGGGCCAAGCCCTTCGAGCCTCCGCCCGTGGATCTGATCGATGGCCCGCGGCCCACGCCGGCGGGGGGCCCCCGTCCCCCTGGGCCGCCCGACCCCCTCGCCGATCGGCCCACCGAGCTCGCCGCCCCCTCGCCGAGGCCAGGCCCCGGCGCCGATCTCGACGAGTTCCAGGACTGGGAGCCCACCCAGATCGATCCCCATCGGGCCGCCGCTGCTCCCCCGGCCCCCCAGCCCGGGCCGCCCCCCACGCTGCCTCCGGCCCAGCCCCCGCCGAGCCCGGCGGTGGCGCCCCCGGCCCAGCCCCCGGCGAGCCCGGCGGTGGCGCCCCCGGCCCAGCCCGCCCCCGCGCCCGCGCGGCCGCAGCCCGCGGCTGCTCCCACCCAGCGGATGCAGCCCGCCCGGCCCCAGGCTGCCCCCCGTCGCGGCCCCGCCTCGCCGCCCCAGCCTCCCGCGGCTCCACCGCCCCCGGCGGCCAAGCCGGCGAAGCCCAAGCCCCCCAAGCGCAAGCGCAGCTTCCTCGGCCGCGTGATCAAGCTCGCCTTGGTGCTCGGCCTGCTCTGCGCCATCGCCGGCGCCCTCGGCGGTGTCGGCGCGGTGCTCTGGTTCCGGCGTGACCTGCCCACCCTCGAGACCCTGCGCGACTACACCCCGCCCACCGTCACGGTGATCTACGATCGCAACGGCGAGCTGATGGGCGAGATCTACGAGAAGCGCCGCTACGTGGTGGAGCTCGAGCAGATCCCCGAGCATGTCCAGGACGCCTTCATCGCGTCGGAGGACGCCAACTTCTGGAACCACCCGGGCGTGGATCCGATGGGCATCGTCCGCGCGGTGCTGCGCAACGCGCTGAAGGGCAAGAAGGCCCAGGGCGCCTCCACCATCACCCAGCAGGTGGCCCGCAACTTCCTGCTGTCTTCCGAGAAGAAGTACTCCCGCAAGATCAAGGAGATGATCCTGGCCACGCGGGTCGAGGAAGCCTTCACCAAGGAACACATCCTCTACCTGTACCTCAACCAGATCTACCTGGGGTCCGGCGCCTACGGTGTCGAGGCGGCGTCGCGGATCTACTTCGACAAGCACGTCGAGGACATCACCCTGGCCGAAGCCGCCATGCTCGCCGGCCTGCCCCAGCGGCCCTCGGACTACTCCCCCCACAACCACTGGGAGAAGGCCCGGGCTCGGCAGCTGTACGTGCTGGGTCAGATGCTCGACAAGGACTTCATCGACGAGCCCACCTACGAGGCGGCCGTGGCCGAGCGCATCCCCATCTACCAGGGCGGCAACCCCTTCCTGGAGCAGGCGCCCTACTTCACCGAGCACGTGCGTCGCTACCTGGTGGACACCTACGGCTTCGACAAGATCTACAACGACGGCCTCATCGTGAACGCCACCTGCGATCTGGAGCTGCAGAAGGTGGCCCAGGAGGCCGTGGTCGACGGCGTCATCGTGGCCGACCACCACATCGGCTGGCGGGGCACCGAGGCCACCGTCGCCGAGGCCGGCATCGACGCCCACCTCGCCGAGCAGGAAGAGGCCCTGCGCACCGCCGAGTCCAGGGCCGTGCTCCACGTGGGCTCCACCGACGACCCCAGCTCCGGCTACGGGCCCATGCCCGACCGCTCCGCCCTGGTCGACGGCGAGCGCTACCCGGCGCTGGTGCTGGATGTCCAGGCCAAGCACGCGGTGGTCGGCGTCGGTGCCCACAAGGCCCTGATCGCCCGCTCCACCGCCGCCTGGGCCTACGAGGTCAACCCGGAGCGCTCCTGGCGCTACCGCAAGCAGGACGACCTCACCAAGGCCCTGACCCGCGGTGACCAGATCGAGGTCACCATCACCGCTCAGGACGCCTTCGAGACCAAGCAGTTCGACGGCTACGACGCCGCCGGCCCCGGTCCCTTCCTGGCCGCCGAGCTGTACCAGGTCCCCGGTGTGCAGGGCGCCTTCATGTCCTACCGCCTCGAGGACGGCGCGGTGATGGCCATGGTGGGTGGCTACGACTTCGAGAACTCGGAGTACAACCGCGCCATCCAGGCGCGCCGGCAGGTGGGCTCCACCTTCAAGCCCATCGTCTACGCCGCCGCCATCGCCACAGAAGAGTTCACCCCCGGCACCATGGTCCAGGACGCCCCGGTCATCTACAACGTGCTGGACGAGAAGCTCTGGAAGCCGGGCAACTACGGCGACGACTACCTGGGCAACATCACCTTGCGCAGGGCGTTGAAGTCCTCCCGCAACGTCTGCACGGTCCGCGTGCTGGACCGCATCGGGCTGGACGTCGTCTACGACCTGGCGGGGCCGGCCCTCCGCATCGGCTACACCACCCCCACCTGCGAGCGCACCCACGTGCCCGAGGGCACCGAGTGCAAGGGCTCGATGACCCCCTCCACGGTCGAGGGCATGGCCTGGTGCGAGTGGTGTGATCCCGAGTCCTGCCCGATCGTGAAGGTCAAGGACGAG
Organism: uncultured Enterobacterales bacterium; assembly: GCA_964481655.1. Taxonomy (GTDB): domain Bacteria; phylum Myxococcota_A; class UBA796; order UBA796; family JAFGLY01; genus CALDOK01. The sequence goes on along the minus strand of CAYZVO010000155.1, from coordinate 8,864 downwards.
TGGGAGTGCCTCGGCGAGACCTTCGACCACGAGGGCGAGCCGCACTGCCGCTCCTGCGACGTGAACCTCCGTGTCTGCGACTGGCTGCCCCCCGAGAAGTTCCGCGAGGGCGAAGAGTGCCGTGACCAGCGCCTCGACTCGAACGAAGGCGTGGTCTGCCGCTCCTGCGACCTCTCCATGGGCCTGGGCTCCAGCTCCCTGACCATGGTCGAGCTGATGCGGGCCTACACCGCCTTCGCCACCTACGGCACCCTGGTGGAGCCCCACTTCATCGACTCGGTGGTCGAGCGCGATGGCACCGTCATCGAGTCCTACGAGCAGCCCAGCGCCTGGAAGCAGGTGCTCGATCCGTCGGTGGCCGGCATCGCCCACTGGCTGCTGCGCTCGGTGGCCACCGGCGGCACCGCCGCCAAGTCCAACCAGCTCGGCATCCACGTGGCGGGCAAGACCGGCACCACCAACGACTTCCACGACACCTGGTTCGTCGGCTACAACACCGAGATGATCTCGGCGGCCTGGGTGGGCTACGACCAGCCCAAGAGCATGGGGTACTCCTTCACCGGCGGTGAGATCTCGCTGCCGATCTGGATGGACTACATGCGGGTCGCCGCGCCCAAGGAAGACGATGAGAACTTCCCCGGCATCCCCGGCGTGGTCCACGTGCCCATCGACGAGTCCACCGGCCGGGTCGCCTCCGGCGGTGTGGTGATGCCCATGCTGCCCGGCACCGTGCCCGAGGGCTCCACCTCCGTCGAGGTGGGCCAGAAGACCGCCGAGGACCTGCTCACCACCGATTTCTGATAGGCTCCGTGGGAGAGCACCCACGCCTCCACGGGCTCATCGCCCTCGGGGGCCATCGGAAGCGGCATGAGCGGCAGACCCCCCGTCCTTCTGATCGCCGAAGACGACACCCAGGAGCGCGAGCGCCTGGCTCGCTTGGCGGCGGAGCTGGGCTTTCGGGTGGTCCAGGCCTCAGACGGTGAGCGGGCCCTGACCATCATCGGGCGGGCCATGCCCGACATCGTGGTGACCGACTACTACATGCCCGGGCTCGACGGCCTGGGCCTGGTCCGGCGCCTGCGCGCCGACCCACGGGGGTCGCGGGTCCCGGTGATGGTGATCACCTCGGACGATCTGCGGCGCACCAAGATCCGGCTGCTGCAGGCTGGCGCCGACGACTTCCTGCTCAAGCCCGTGGACCAGCTCGAGTTCGGGGCCCGGCTCAGCGCCATGGCCCGCCGGGCCCGGCTCGTGGAGCGTCTGGGCAAGGCCCTGAGCAGCCAGGGCAAGGCCCGCAAGCGCCTCGAGCGCCAGCTCGCGCGGCCCTCGGACATGGTCATCGCCCTGGCGGCGGCCATGGAGCGGGGCCCAGACCAGGGGCTCGTGCGGGGCCACCTGCGCCGGGTCTCGGAGCTGGCTGGGCTGCTGGCCCACGCCTTCCGGGGCGACGAGTCCTACGGCGAGAGCCTGCGGCAGCTGTCGGTGCTCCACGACGTGGGCATGGTCAGCATCGCCGAGCGGATCCTCGGGGAGCAGGGAGCCCTGGCCGCCGAGGACTTCGAGGAGGTCAAGACCCACACGCTGCTGGGCGCCGAGATCCTGCGGGACGCCGGGCTACCCGAGGAAGCCTGCCACATCGCGATGTACCACCACGAGCGCTGGGACGGCGCCGGCTACCCCCACGGCCTGGTGGGGGACAACAGCCCCCTCGAGGCTCGGATCGTCGCCGTGGTCGACGTCTTCGACGCCTTGCTCGTCGGCCGGGCCCAGGGGACCTACCGCACCCTGGAGCAGGCCTTCGACGAGCTCGAGCGCGCCGCGGACTCGGGACAGCTCGACCCGGATCTCTGCGGCAGCTTCCTGGCCCTCGGTGAGCGTGTGTCACAGGTCGTCCGCGCCTTCCCGCCAGGCTCCGGCCGTGCGGAGTCCTGGCGATGAGCGCCCGCTTCGAGCCCCGTCCGGGGGCCCGTCTCGGCGACTGGGTCCTGCAGCGGCCGGGGGGTTCTGGAGAGTGGGAGGGTAGCTGGCTGGTCCAGGACGGGGCCGGCGCCCTGGGCGTGGCCTACCTGCTGCCCGCGGGGCGTGGTCTGGACATCGGACGCCTCGCGGCGCTCAAGCACCCGGCCCTGGTGGAGCTGGTGGGCATGGGTGAGCGCCCCGTGCCCTACCTCGTGCGGGAGCGCATCGCGGCAAAGCCTCTCGCCGCCTACATGATGTCCGGCGCGGCCCCCGAAGGCCTGGCCATCTCCATCGTCGCCCAGGTCGCCTCCGGCCTTGCGGCGCTGCACGCCGAGGGGCTCTGCCACGGGATGCTGTCGGACAGCCGGGTCCTGGTGGAGAGCATCCGCGAGCCCCGCGTGCTGCTGGTCGGCCAGGGGCTCGCGGGCCAGCGCTGGCAGGGGGGGCTGGACCACGCCGCCCCCGAGTGTGTGCGGGGCTCCCTCACCGAACCCGCCGCCGACGTCTACACCCTGGGCCTGGTGCTCTGGCAGTTGCTCCACGGCCGCCTCCCCTGGGCGGAGCACGGCCGCTCGCAGGCCCTGCTCCGGCGCGGGCGGGAGCAGCCGCGGGCCCGGGCGGGATCGGGCCCGGTGCGCGCCCTGGTTGAGGCCTGCCTGGCCATCGATCCGGTGCACCGGCCGACCGCCCTCGAGGTGGTGCGCGGCCTCGAAGAGCTCGGAGCTCGGCTGTCGGCCCCCGACGGCCTGCACCTGCGTCGCCGGGCGCGGAGCATCACGGTGCTCGAGGGCCGAGTCCGCAAGCAGCTGGACCGCTGGCTCGACAACGGTGGGAGGCTGGGCATCCTCGGTCCCAGCGGCAGCGGCCGCACGCGGCTGCTCGACGCCATGAGCACCGCCCTGCGCGTGCGCGGGCTGCCGTTCGTGCGCATCACCCCCGGCGGGCACGCCTGGGACGCCATCGAGCACGCGCTGTGCTCCCCCGGTCTGCCCGGCCCGCCGGTCATGTTCCCCAGCTGGGCGCCCGAGGACAGCCGCGCCCAGGTCGGCGCGCTGGCCCTTGCTCAGCGGGCGCCAGGGGGCTTCCACCTGCTGGTCGATGACTACGAGCTGCTGGACGAACCCAGCCGTGCCTGCCTCGCGGTGCTGGCCGGGGATCCCCGGGCGGCCATCTGCGTCAGCGCCCGGGAGGCGCCGACCTGGGTCGAGTGGAGCTGCGCCCTCGAGCCCTGGAAGCGAGAGCAGGTGCTGCAGCTGCTGCGGGGCGTGCTCGGCGAGGTGCAGGGCCAGGAGGACCTGGCGGGTCAGCTGTGGACCGTGGCCGGCGGGGTGCCGGGCCCCACCATCCAGCGGCTGCTGGCGCTGGTCAACGCCCGCGCCCTGCGCTGGGATGTGCTGCGTTGGGCGGTGGTCCCCGACCGCCTGCCCCGGGCGCTGCAGGACACCACCGTGCCGGACGATCCCCTGGCTGGCCTCGGCCCCGTGGCCAGGCGGTTGGGCTCGACCCTGGCCCTGGCGGGCGCGCCCTGCACCATCGAGTACCTCTGCCACCTGGCGGCGGTCGACGAGGACGAGGGGCGCATGTGCGTGCGCGAGCTGATCCACGCGGGCCTGGCGCGGGTGGAGCACCGCCAGATGCTACCCCGCAACGCCGAGGCCCTCGCGGATCTCCGCCGGGCCTGTGAGGCCCCCCGCAGCGTCTACCGCCGCCTCGCCGCCCAGCAGCTGGAGCTGCCCGAGATCGCCTCGGCCCGGCTGGGCTGGTTGCTGCTGGGCGCCGAGGACGCCGGCCTCGTCGAGGTCCACGGCGCCGGGAGCATCGAGGCCGTGAGCCTGCGGGATGCCGCCGAGGGCGTGCAGCTCGCCAGGGGCCTGTGGCGGATCATGCCGCACGCCTCCCTGGTCGCCCCCTTCATCCGCGCCCTGGGCCGGGCAGGGGACACCCGCGAGGCTGTGGAGTTCGGGGACCGTTGGATCGGTGCCGAGCCCCTGGCCCCCGAGGCCCCCCTGGTGGCGGCCACGGTGGCCTGGGTGCTGGCCCGGGCGGGGGCCCGGGACGAGGCCACGGCCTGGGTCGGACGCTGCCGCAGCCTCGAGGGCGTCGAGCCCGAGCTGCTCTGCGAGGTCGAGGCCCGGCTGGCCTTCGCCAACGGGGAGCTGCCCAGCGCCGCGATGGCGGCCCGTCGCCTCGCCGATCGGGAGGCCCCGGAGGACGACCCCGAGCGGCTCGATCGCTGGCTGGTGTTGCGGGCCCTGTGGGCCCGGGCCCTGCAGCGCGGGGGCTCCCCCGACCTGGCCATCGGCGTGCTCGAGCCCGTGCCCGCCGAGCTGGGCCGGTGCCGGCCGCACCGCGCCGCGCTGGACGGCCTGCTGGGGGCCATGCTGCTGGACGCGGGCCGCTACCGAGAGGCCGCGGGGGCCATCGAGCTCGCCCTCGGCCGTGAACAGGGGCTGCCCCCGGTGGCGCGGGCGCGCCTGCTGCACGATCTGGGGCGCGCGCAGCGCGTGCTGGGCAACCGCGAGGAGGCCCTCCGGTCCTGGCGTGAGTCCCTCGCCGTGCTCGAGCGGGCGGGTGAACAACGCCTCGGCCTGCGCGCCCTGGACGAGCTCGCCCGCTGTCTTCGGGAGCTGTGTCGTGTCGAGGAGGCCGAGGCCGCGGGTCGCCTCGGCTTCGGGCGCGCATCGGAGCTCGGGGAGCACCTCCAGGCCGCACAGGCCGCCCTGGGGCTGGTGGAGCTGTTCGTACAGCGGAGGGATCTCGACGAGGCCTCCCGCTGGTGGGTCCGGGCCGAGGGGGAGCTGGACACGTCTCCCAGCGAGCGCCTCGAGGCCGTCCTGGCCTGCTGGCGGGGCGAGCTCGCCCTGCGACGCCACGACGCCCACACCGTGGAGCTGCTCGAGGACGCCCGGCAGCTCGCGGGCGCGACGCTCGGGCCGGCGGCCTCCGCGGTCGTCGCTGCGCAGCTGGTGCTGGCGCGGACGCGGGCTGGCGGTCTCGAGCACTCCGCGTCCATCGTGGAGGACACCCTCGGGCCGCTGCGCAAGGTGGGCGCCGGGCTCGAGCTGGCCACCGCCCGCCTCTGGATCGCCGAGGCCCTGCACCTGCTGGGCCGGGCCGAGGAGGCCGAACGCGAGGCCAGCAAGGCCTCGATCTTCGCCGAGGAGGTCGGTCACCTCAGGCTCGAGGAGCAGGCCACTCAGGTCCTGGCCCGGGTCGGTTCACGCGCGGCGCAGGAGCCCCGCGCCGAACAACTGGGGCAGCTGCTCGAGCTCGCCATGGCGGTGGTTCGGGAGCGGGACACCGACGCGCTGCTGGGGCGCATCGCCAGCTCGGCCCTCGAGCTGCTGCACGCCGAACGAGCCTTCGTGCTCATCGGCTCGGTGGGCACCATGGAGGTGGCCGCGGCGGTCTGTCGCGACGGGCTCATCCCCGGGCGGCCATCGACCTCGGTGGTCAACCGGGCCCTGCAGGAGGGCAAGGAGGTCATCGTCGCCGACATCTCCGAGCGCTCCGACCTGCGGGGGAGCATCTCGGTGCTCACCATGGATCTGGGGTCGGCGATGTGCGTGCCCATGATCCACGACGAGTTGACCCTCGGGGCCATCTACGTGGACAGCCAGCGGAGCGCGACGGTGGAGCCGGCACGGGCCGTGCAGCTGCTGCGGACCCTCGCCGGCTACGGCGCCGTGGCGGTCTCCCACGTGGAGCAGCTGCAGCGGGTGGCGCGGCAGGCGGAGGACGCGGCCGAGATCGCCCATGACCTGCGGAGCCCGGCGGCCTCGATCACCATCCTCGCCGAGGAGCTGCGGCGGACCCTTCCCGCGGGCCACTCCGGCCACGAGCGCGTCCAGCGCATCATGGACGCCTCCCAGCACATCCAGGACATGACCGGCACCATGCTCCGGGCCGAGGAGCTGCTGCTCCAGCCGGTCGACCTCTCCCAGCTGGTGCGGCGCGCCGTGGCCCTCGAGGAGCCCGCCGCCCAGCGCCAGGGGGTCTCCCTGAGCCTGGACCTGGAGCCCGAGCTGGAGGTCCAGGGCGACGCCCTCGCCCTGTCGCGGGTGGTCTCCAACCTGGTGGCCAACGCGGTGCGCCACAGCCCCCGCGGCGGATCGGTCTCGGTGCATGTGGCCGTGGACGACGACGAGATCATCTGCCGTGTCCGCGACCACGGCCCCGGCATCCCCCGTGGGGCCGAGCGGAGCATCTTCGAGCGCGGAGTCCAGGTGGGCGACGGCGTCGGCCGCCGCGGCCTGGGCCTGGCCATCGCCCGGCGCATCGTGGAGCAGCACGGCGGACGCATCGGCGCCCGCAACCTCGGCGGTCAGGGGGCCGAGGTGGTCTTCACGGTGCCGCTGACCCCCAGCTAGCCGTCCCGGGGGGCCCCCAGCAGCTCCAGCCGCTGGCCCGCCAGGGTCCAGCTGTCGCCGGGGTAGTGCTCCTCGGGTTCCTCGATGCGCTGGTAGATCCGCGTCGCCGTGTCCCGCTCACCGAGATCCTCGGCGATGCGCGCGACGACGTACCACCAGTGATCCGGCAGCGTGGCGGCGGTGTAGCCCTGGAGCTTGGCGCTGTATGCCACCAGCTCGACCGCCCGGGTCAGCTCACCCCGCTCGAGGACGGCGCAGGCCAGGGTGTGGAGGGTCGCGCTGTTCTGGTACTTGGACAGCTCGGCGGCCCGCTCCGCCGTGCGTACGGTCGCCGCGTCCACCCGGCCTTCGATGACATCGAGCCAGGCCAGCTGGTTGAGGTCTCGGCCGGTGGCCTCACCCTCGCGGTCGAGGGCGATGATGATCTCCCGCGCCTCGTCGGTGCGCCCCAGGGACTCGAGGGCCCGGGCCGAGGTCTGACGCGCCGCGACGTCGTCGGGCACGACCTCGAGGCGGTCCCGGGCGGCCTGCAGCCGGTCCTCGTGGCGTCCGAGCTCGTACAGGCTGGCCACCAGGCTGCCGTAGGGCCTGGGCTTGTCCGGGTGCTCGGCCAGGATCGTCTCGATCAGGGCCACCTGTCGTTCCAGCTCGTCCGCGCTGCTGTAGGCGACCACCAGGCTGCGCTGGACCAGGGTCCGGGTGGCCTCGTCGAGCTCGCCGGACTCGAGGGCGGACTCGAGGATGTCGATGGAGCCTTGCTCGCCGCTGCCCATGGCGTGTAGGGTCGCGGCGGCGAGTCGGAGCCGGTCCTCGTCGCCGGCTTCGCAGTCGTGCAGCAGGTGCAGGAAGGTCCACTCGTCCCAGGGGTCCTCGGGCCGGCGCAGCTCGCGATCGGCGCGCAGCCACTCGAGCCAGCGCAGCGCCTGCTCCGGCTCGCCGCGATCGAGCCGCGCGAGGGCCTCGGCGCCGGCGTTGGCAGAGAGGATCTCCTGTCCAGCCCGGATGCGCCAGCTCTTGCCGTGCTTCACGAGCAGATAGGTGGCCAGGTGCACCTTGCCCTGGGCGGGGTTGCTGAACTCCACCTCCACCAGGGCGTCCCCGTCGATCTCCTCGACCACCCGTGCCTTCGCCAGGGAGCGGAGCATGTCGGCCATGGCGTTGGGGTTCGCTGCGAAGCCGCCGGCTGAGGCCATGCCCTTCGCGGCGCCCGCCCGGTAGTCCTCGAGCAGACCCTCGAGCTCGGGCTTGGTGGTGGCGCGGTGGAACAGGTGGGAGAGGTCCGAGGCGTCCAGCTCCGGGGCCAGCCCGAGGCTGAGGTACTGCAGGGTCACGTCGGCGGGGTCGCTGGCGTCGAGCTTGTGCTCCTCCCAGGGTCGCGCGCCCTGGAGGATGGGCAGGAAGCCGCGGGCGATCACGGCCATGTCCCCATCGGCCGGTGCCTTCTGGGCGAGGATCGCGGCCTGGGCGTAGTGGCGCTCCGCCAGCAGCAGGCTGTTGCCGATGGCGACGGCCTGGGAGCGCAGGGCCTTGTCCATGGCCCGCCAGTCCGGGGAGGCCAGCACGGCTTCCACCCCCTCCAGGAAGCAGAGGGCGGCGACGATGGTCCCGGCGCTCGTCGCACTGCGTGGGGCGGCGCGGGCGTGCTCCAGGGCCTCTTCGTAGGCCCGGTCGGCCACCAGGGACTGCTGCAGCGCCCAGTCCATGTCGCTGTTCCCTTCACCCTTCTCGCTGGCCATCCGCAGCTGCTCCAGGCCCTCGGCCCGGTCGGGGTGGCCCCGCTCGAGCTCGACGCCCTGGTCGTCGTGGCGCAGGGCGATGCCGAGGCTGAGGTAGGCGCGGGCGCTGTCGGGGTCGTTGTCGATGACCCGCTCCCAGGCCGCGATGGTGCCCGCTCGGTCGTAGCCTGGCTCCAGGTAGTGACCCAGGCGGTTGTGGGCGATCATCCAGGCGTGGTAGCTCAGCATCAGATCCCGGCGCACCGGGTCCACGTCGTCGAGCTGTCCAGCGGCCTGCTCCATCCAGGCGTGGGCGGCCTCGCCCTGGCCGATGGAGAGCAGCAGCTGGGCGAGGTCGGCCTTGTGCAGGGGCTCGTCGGGCCAGGCCTCGGCCAGGCGCCGGTAGCTGGCAGCGGCGCCCGCGAGGTCCCCGGTCTCCCACTGGATGAGGGCGCCGTGGCGGTAGACCACCCGCTCGGTGGACTCGAGGGAGTAGGCGTGCAGACCCTCCTGGATCTCGGCGTACTGCTCCGGGGTCACCCGCGCGTGGGGCCACTCGAGGGTGAAGGTCGCGACCAGCGCGTCCTCACCTTCCTCTACGTCGCGGTTGTACAGCAGGGGGCCGAAGCTCCGGTGCTCGGTGCTGGGGGCCTCCACCAGCTCGTAGCCGTCCGGGGGAACGATCTCGTAGCGCAGCTCCACGCCGAAGGGGGGGTAGTAGAAGTCCTGGCTCCGGGGCGGCGCGTCGGGATCGAGCTCCTGCCAGTGTATTGACCCCGCCGGAACACGACTCTCCATCCAGCCGCGTTAGGAGCGGCAT
>CAYZVO010000154.1:0-22793 GCA_964481655.1 uncultured Enterobacterales bacterium | reverse complement strand
GGCTCCCTGGGGGGGGTTTCTTACCGAGTATGCCTGGGGCGGCGGGTAAAACGGCGCACCGACGGTCGCCCGGCCTGCGGTACAACGCCGACCGACGGTTGCCCCCAGCCTGCGGTACAACGCCGACCGACGGTCGCCCGGCCTCGCGAGACGACGCCCCCAGCCCGCGAGACGACGCCGACCGACAGTGGCTGGATCACCAATGTGCCATCGCGCCCTCTGCATCACGCAGAGGGCGTGCTAGCTTCAGGGACCCGCTCAGGAGGACCCATGTCCCCTCACCCCGCCTTCGCAGCCGCCGCGCTGCTGATCGCCACCGGCTGCCCCGGCTCGACCTTCGACACCTCCGAGCCCGTGCCGGACTGGTCCCTCGAGGACACCAACCAGAGCTCGACCAGCTACGGCGAGCTGGTCGCTCCCAGCGACTTCCGGGGGCGGGTGTCGGCCTGGTACTTCGGCCACGGATCGTGAGGCTACTGCCGTGGCCAGTTCGGCCACATGGACACGCTGCAGGAAGAGCTGGGGGATGAGGTCGCCCTGCTGGGGGTCAACGCCATCGGCTACGACACCTACAACGACACCTTCACCGCCAGCTCGGATCTGCCCTGGCTCCAGGACACCATGAGCGACGCTGCCTGGGAGCAGTGGGACGCCCAGTGGCGGGACTTCTGGGTGCTCGACGACGAAGGCCTGCTGTACGCCAAGGTCGACCTCAACGAGTACGATCTGGGCCGCCCCGGGGACTACGAGATCATCCGGGAGCTGCTGCTCGACGCAGCGGCTCGCTAGCCCGCCAGCACGAAGCCCACCGCGCCTCCGATCAGGGCGGTCAGGGCGTAGACGGCGCCCGCCAGCTCCACCAGCTTGGAGCGCTTCGTGTCGGGCTGCTGGAGGAAGCGCAGCTCCACCGCGAGCAGCAGCAGCACACAGCCAGCGGTCAGGGCCGCCGGGATCCAGGACGTCTCGAGCTCGATGGCGAGCCAGACCCAGGCCGCCAGGCCCGTGCCCGCCACCGCCATGGTCGTAGACACGGTGCGGGGCCGGCCCCAGACACGGGTGTAGGAGTCCGCAGACGCGTGCTCGCGGTCCGGGGACCAGGTCTTGCGCCCGAGCTCGAAGGTCACGGTCGCGCAGATCATGGCCAGGCCCAGCACCCCCAGCTTCGCCCAGCCGTCGGGGGAGAGCGCCAGCAGCTCCACGCGGGTGGAGACAGCGAAGGCTGCCATCAACAGCACCATGGCCTGGTGGGAGATCAGGTACCAGCCGAGCCGCTCCGACAGCCACTCGCCGACGCCGAACTCCACCAACATGGCGAGGGTGAAGGCCAGCAGCAGCGCCCAGACGATCAGGGCCTGCAGCCCCAGGGCCGCGGCCAGGCCCGCCTCGATCAGCAGCACCACGGCCAGCAGGCCCTTGAGCATCTTCAGGGTGACCACGCCCCGGGACAGCAGCCGCTCCGGGTAGGCCTCGCAGTCTCGCTCGTAGTCCTTGTGCTCGTCCATCAAGCGCACGTGCAGCAGGCAGGTGAAGAACACCAGCGTGCCCAGTAGAGCCTGCAGCCAGCCGCCACCGGTGGCGTCGGGCAGCAGCCCGCCCAGGCCCCAGGCGACGCAGAACAGGGCCCCGCCGTACAGGAGGGTGGGCACCGGCGGGAAGCGCTCCATGAGGTAGGCCGTGAGCTTGCCGGGCAGGGTGGTGGGATCGCTCATGATGGGTCCTCATTGACGCGGGCGCCCGCGTGGGTTCGACGGGACTTGGCGTTCATCACGGCCACCGTGGTCGCCAGCGCAGGGCTGCCGGTCAGCCGCAGCACGCGCCCGACCCGTCGGGCCACGCGCAGGGGGTGGTAGAAGGCCAGGCCCGTGTCCCGGACCCAGCGCTGCAGGCTCCCGGCGGGCGTGCCGGCGGTGTCGAAGTGCACGCCCATGGTGAAGCCCTCGCAGAGCCGGCGCCAGTCGGCGGGGAAGTCCCGCAGGTGCAGGCGGCCTTCGGCCTCGAGGCGGTCGAACAGCCGGGTCCCGGGGAGCGGCTGCAGGATCTGAAGCCGCAGCAGATCGAAGTCGATGCGCTCGAGGAAGGACGCGGTGTCGGCGAGCACGGCGGGGGTGTCCGCGTCGGCGCCCACCACGATCTCCCCCACCACCAGGATCCCCCGCTGCTGGGCGTTGCGCACCAGGCGCTCGTAGCTGTCCACCCCGACGCGCAGGTTCAGGCGCTTGCCCATCTCGGCGAGGGAGTCGGGGTTGATGGACTCGAAGCCGACGAACAGCGCCAGGCAGCCGGCCCTGGCCGCCAGGTCGAGGGCCTCGGTGTCGTCCAGGGCGTTGACGGAGCCGTAGGCGGTCCAGCGGGAGAAGGGCAGCTCTCCCGCCTCACGCAGAGCGGCGATGCCTCGACACAGCTCGACGAAGCGCTCCCGATCCGCCGGGCCGTAGCCGTACAGGTTGCCGTCGCTGAAGAACACCACCCGGTGGCCCCGCGGCAGCGCGGCGAGCTCCTGCAGGACCTCGGGCACCGGCCGCTGGCGGTAGCGGCCGCCGTAGAAGGAGTGGATGGCGCAGAACGCGCAGTCGAAGGGGCAGCCGCGGCTGGTGGACACCGGCAGGAAGCCGTAGCCGCTGGGGAAGATGTCCCGGCGGGGTGGGCGCAGCCCGGCCAGCTCGAAGGGCTCCGCCACGTAGCGCTGCTGCAGCGCACCCCGCTCGGCGTCGGCGAGGATGGCGCCGATGATCGTCTCACCATCTCCGATGCAGACCGCGTCGCAGTGTTCGAGGGCCTCATCGGGGCGCACCGAGGCGTGGATTCCCCCGAGGACCACCCGCACCCCGCGCTGCCGGAAGGCGTCCGCCAGCTCGTAGGCGCGGTTGATGGTCATCGTAGTGGTGCTGATGCCCACCAGATCGGTGGGGGCGTCGAGATCCACCCGGTCGATCTGCTCGTCGACCAGCCGAACCTGCCAGTGATCCGGGCAGTAGGCGGCCAGGTACCCCAGCCCCAGCGGGTAGAGGGTGCGCTGGTTGCGGTCGAGCTCGGCGTTCTCGAACAGCGGCTGGATGAGCGTGAGGGTCGGCATGGTGGACCAACATCACCCACCCAGCGGCCCGAGGCCAGAGGGGAACGCCGACTATTGGCCGCGGCGCGGGGGCTGCTCGGTGAGCACCCGGTAGGCGTCGCCCTTGCTCAGCCCCAGGTCCTGGCGGAGCTGCTCGTTGTAGTCGTCCACCTGCGCCCGGGTGTCCTCGTAGGGGACGGTCACGCGGAAGTCGCCCTGCAAGCGCTGCTCGCGGCTGGCGGCGGAGCTGCCCGCGAGGGTGCCGATGAGGGCCGTGCAGATCCCGGCGGTGGTCACCGTGCTCCAGGCCATCAGCTCCTGCTGGCTGTCGGACCAGGCCCCTGCCACGAAGCCGACCACGGTAGCGGCCAGGCCGGCCCCGCCGAAGCCGTACCCGATCTTGCGGTTCAGGCCCGCGCGGCGGAGGTCGTCCTCGAGGGCGGCCAGCCGCACCGAGTCTCCCACCACCTCGAGGTAGCCGGGCACGCTCAAGCGCTGGACGCCCTGGAACACCGCCCAGCCGTGCTCCGGCTCGAGGGGCTGCCGGACGACGACCGACGGCGACCAGCCCCAGCCCCAGCCATGGTAGGGGCCGCTCCAGCCCCAGCCCCAGCCACCGTGCACCACCGTGGCCCCGCCACCGCGCCAGCGGGTGGAACCCCGGATGTCCAGGTGCTGGTGCCGGAACTGCATCAGCGCCTCGAAGCGTTCTTCTCCGTCGACCGTCGGCCCCGCCACGGGCGGCGCCGCCGCCGGGGGAACCGGGGCGATGGGAGGGGGCGCGGCGTGGGTGGGCGAGGCCGGATCGGCCTCGTCCTCGACGACGGGTTCGGGGGGCGGCGCGTGGTGTGCGCCGGCGTCGTCCTGCTGGGCGGGGGCCAGGCCGTGGAGTGCGAGGGTCAAGGCGGTGGTGAGGATCATGGGCGTCGCTCCTGCTCGAGAGTGGATCTACACCCCGAAGGTCCGGATCGGCAAGCGGAGGTCCTCTGAGCCCCGACGTCGATCCAGGGGGCTCGATCATGTTGGTGAAGTGCCTCCAGGTGACATCGATCAGCCCTCCGCACCGGGCCGTCACGCCAGCGCGTCCTCGGCGGGCCCTCGGCGGGCGCCCCCCCGCTGCCCGCATGACCCGTTGGAACCCCCGATCGACGCAGGTTGGCCTCATCGAGATGTGTCATGTTTCGCATCCCACGACAGGGGCGGGGTCGGGGTGTCGAAAAACGTACACCCCCGTCTTTCCGCCTTCCCAAGCCGGCTTCCGAAAAGTCCAGCGATCCGGTGGAATAAGTTTTTTCAGGGCCCACTCGGACCCTCTTTCTACGCGCTTTTTTGGGGAATTGGGAGTGTTACCTCCGGCTTCCAACAGCACCCTGGCCACAGCCAAGGAGGACAGCTTGGAAGCACAAGCCCCGGTCATTCGCCTCGAGCGCGGCATGAAGCCGGACTTCCTCGAGGAGATCTACGAGATCCCTGGTGGTGAGAACATCAAGGACTGCATCCAGTGCGGAACCTGCAGTGGTTCCTGCCCGGCCGCTCCCGACATGGAGCACACGCCGCGGCAGATCATCGCGATGATCCGCGCCGGTATGCGGGACGAAGTCCTCGCCTCCAACACAATCTGGATGTGCGCGTCCTGCTACATGTGTCAGGAACGCTGCCCGTCGCAGATCAAGATCACCGACATCATGTACGCCCTCAAGCGCGTGGCGCTTGCCGAGGGCAAGGCCAACCCCAAGGCCTCGTACATGGCGCAGGTGTTCGTGGACAACATCAACACCTACGGTCGGAACGATGAGCGCATGCTCATCTTCAACTACTACCTGAAGACGAACCCTGGGAAGTTCCTCTCGTACGCCCCCATCGGCATGTCCATGATCTCCAAGGGCCTGCTGAGCATGGGTGCGCCCGAGCGCATCAAGAACATCGACCAGATCCGCAAGATCGTCGCCTACGTCGAGAAGGAAGGCACGGCATGACCAGCTACGCGTACTACCCGGGATGCTCCGCCAAGGCGACGGGCGCGTCCTATGAAGAGTCCCTGCTGTCCGTGGCCAAGGTCCTGGGCATCGAGCTCGACGAGATCGATGACTGGAACTGCTGCGGCGCCACCGCCTACTTCTCCGTGCGCGAGAAGCTGGCCATGGCCATCTCCGCCCGCAACCTGGCCCTCGCCGAGCAGCAGGGCAAGGACATCGTGGCCCCCTGCAGCGCCTGCTACCTGGGCCTGGCCAAGGCCAACAAGTACCTCAAGGAGTTCCCGAAGACCCGCGAGACCGTCTGTGGCGCCCTGAACGCCGCCGGCCTCGAGTACAACGGGGACGTCGAGGTGCTGCACGCCCTGGAGATCTTCATCAAGGAGCCCATGCTCTCGAAGGTCAAGGCCTCCGTGAAGCACCCGCTGACCGGCCTCCGTGTCGCCGGCTACGTCGGCTGCCAGATGGTCCGCCCCTACGGCTTCGACGACGCCGAGTACCCCGAGGCGCTGGACATCATCACCGACGCCCTGGGCGCCACGCCGGTCCCCTACCCCATGGCGGCCCGCTGCTGCGGCGGCTCCCAGATCATGACCAACGAAGAGGTCGCCCTGCGCATGTCCAAGAACGTGCTGCTCGCCGCCGAGAAGGCTGGGGCCGACTGCATCATCACCACCTGCCCCCTGTGCCACATGAACCTGGACATGTTCCAGGCCAAGGTGAACGCGCACTTCGGCACCAACTTCTCCATCCCGGTGCTGTACTTCACGCAGCTGATGGGCATGGCGTTCGAGGCGTCCGGTCTGGGCATCGAAAAGAACCTGGTCGCGCCCAGCGCGGGCCTCGCCGCCCACCTGTGAGCCGGAGGAACCCATGAGCAAGCCTCGCATTGGAGTCTTTGTCTGTCACTGCGGCTCGAACATCGGCGCCACGGTGGACGTGCCCGCCGTGGCCGAGTTCGCCAAGGGACTGGACAACGTCGTCTACTCCGAAGAGCACAAGTACATGTGCTCCGATCCCGGTCAGGAGATGATCCGGGACGCCATCAAGGACAACCAGCTGGACCGCGTCGTCGTGGCCTCCTGCTCGCCCCTGATGCACGAGCCCACCTTCCGCGCGACCTGCGAAGAGGCCGGCCTGAACGGCTACCTCTTCCAGATGGCCAACCTGCGTGAGCAGGTCAGCTGGGTCACGGAAGACAAGGCCGCCGCCACCGAGAAGGCCAAGACCGTCGTCCGGGCCGCGGTGCAGCGCGTCGCCGACCACACCGAGCTGCACAAGACCACCAAGCCCTGCACCCCCGCGACCCTGGTCGTCGGCGGTGGCGTGGCCGGCATCGAGGCCGCCCTGCAGATCGCCTCGTCCGACACCAAGGTCTACCTGGTGGAGCGCGAGCCGAGCATCGGCGGCGCCATGGCGAAGTTCGACAAGACCTTCCCCACCCTCGACTGCGCAGCCTGCATCCTGACCCCCAAGATGGTCTCGGCCTACACCCACCCGAACATCACGGTGATGGCCTACTCCGAGGTCGCCGAGCTGTCCGGCTACGTGGGCAACTTCCAGGCGAAGATCCATCACAAGGCCAGCTACGTCGACAACGACAAGTGCACCGGCTGTGGCGCCTGCCTGCAGAAGTGCCCCAAGAAGCGCATCCCCCACGAGTGGGAACAGAACCTGATGAACCGGCGTGCCATCTACACGCCCTTCGCCCAGGCCGTCCCCAACAAGCCCGTCATCGACCCCGAGCACTGCACCATGCTGCTCAAGGGCAAGTGCGGGATCTGCGCCAAGGTCTGCGAGGCCGGAGCCATCGAGTACGACCAGGCCCCCGAAGGCACCTACAGCACCATCGACATCGGCAACATCATCGTCGCCACCGGCATGAAGACCTTCGACCCCGAGCCGATGAAGGCCCTGGGCTACGGTCGCATCGACGACGTGTACACCGCCCTCGAGTTCGAGCGCATGTGCCACGCCTCCGGCCCGACCGAGGGCCACGTGGTCAAGAAGACCAAGGGCGTGCTGACCCAGGGTGGCGAGGCCCCCAAGGCCGTGGCCCTGGTGCACTGCGTCGGCAGCCGCGACAAGAACTACAACGAGCACTGCTCGCGCGTCTGCTGCATGTACTCCCTCAAGTACGCCCACCTCATCAAGGAGCATGTGCCGGGCTGCGAAGTCTACGACTTCTACATCGACATGCGCTGCTTCGGTAAGGGCTACGAGGAGTTCTACAACCGCCTGCTGGGCGAAGACGTCCGCTTCGTCCGCGGCAAGGTCGCCGAGGTCTCCGACTGGGCCATCTACCCGGAAGAGGAAGGCCGCCTGGTCGTGCGCGTCGAGGACACCCTCGTGGGCGCCACCCGCCGCATCCCGGTGGACATGGTGGTCCTGGGCACGGGCCTCGAGCCCGCCGAGGGCGCCAAGGAGCTGGCCCAGACCCTGCACATGAGCTGCAGCAGCGACGGGTTCTACCTCGAGCGTCACCCCAAGCTGGCCCCCGTCAGCACCGCCTCCGAGGGCATCTTCGTGGCGGGCTGCTGCCAGGGTCCCAAGGACATCCCCGACTCCGTGGCCCAGGGCGCGGCGGCGGCGGCGCAGGCCATCGCGATGATCAAGCGCGGCACGGTGGAGATCGAGCCCACCACCGCCCACGTCATCGATGAGCTCTGCTCCGGTTGCCAGATCTGCATCCCCCTGTGTCCCTACGAGGCCATCACCCGCGACGAGGAACGCCGCCTGGCGGTCATCGAGCCCGCCAAGTGCAAGGGCTGCGGTACCTGCGTCGGCGCCTGCCCCTCCAGCGCGCTGCAGCAGTGGGGCTTCGACGACAAGCAAATCTACGCCGAGCTCGAAGGCCTTCTGGCCTAGGGCGAATGGAGTGAACCATGGCTAGCTTCGAACCCCGTATCGTCGCGTTCCTCTGCAACTGGTGCTCCTACACCGGCGCTGATCTCGCTGGCACCAGCCGCAAGAAGTACAAGACCAACGTCGTCGCCATCCGCGTGATGTGCTCGGGCCGTGTGGACCCCGAGTTCGTCCTCAAGGCCTTCAAGGAGGGCGCCGACGGCGTGCTCATCTGCGGCTGCCACCCCGGCGACTGTCACTACATCAACGGCAACCACAAGACCGCGGGTCGCTACCCGATGCTCCGCACCATGCTCGAGCAGTTCGGCATCGACCCCCGCCGCTTCCGCCTCGAGTGGGTGAGCGCATCCGAGGGCGACCGCTACGCCCAGGTGGTCAACGAGACCATCGAGACGGTGCGTGAGCTCGGTCCCCTGGACTGGAAGCAGCGCCTCATCGAGTCCGACACCGCCCATCAGCAGGCGTAAGGGAGCAGATCATGGCCGACAAGCTCAAGATTGGCATCTACTGGGCCGCCAGCTGCGGTGGCTGTGAGATCGGGATCCTCGAGATCGGAGAGAAGCTCCTCAACCTCCTCGAGGTCGCGGATCTGGTCTTCTGTCCCTGCATCCTGGACTTCAAGTACGACGACGTGCGCGCCATGCCCGACGGACACATCGACGTGTGTCTGTTCAACGGTGGCATCCGCAACAGCGAGAACCAGGAGATCGCCGAGCTCCTGCGCCAGAAGACCAAGGTCATGGTGGCCTTCGGCTCCTGCGCGTCCGAGGGCGGCATCCCGGCGCTGGGCAACCTGTTCCACACCGACGAGCTGATGGAGCGCGCCTACAACACCGAGTCCACGGACAACCCCGTGGGCATGATCCCCGGTCCCGGCCACAGCGTCGAGGAAGGTGAGCTCCACCTCCCCACGGTGCACAAGGAGGTCAAGCGTCTGTCCGATGTGATCGACGTGGACTACTTCATGCCCGGCTGTCCCCCGACCGAGCATCAGGTCTGGAACGTCATCGGCGCCATCGCGTCCGGCAACCTGCCCCCCAAGGGCAGCAAGGTCGGCGTGGGCGACAAGTCCGTCTGCGACGAGTGCGATCGCGAGCGGCGCGGCGTCAAGATCCAGAAGTTCTACCGCCCCCACGAGATCATCTCCGAGGACGGCTGGTGTCTGCTGGAGCAGGGCATCCTCTGCCTGGGCTCCGCCACCCGCAGCGGCTGCGAGGCTCGCTGCATGGACGCCAACATGCCCTGTCGCGGCTGCTACGGCCCCGCGGGTGAGTCCAAGGATCAGGGCGCAGCCATGCTGTCCGCCGTGGGCTCCATGCTGGACGCCGACTCCATCGAGAAGGCCGAGGAGATCGTCAAGGGCATGGTCGATCCGGCCGGCACGACCTACCGCTTCGGCATGGCCGAGTCCATGCTCGTGCGCCACCTCCCCGAGAAGGGTCAGGGCTAGCGCCCTGGAGGAAGCACCATGAACAAGATCAGCATCGACCCCATCTCCCGCCTCGAGGGCCACGGCCGCATCGATCTGTTCGTCAAGGACGACGGTGAGCTTGCCAACGCCTACCTGGTGATCCCCGAAATCCGCGGCTTCGAGAAGTTCGCGGAGGGCCGCCCCGTCGAGGAGATGCCCCGCATCACCTCGCGCATCTGCGGCGTCTGCCCGGAGGCCCACCACATGGCCGCGGCCAAGGCCTGCGACGCCGTGTGGGGCGTGGAGCTCCCCAAGACCGCCAAGATGATCCGCGAGATGCAGTACGCGGCCTTCTTCGCCGGCGACCACACCACGCACTTCTACGCCCTGGGCGGCCCCGACTTCGTCGTCGGACCCGACGCCCCGGCGGCGGAGCGCAACCTGGTCGGCGTCATCCAGAAGGTCGGCGTGGACATCGGCAAGAAGGTCATCCGGATGCGCAAGGAGGCCCACGAGGTCGCCATGCTCCTGGGCGGCAAGCCGGTGCACCCGGTCAACGCCATCCCCGGTGGCGTGGCCCGCCGCGTGACCCCCGAGATGCAGAAGCGCCTCATCGAGATCGGTGAGTACGCCGTGGAGTTCGCGCAGTTCACCCTGGGCATCGTGGACGACGTCGTCCTGGCCAACAAGGCCTATGTCGACATGATCGTCGGCGACGACTACACCATCAAGACCTACTACATGGGCCTGGTGGACGAAAACAACAAGGTGAACTTCTACGACGGCAAGGTCCGCGTGGTGAACCAGCAGGGCGAGGAGTTCTGCAAGTACGAGCCCCAGGACTACACCAAGGTCATCGCCGAGCACGTCGAGCCGTGGTCCTACCTCAAGTTCCCGTACCTCAAGGACGTGGGCTGGAAGGGCTTCGTGGACGGGCCGGACTCCGGTGTCTACCAGGCCACCCCGCTGTCGCGCCTCAACGCGTCGGACGGCATGGCCACCATGCTGGCGCAGAAGCACTACGAGCGCTTCTACGAGACCCTGGGCGGCAAGCCGGTGCACCACACCCTGGCCACCCACTGGGCCCGCTGCATCGAGCTGCTGTACGCCGGCGAGCGTCTGCTCGAGCTGGCCAGCCACCCCGACATCACCGGTCCGGACCACCGCGTCATCCCGACCAACACCCCCACCGAGGGTGTGGGCATCGTCGAGGCGCCGCGCGGCACCCTGACCCACCACTACAAGACCGACGAGAACGGCATCGTCACCAAGGCCAACCTCATCGTGGGCACGACCAACAACTACGCCCCCATGAGCATGGCCATCCGCGGTGCGGCCCAGGGCCTCATCACCAAGGGCAGCACCATCGACGACGCCACCCTCAACAAGATCGAGATGGCATTCCGCTCCTACGACCCGTGCTTCGGCTGTGCCACCCACAGCCTGCCGGGCGAGATGCCGATGATCGTCCGCGTGCGCTCCGCCGAAGACGGCGAAGTGCTGGACGAGGTCCGGAGGGACTAGTCATGAACGCGTCCTCGAACGACTGTTCCACGCCCGCCCGCCGCCAGGTGGTGTTGGGTCTCGGCAACCTCATCATGACCGATGACGCCGTGGGAATCGTGGTGGTCCAGACGTTGGAGGGCGCGATCGCGGAGCGCCATGGGTTCGAGATCCGCTTCTCGGAGAGGGGCGGACTCGACCTCATGGACCTCCTCGACGGCTTCGATCACGCCGTCATCGTCGACGCGTACCTGGTGCCCGGCACCGAGCCTGGCACCGTGGTGGTGCGCACCATCGACGACTTCCACGGTTCCCACCACCTCTACGCCGCCCACGGCGTAGACCTGCCCACCGCGGTCAGCATGGGGCGCATGCTCGGCGCCCACATGCCCGATCGCATCGACATCGTGGGCATCGTCGTCGAAGACCCCTACACCGTCTCCGAGCAGATGACCCCCGCAGTGGAGGCCGCCGTCGAGGCCGCCACCACCGCGGTGCTGGGCCTGGTCGGTGACACCCACTCCCCCGCCTGCCGGCGCGCCAGCTGACCCCCAGGAGCTCCCATGTCCCTGATCACCAACGCCGACCTCGTCGCCATGATGCAGGCCATGATGGCCCGCCTCGACGCCATCGAGGCCCGCCTCGAGGTCCAGTCCAAGGAGTCCGAGACCGCGCTCCAGCTGGCCAACCGGCCCGAGGTCGGCCGGATCGTGAACCTGGTCGCGGACAACGCTGACACCATCGGCGTGCTGCTTCACCTGCTGGCCCAGTCCCCCGGCACCCTCGAGCTGGTGACCCAGTCCCTCGCGGGCTTCCTGGCCCAGAAGGACGAGCACGGTCGCACCCTCGAGCAGCAGCTCACCGCGCTGCTGATGCTGGCCAAGCGCATGAGCCAGCCCATGGTCCTCGAGCAGGCCCACAAGGCGCTGGACATCTTCGAGGAGAGCCCGGATCTGATGAGCCTCGGCGTGGACTACGTCCAGGGTCTGCTCCAGCAGGTCGTGGACCTCGAGGGCGACATCCCCAGCCGCTTCGAGGCTGGCCTGGAGCTGCTCGAGCTGGCGACGCGCCCCGAGCTCACCGACATCGCCCGCGACGGCCTGCAGCTGGTCACCGACCCGCAGTTCGCCGAGCTGGCCCGCGAAGGCATGGCGCTGGCCGAGGGCCGCACCGAGACCCTCCGCAAGCTGGTCGCCGTGGCCGGCGAGGCCCTGGACCGCGTGGAGCAGAGCGAGCTCGACCTCAGCATGCTCACCCGCGACGGCTTCGAGCTGCTCGAGCTGGCCGCGAACCCCGAGAACATCGCCCTCGCCCGCCGCGGCCTGGGGCTGGTCTCCAAGCTCGACGGCACCGCCGACGTCATGCTCGACATGGCCGACGCCACCATCACCGACATCCAGGCTCCCGAGTTCCACTTCGAGGACCGGGCCCGCACCGGCATCGCGCTGCTCACCCAGCTGTCGGCCCCCGACACCCTCGCCGCCGTCAAGGACCTGCTGGACAGCGGCATGATGGACCCCGCGGTGCTGCAGCTGCTCTCCCGGGTGGGCGTCGCCCTGCAGAAGTCCGCCGGCAAGCCGATCCAGCCCAAGGGCATGTTCGGCGCGCTGGGCGCGCTGCAGAGCGCCCGCACCCAGAAGGTCCTGGGCTTCGCCCTGGACTTCAGCGAGCAGCTGGGCGAGGCCCTCGAGGACAGCCCCAGCGAGGCCTGATGGGTTCCCGGCTCCCAGCGTCAGCTACGCTACGCGACCGTCGATCGGCGCTGGATCTGTCCATACCCAGTCCTGCATGTAGACTACAGCATGATCTCCCGCAGAGCCCCAGCGCTCCACCCCTGAGGTGAGTCACTGGTTCGGCGGCTCCGCTCGGATATCAAGAGCACACACGCGAGACCCACGATGAGCGAGCCAGCCGAGACCACCGAGAGCCGCGACGGCACGGACGAGATCCCGCGCCGCGGCCTCGTCATCGACGACGAGCAGGTGATCTGTCAGAGCTGCACCCGCTCCCTGCAGGTCAGCGGCTACGAGGTCGTCTCCTGCACCGATCCGGTCCGGGGCCTCGAGCTCGCCCAGGAGCAGTGCTTCGACATCATCCTGCTGGACATCCTCATGCCCCGCATGAGCGGCGTCGAGGTCCTCGCCCAGCTGCGAGCCTTCGGCGTCGAGTCCGAGGTCATCATCATCACCGGCTACGCCGACGTCAGCACGGCGGTCGAGGTGATGAAGCACGGCGCCACGGACTACCTGCCCAAGCCCTTCTCCCCCGCCGAGCTGCGCCACGTCGTCGGCCGGGTGGCCGAGCGCTCCTCCCTCATCCAGGAGAACATCGCGCTGCGCCACGAGCTGGCCCACAAGCACACCTTCCACGGCATGGTGGGTGAGAGCCGCGGGATGCAGCGGGTGTACAACCTCATCCGCCGCGTGGCGGCCAGCGACGGCACCGTGCTCATCACGGGCGAGAGCGGCACCGGCAAGGAGATGGTCGCCCGGGCCATCCACGATCTGTCCGCGCGGGACGACGGCCCGTTCCTGGCCTGCGACTGCAGCGCCCTGGCCCCGACCCTGCTCGAGAGCGAGCTGTTCGGCCACGTCAAGGGCTCCTTCTCCGGTGCCATCTCCACCAAGCGGGGCCTGTTCGAGGTCGCCAGCGGTGGCACCCTGTTCCTGGACGAGATCTCGAACATCAGCCTCGAGACCCAGGGCAAGCTGCTGCGGGCCCTGGAGTCCCGCCGCATCAAGCGCGTGGGCGACGTCAAGGAGCTGCGCCTGGACATCCGCCTCGTGGCGGCCACCAACCGCAACCTCCAGGAGATGATCCGCCGCGGTGAGTTCCGCGAGGATCTGTTCTACCGGCTCAACGTCGTGCCCATCGATCTGCCCCCCCTGCGCGAACGCGGCGGCGACATCCCTCGGCTGGTCAAGGCGTTCCTCGCCTCCTTCCAGTCCCACGGCCCCACCAAGGTGCGCAGCTTCACCCCCGAGGCGCTGCGCTGCATGGAGGCCTACGGCTGGCCTGGCAACGTCCGCGAGCTCAAGAACATCGTCGACCGCATGGCCATCCTGTGCGAGTCCGAGCGCGTCGAGCCCTCGGATCTCCCCACCGAGATCGGCGGCCAGGCTCCCCGCGCGCGGGCCGTCCCGCTGCCGGAGACCTGGGACGAGCTCAAGGCCCACAAGCGGCAGCTCCAGGACAGCGTGGTGCGAGACATCGAGCAGGAGTTCCTGCGGCGGGCGCTGCAGAAGGCCGAGGGCAACGTGTCCCGGGCCGCGGCCCTGGTGGGGATGCAGCGCACCAACTTCCACGCCCTGATGCGCAAGCACGGCATCTCGGGCCGGGACGTGATGCTCGGTTAGCGGGCGCGCCGCGTCGCGCCCAGCGGCGTCGGGGGACGACCCGGCTGTACGCCGTATGAAACATCCATACAGCATCGCCAGCGTCGGCGAGGCGGCCTCCGCGCGGCCTCGCGCCACCCCCGTCGCATTCGCACCGCGAGACACGCGATATCGACGATCGCCACGAGATCAGCGACGACGGGTGTGTCAGCACTGAGGCTGGCACGGACCGTGCAAGAGAGGTGGATCCCCCCCACGCCTCACGAGGTGTCACATGGCGAGAACGGCAAGGGTACTCGTGGTCGATGAAGAGAAGCAGAGCTGCCAGCAGTGCAGCGACGTGCTCGGCGGAGCCGGCTGCGAGGTGAGCACCACCTCCGACCCGGTCCGCGGCCTGCAGCTCGTGCAGCGTGAGCGCTACGACTTCATCCTGGTGGACAACAAGAGCGGCGGCGCCGGGGACGAAGACTACGTCCGCAGCCTCCGCCAGCAAGCCCAGGGGGCCTCCATCATCGTGCTCGCCGACCGTCCGACCGTGGACGACGCCGTGCGCACCATGAAGCGGGGCGCCACGGACTACCTGGCCAAGCCCCTCGAGGCCGCCTCCCTGCTGTCGGCCATCCAGCGCGGCCTCGAGCAGCGGCAGCACAGCGCCCCCCGACCCACCCGCGCCGCCCGGATCGAGCCCGTGGTGGACGACGAGTGGCGACCGGCGAGCGGGGAGCTGTCCTTCGACGGCGAGCTCTGGCTCCAGACGGGCCAGGACACCAGCCGCCGGGCCGGCCTCTTCCTGCCTCGGCAGGAGCGCGCGGCGCTGCGGGTGGTCGCTCTGGCCCCCGTCGGGAGCTGTGTGACCCGGGGCCTGCCCATGGCGCTGCTCGAGCGCCCCGACGGGGAGCGGCGCCCGCTGCTGGCTCCCTTCGATGGTCGGGTCATCGAGCACCGCGGCGACGAGGCGAGCGCCGGGGTCGTGCCCGTGCACGGGGACTGGCTGCTGCGGCTGCTCCCGCTGCAGGCCCCCCTCCCCGTCCCCGACGGCCGGCACACCCTGGTGTTGCTGGACCCCGACGACCGCTCCCGCCAGCGCAACGCTGACCGGCTCCGGACCCTGGGGCTGGTGGTGCGCGCGGTGACCAGCCCGAAGGAAGCGGTCCATGCCCTGCACTGCGACCGCTGCGATCTGCTGGTCGTGGCCGCCGGGAATACCGGCAGCGACGGCCCGGACCAGCTGGCCTGGATGCGCACGGTGGTCCCCGACACCCGCGTGGTGGTGCTCGGCGATGCCGGCTCCAGCAGCGAGGCGGCCTGGCGCGCCCAGGGCATCAGCTACTGGGCCGCGCCACCCCTGGACGACGGCGAGCTGAGCGATCTGTTCGCGGCGCTGCTCCGCCCGCGGGTCACGCCCTTCCTTCGCCGCGTCGCCCCCCACCGCAACACCCCGCCCTGGCTGTGGGCCGTGGAGACCACCAACGGGCGCGGCCGCAAGGTCCGCATCCTCGCCGACAGCCGGGTGCTGCCGGCGGAGCACGGCGTCGGCCTGCACCTGGTGAACGGCCTGCTCAACGCCTGCCGCCCCATCTCCACCCGCTTCGGCGAGCGGTCGCTGGACGGTGGGCTCGTGGACGAGAGCCTCAGCGAGTTCGACCGCGTGGTGGTGATCGAGGCCGCTGACGCAGGCGGCGTGCCCGGAAGCCTGGTGCTCGCGGACGAAAGCGTCGGTGGGAGCTCCCACCCGCGCCAGGTCACCCTGACGTTCCAGGCTGACCTGGAGCAGCCCGGGGGCCTGGCCTACCGTGATAGCACCAGTGCAGCGATCGCCAGCTACATCCATCGCTGTGTCGAGGAGCTCTAGCCTCGGCACACCATGGTGAGCGTCTCGGGACGTGGCCGGCCACGCGCTGACCACGTCCATGAGCACCCGCACCACCACCGTTCGCCTGTCCCTCTCGCTGGTGGCCATCATCCTGGTGGTCAACGCGGCGCTGGCGTTGTCGCTCATCGTCTACGTGACCCAGGTCCTCCACGACGAGGTCCAGGAGAACGTCCGCCTGGACCTGAACTCGGCCCGCGCGGTCTACGACAACCAGTTCGAGTCCATGCGTCGCTACCTCCAGGGCGCGGCGTTGCAGACGGACCTCATCGCCGCGCTGGGCGACGGCGAGTCGCCCTGCGATGTGGGCGCCATGGGGGAGCTGCAGCAGGTCGGCGCGGTGGACATGCTGGCCTTGGTCGACCGGCACGGCCGCAGCACCTGCACAGGCTCGGGCGTCCCCGCCAGCACCATCGTGCTCGAGGACAACCCGGTCATCCGCAAGGTGCTCGGCGAAGGGCGGTCCGCCCAGGGCACCATCATCGTGCCCGCGGGGGATCTCTCCGCGTTCGATCCCGCGCTGGCCGAGCGCGCCCGCTTCGAGCTGATCTCCACCCCCGCCGCCGTGCCGACGGACGACAGCTTCCGCAGCGATGGCATGGTCATCGCCGCCGCCGTCCCGGTCTACGACGCCAGGGGCGAGCTGCTCGGCGCCCTGTACAGCGCCTCCCTGCTCAACCGGCACTACGCCACCGTGGACACCATCCGGGAGCAGGTCTACCAGAACAAGGTCTACGAGGGCCGCGACATCGGCACGGCCACCATCTTCCAGTGGGACCTCCGGGTGTCCACCAATGTCCAGACCCGCGAAGGAGAGCGCGCCGTCGGCACACGCCTGAGCCAGGAAGTCTACGAGCGCGTGCTCGAGCAGGGCGACATCTGGGCAGACCGGGCCTTCGTGGTCAACGACTGGTACATCACCGCCTACGAGCCCATCGAGGACCCTGACGGCCAGGTCATCGGCTCCCTCTACGTGGGTGTGCTCGAGGCGCCCTTCGAGCGCCGGCGCACCCTGGTGGTCACCGTGTTCCTCGGCATCGTGCTGACCACCACCCTCATCAGCCTGCTGCTGCTGGTCTCGGCCATCCGGCTGGTGCTCCGTCCCATCAGCGGGATCGTGGCCATGACCCGCGAGGTGGTGGAGGGCGACCTGGGGGCGCGCGTCGAAGAGGCGCCACCGGGGGAGCTGGGGCGCCTGTGCGACTCCATCAACGAGATGGCGGCCGCCGTCCAGGAGCGGGAGCGACGCCTCGAGGAGTTCGCCCAGCGCCAGATCGGCCAGAGCGAGAAGCTCGCCTCCATCGGGCGCCTGGCCGCGGGCGTGGCCCACGAGATCAACAACCCCCTCACCGGCGTCCTGACCTTCGCGCACCTGCTGAAGGAAAAGCCTCACATGACCGACGAGGACCAGGACGACCTCGATCTGCTGGTGAAGGAGACGACCCGGGTGCGCGACATCGTGCGCAGCCTGCTGGAGTTCTCCCGGGAGTCCGCCTCCGAGCGCAAGCGCCTGGACCTCAACAGCCTGGTGCGCTCCACCGTGCGCCTGCTCGAGAGCCAGAAGCTGTACCGACGCATCATCTTCGAGCTCGAGCTCGAGGACGCCCCGGTGGTGCTCGAGGGAGACGCGGACCAGCTCAAGCAGGTGCTGCTCAACCTGCTGCTCAACGCCTGTGAGGCCATGCCCAGTGGCGGCGTGCTCGGCGTGGCGACCGCCCTGGACACCGACTCCGTGGTGCTGGAGGTCAGAGACACCGGCAGCGGCATCGCCGCCGAGAACCTCGACGCCATCTTCGATCCCTTCTTCACGACGAAGCCGGTGGGCAGCGGCACCGGGCTGGGACTGAGCGTCAGCTATGGGATCGTGAAACAGCACGGCGGCCTCATCGAGGCCTTCAGCACCCCGGGCGAGGGCGCGCGCTTCGTGGTCACACTGCCGCAGCAGCCCCCGCCGCCGAAGCCGGACACCAGCAAGCTGCCCAGCGGCGCACCTGTATAGTCGCGCCATACAGCTGTACCGTCGCGACGACAGCCAGGAGGCTATTTCGGGCCCTGTTTCAGGGGCTGGAGGGTGGCGTTCGCCGAAATGCGACGTTGGCTCGTTGGGCTGAAAAAAAACAGGGTGCACAGAAAGTTGGCACGCCTCTTGCTCAACCTACGGCCCACTCGAAACCACCCGAGGCAACGCCGTGGAACCCGCCCGAGTACTGCTGGTTGACGACGAGGAGTCCATCCGCACCGGTCTCAGCATCGCCCTGGCGCGACGCGGCTACGACGTCGCGACCTGCGCGGAGGGGTTGCCGGCGTTGGTGGAGATCCGCAGCGCCCATCACCGGGGCACGCCCTACCGCACGGTGGTCCTGGACGTGCACCTGCCCGACATCGACGGAATCCAACTGCTGCAGACCATCAAGGCCTCCTACCCGGAGACCCCGGTCCTGATGATCTCGGGCTACGGCTCCGAGGCGCTGACCCAGGCGGTCGAGCGCACCCCGGGCAGCCGCTACCTGAGCAAGCCCTTCGCCCCCCAGGAGCTCATCGACGCCATCGAGCGGCTCGCTCCCCCGGTGGAGCAGCCCGCCGACCGGCCGCGGGAGCGGCGGCAGCCCACCCTGCACGCCAGCGCCCACGCCCTGATGCGCCTCGAGCCCGGTGCGCCCGCCGCGAAGGTGGTCCAGGAGCTCTACGAGCTCGATGGGCTCTGCTACTGCCACATGGTCGAGGGACGCTGGGACCTGGTCGCTCTCATCCAGGGGCTGGACCGCAGCGCCCTCGAGCGGCGCCTCACGGCCTGGCGACAGGAGCACGACGGCGTCGCCGAGGTCACCCTGCTCCACTGCAAGCAGCCGCTGGTGGACCCCGAGCTGTGGCCTGTGCTGGTGGACGCGATGGGCGCCCCCAGCCACACCCCCAGCAGCGACGGCCGAGGCCGCGACGCCTTCGTGGTCCTCGAGCTGGACCCCGATCACCTCGTGGATACCTACGTCCGCTGCTCCCTGATGGAGGACGTGGTCCAATGCGACGCCTCCCGGGACCGCAGCCGCCTGGTGCTCTACATGCGGGGCTGGACCGGCGAGGATGACCCGATGCGCGTGCCCGACGCCCTGCGGCTCATGCCCGGCGTGCTGAGGGCCCGGGCCCTCCCGGTGGTGCCGCCCCCCCCCCCCTGGGCGCGCAGCGCCCCCCTCCAGGACGCTCCCCGCCCCGGGGGGACCTCATGAGCTCCGTCCCCCCGACCCCCGACCCGGTCTCCACCAGCTGTGGCCTGTGCTCCCTCACGTGCTGGCACGCCGACGCGGCGGCCGACACGGGAGCTGCCGCGGTGCATGGCGGATGCCCTCGGGGTCGCGAGGCTCGCGCGCTGCTGCAGAGCGAGCAGCGCCTGCTGGAGCCGACGATGCTGGCCGGAGCCACCCGGCGGGTGCTGGGCTGGCCGGTGGCCATCACGACCGCGGCCAGCCGTCTCGCCGAGTGCGTCGGCCGCCACGGCCCGAACTCGGTGGCGGTCCTCGCCGCCGCGAGCCTGCCCCTCGAGGCCAGCTGGCTGCTCCGCCAGCTCGCCCAGGACGGACTCGACACCACCCAGGTGGGCAGCCTCTCCAGCGCCATCCGCGGCGGCGCCCGGGAAGATCTCGACGGGTTCATCGGCAGGACGACCTCGACCTGCACCCGCGAGGACCTCGACAGCGCCGACCTGATCGTGCTGGTCGGCGCGGACCCCCACCGGACTCATCCCCGGCTGGCGGTCCAGCTCGAGCGCGCCGTCGAGACTGGCGCCCATGTGGTCGTGCTCCACTCGGCCCACACCGCCGCGGTGAAGCACGCCGGCACATGGATCGATCCTCGACGGGGCACGCTCTGCGCCTTCCTGCTGGCCCTGCTCGGGCGGGTCCGCGCAACCCTCGGGCGCTCCGGGGACCTGTCCGCCCCCATCGAGGCCAGCATCGACGAGCTGATCAGCAGCTGCGACGAGGCCAAGGTGCTCGGGGTGACCGGCACCCAGCCGGAGGACCTCGGTCAGCTCACCGCGCGGCTCTGCCAGGCCGAGCGCGTGGTGGCGATCTACGACCTCGACGACACCACCGAGCGGAGCGAGGGAGACCTCCTCCTGCTGGCCGGACTGCTGGCAGCACTCGGCAAGCTCACGGCCCACGGCTCCGGGCTGTTCCTGCTGCACGCCGAGGCGAACCAGGCGGGCATCGCCCTCACCGACCTGCACCAGGACCTGGGTCCCGCCCTCGACAGCGGCAACCTGAGGGGCCTGCTGGTGGTCGGCGAGGACCCGCTGATGCGCCCCGAGCTGGCACCCCAGCTCCGCGCCCTGGACACCCTGGTGGTGCTGGACGCCCACGCCAGCCTCACCGCGCGCATGGCGGACGTGGTGCTGCCCATCCCCTCGCTGGCTGAGAGCAGCGGCACGCTGGTGGCCTGCGACGGGCGCCTGGGCCGCCTGCGCCCCAGCGTCGAGCCCCTCTGCGGCCGCGGGCTCGTGCCCACCCTCAACGAGCTCGCCCGGCGCCTCGGCGCCCCCGAGCAACCCGACGAGCTCGAGGCCATCCGCGCCAGGCTCGCCGTCGAGTTCGGCATGGACCCGGGCCACCTCGAGCAGCTGCGCCGCGACGGCGCCCGCTGGGAACGGCGGGTGGTCCTGGGCGACGCCGCCGGGAGCGTCACACCCTGCGCCGGCTGCTGGCCTGTGCTCGAGGCCCCCCTGGGCAGGCTCCAGGCTCTCATCGAGGCCCGCCATCGTCGCGCCTCGCGGAAGGAGGCATCATGAGAACGCTCCTGCTGGTCGAGTCGGCCCCCGACTCCTTGCAGGTCTGCGCCGATCTGCTCCAGGCCGATCCCGAGATCGAGCTGCAGCGGACCTCGCTGGACACCCTGGCCACAGCCCTCGAGGGCGACGAACCCAGCCTCGTGCTCATCGAGCCCGGCGACACCACGCCCGACCAGGTCGCGGCCAGCTCCATCCGCATGGGCACCCTGGCGGAGCGCATGGTCGTGGTGGGCGGTGACCGCCTCGATCCCGTGTGGGTCCACGGCTGGCTGCGGGCCGGCGCCTACGAGGTGCTGCCCAGCCCGGTGGATCCCAACGAGCTGGACCGCACCCTCAACCGGGCGTGGAGCCAGCTGGATCGGCAGCGCAGCGTCCCCGAGCCCATCCACAGCCCGCACCGCGAGAGCCAGAGCAGCTTCCAGCGGCTCATCACCCACAGCGCCGGCTACCGTCGGCTCCTGGAGCGCGCCCGCGCCGTGGCCTCCGACGACCGCCCCATCCTGCTCTGGGGTGAGCCGGGGACCGGCAAGGGGACCCTGGCCGAGTGCATCCACCAGGCCAGCAGCCGTGGGCACCGCGCCTTCGTGCGCGTCACGGCGACCGAGCTGTTCGAGCTGCTGCACGACCCACGTCCCCACGACGACGCCTCGGACCGGCCGCCCCGGCTGCTGCTCGAGCGCATCGGCGTGGCCCAGGGCGGCACCCTCATGATCGGCCACCTGGACGAGCTGACCGTGCCTGCCCAGGCGTCCCTGCTGCGCCGGGTCCTGGGCCTGCAGCCCGGCCTGGGTGAGGGCCTCATCCCCACCGGGATGCGGGTCATGGCCTCGGTGAGACGTTCCCTGTCGGCGGACGTGCGCAGGGGAGCCTACCGGGCGGACCTGTATCACCACCTGGGCCTCGAGGTGCTCCACGTGCCGCCCCTGCGGGAGCGCCGCGAGGACATCGAGCTGCTCGCGCTCCACGCCTTGCGGACCTGGTCCGGCACCGCCGCGGTGCGACACATCGCGCCCGAGGCGCTGCATCACCTGTGCAGCTACGACTACCCCTGCAACATCAGCGAGCTCGAGACCATCATGGAGCTGTCGCTGCGCAACGAGCGCGGCTCCACCCTCAGCGCCAGCTCTCTCCCGAGCCATGTGCGCCAGGGCGCCGCCCTGGAGACCCCGAGCGAGCCCAGCCCTGTCTGGCGCACCCTCGAGGAGGTCCAGGCCGAGTACGTGCGCCAGGTCCTCGAGCACACCCGAGGCAACCGCAGCGAGGCGGCCCGCATCCTGGGCATCTCTCGCACGGGCCTGCTCTGCAAGATCCGTCGCTACGGCATCAACTCCCCACCTCGCGACGAAGGAGGTCGGCACGAGCGATGACACCTTCTGAAACGCACGCTCGCTGACGCGCGAGCGCCCCCCTCCCAACCGAACCAAGACCTGCTCTGGACCCCGCCAACCGCCGGGGCCCCGGGCGAAGTGCGGCTCGAACGCCGCTCCGGAGAGACCATGTCCCCTCGAACCATCATCACCCTCCTGTGCGCCGTGCCGGTCCTCATGGCCGCCGACGCGACCATCACCGTCCCCGAGACCAGCGTGCTCGACCAGGAGCTCCGCGGCTTGGAGTGCACCCTCTCCGAGGGTGAGTTCCTCGCCGGCCCTGCGGTCGTCGCGACCCTGGCTGGCCGCAAGGCCGCTCTCGACGCCTGCGCCGCTGACGGCGCCGCCCTGAAGGTCCGCTGGACCTGGGACGGCGACGATGCCGCCAGCATCGCCACCGTCGATGCGTCCAAGGCCCTCGCGACCTGCGTCGAAGGCGCCC
Source organism: uncultured Enterobacterales bacterium (assembly GCA_964481655.1). Taxonomy (GTDB): domain Bacteria; phylum Myxococcota_A; class UBA796; order UBA796; family JAFGLY01; genus CALDOK01. The sequence continues at coordinate 198 of CAYZVO010000154.1, read as the reverse complement.
TCGAGGCCGTCCCCCAGGCCATCGAAGGCCGCTGCGAAGGCGTCCTGCTCATCGGTGAGCACGAGGCGGCCGAGCAGGCGGCGGCCGCGATGGGCGCCGCGACCACCAGCACTGGCAGCTAGCCCGGCGCTCGCCCGGCCCCCCCCCCCCCCCCCCCCCCCCCCAAACCTGGGGGCGCCCCCCACGAACGCGCGCCCC
>CAYZVO010000153.1:0-22800 GCA_964481655.1 uncultured Enterobacterales bacterium | reverse complement strand
GCCTCGGACTACGACGCGGACGCCGACGGGCACGACTCCTCCGACTACAGCGGGGACGACTGCGACGACAGCGACGCGACGGTGAACCCCAGCGCCCTCGAGACCTGGTACGACGGGGTCGATCAGGACTGCGACGAGCTGTCCGACTACGACGCCGACTACGACGGCTACGACAGCGCCGACTACGCCGGCCAGGACTGCGACGACACCCGCTCGGACGTCTACCCCGAGGCCGACGAGGCCTGGGACGCCACGGACAACGACTGCGACGGGCTGGTGGACGACATGGATCCCGCCGACGCCGCCGTCGGCTGGCTCGATGGTGGTTCCTCAGGCGACCAGCTCGGCTTCGGCGGCGCCGTGTCCACGGGCGACGTGGACGGCGACGGCGCTGACGAGATCATCGTCGGCAGCCTCACCGCCGCCGCTGACATGGGCACCGTCTGGGTGGTGGATCTCTCCCTGCCTCGCTCCCTGCACGGGCCAGCCTCGGGCTACGCGAACCCCTCCGTGAATGGCGGCGTCGCTGGCGCGATGATGGCCGCGCTGGGGCCCATCCAGGGCGACGTCACCGGCGACGGCGTGGCGGACCTCGTGGTCGGCGGCACCGACGCCACCGACAGCAGCGCAAGCGCCCTGGCTGTCTACACCGGCGGGAGCAGCCTGGTCGGTGTCCTGACGCCGTCCAGCGCCACCCTCGAGCTGACCGGCGTCGAGGGTGCCGACGCGCCGACGCTGCTGAGCCACCTCGACATGAACGGCGACGGCATCGCCGAGATCCTCCACGCGGACTGGTCCGGCGTCGGCAGCTGGGGCTACACCGGCAGCCCCCTCTACCTCATCGAACCAGCCTCACTGTCCGGCAGCATGGACATCTCCAGCGCCGCCAGCGACTACCTCTTCGCCTGGAGCTCGGACGACCAGCCCGGCCGGGTGATGGGCGGAGGCGATGTCGATGGTGACGGCTACGACGACCTCGTCCTGGGAGCACCGGGCAACGACAGCGACAGCGGCCTCATCGCGATGTACCTGGGCTCGAGCCCCCTCCCCTCCTGGAGCGGCTGGTCCGACTACGAGGATCACGCTGACCTGACCGTGACCGGCGACGCAGGGAGCCGGCTGGGTGAGGCCGGCCGGCCGCTGGTGATGGACTTCGACGGCGACCTCACCGAGGACCTGATCATCGCCACCCCCTCCAGCGACACCGTCTACGTCTACCTGGACGTCGCCGCGCTGGTGGGGAGCGAGCTGGGCCTCGCCGACGCCGACCTGCAGATGGTCGGAGAGACCGGGAGCCGGTTCGGTGCGGCCCTCGAGCAGGGCGACGTCACCGGAGACTCCGTCGTGGACCTGATGGTGGGCGCGCCGGGCAGCGACGATGCCGACGCTCCCTCGTCGAGCTGGAGCGGCGCGGCCTACCTGTTCGACGGCGCGCTGATCGGGGGCGAGAGCTCCATCACGACCGCCGACGCATCCTGGACCCTGCTCCCCGATCAGGCCGATCTGCTGGGAGCCGCACTGCTGGCCGTGGACTTCGACGGCGACGCCGTCGTGGACCCCGTCGTGGTGGCGCCGGCCCACGACGGCAGCGGCCGGGCCTGGCTCCTGCCGAGCCCGTGACGATCCGGTGAGCAGGGACAGCTCGGTCTAGTTCGAGTCGTCCTCGTCCCACAGCTCCTGGCGGAAGCTCTCCTCGAGCTCGTCCCGCTTCTTGCGGGTGACCTCGGGGGCGGCCTCTTCGGCGGGTGCGGGCTGGGCGGTGGGCTGGGCGGCGGGGGCCGCGGCGCCGGTCTTGGCGTTGACACGCCGCAGGGCGGCCTCGAGCTCGCCCTTCATGGTGGGGTTGCCACCGAGGACGCTCAGGGCCCGACCGTAGTGGTAGGCGGAGCCGCCGTAGTCGCGGGCGCGCTCGGCCACCTGACCCAGGCCGTAGTGGGCCATGCCGTTGCCGGAGTCCATGGACAGGGCGGCCATAAAGGCTCCCTGGGCGCCGACGAGGTTGCCGGAGTCCAGCGAAGACCAGCCATCCCGCAGGTAGTCCATCACACCCTTGGTGGGCGCGGGCTCGGGCTCGGCGGGGAGGACCGGCTCGGGCTCGGCCACAGCCACGACGGGTTCGGGCTCGGGTGCGGGCGCAGTCACGACGGGTGCCGGCGTAGCGCTGCGACTCGACGAGCTGCCACGGCTGCTGCTCGAGCGCGACGAGCTGCTGCCAGAGCGGCTGGTCGAGCGGGGCTCGGGAGCGGGCTCGGGGGCAGCCTCGGGGGCGTCCGCCGCGTCCGCGGGGGCATCACCGGCGACCACGGCCTCGAGATCGATGGCGGGCTCCTGGACGGTCTCTTCGAGCTCGGGCTCGAGGGGTGGAGGCGGCTCCACCGGCGCGGGGGGCGGCGAGCTGGGGGCCTCGGCCGAGCTGGGGGTGGCCCCCTCGGGCTGGGGCTGCTCGACCGTCGGCTGCTCGCGGTTCCAGAAGGCGAAGACGAACACCAGCACGCAGATGACGATCACCGCGGGCAGGACCCACTTCAACCAGGCCGCGCCCTCGGCGTGCTCGCCGAAGACGTCAGCGGCGATGTCCGAGGCGGACGGGTCGAGATCGTCGGCGTAGAGCTGATCGATGGGCCGCGTGTAGGGGTCCAGCGAGGACGGCTCTTCGGGCTCGATGGCGAAGTCGGAGTCCAGCTCGCCACCCTCGTCGTGCCAGGACCAGTCCTCGTCGTCGTCGAGGCTGTCCACCGCCGGCGCCGGCTCGGGGCTCGGCTCGGGCGCTGCGGCGGCCTCGGGCTCGGGGCTCGGCTCTGGGAGCTGGGCGGCCGGGGCCAGGTCCTCGTCGGGCACGTGGGTGTGGTGTTCCTCGGGCACATGGGTGTGATGCGCGTCCGCGAGGCTCGCCGCGCCCACAGCGCCCACGGCACCCACAGCCGCCACGGCGGCTACGGCCTCGGGCTGCGGCGCCTGGGTCACATCCACGTCGGCCGGCATCGGGACCGGCTCGTCGCTCGACGCGGGCGGTTCCTCGGGCGGGGGCTCGTCGGGGGGCAGCAGCGTGGGGCCGGCCTCGGCCAGGGGAGGCTCCGAGGGGGCCACGGGCGTGGGCTCGGGCACCAACACCGCGGGGGCGGGGGGCACGAGGGTCGGCGCCGACCTGGGCTCGGGCGCCGGGACAGGCTCGACGGCGGCCGGCTCGGGGGCGGACAGATGGGCCGCCTCGGGCTCGGTCGAGGGAGCCACCGGCTCGGGCTCGCCGGGAGCCAGGGGGCTGGGGGCCACGAGGGTGGGGTCCGGCACGGGGGGCGGCGGCACGAAGGCCCGCCGCTGACGCTGCCGACCGGCCGCGATGTCTTCGCCGTCGGCGACGGGAGGCTCCGGCGCCGCGGGACCGTCGTCCCGATCCCAGCTGTGTTCCGGCACAGCGGCGTGGTCGGGGTCCACCAGGACGGCCTCTTCTTCCTGTTCCTCGACCAGCGTGGCCTCTTCGGGCTCGTCCTCCTCGACGGGAGGAATCGGCTCGGGTTCCGGCTCGGGCTCGGGCTCGGGCTGTGGCTCGGGCTCGGGCTCGGGCGGGGCGACGGGCTCGACCGGGACGATGACCGGCGGCTCGACGGCCGCGGGCTCGTCGAAGGAGACCGGCGCGTCGGCGACCGGAGGCGCCGGGGACGCCACATCGCGCTCTGCGACCTCGAGCTCCCGCACCACGCCGGGCTCGGGGGCGTCGAGCTGCGGTTCGTCGCGCAGGATGCCGGCCAGCGGCGAGGGCACCTGGTGGGCGCGAGGGCCCCATCCCGGAGGCGCAAAGGGGAAGGGGGTGGGCCGCTGCTGCTGCCCCAGGACCGAGCTCTCGAGCCTGACCCCGAACGACTCGGGGGAGGCGCCGGGCTCCGGCACGTCGCTGGGCGCCGCGGCGTCGCCGGCGTCGGTCGCGACGACACGAGGGGCCATGTCGTCGCGATCCCGGGTGGCCATGCTCAGGGCGGTGAGGAAGCCGGAGAGATCGGGGGGACGGGCCTGGGGATCCGGATCGGTGGTCTGCAGGACGATGCGCCGCAGGGGCAGGGGCACATCCTCGCCGGGATCCAGCGGGCCCATGCGCATCTTCATGCCCATGATCCGCGCCATCTGGGGCGCCGGCTTGAGGGTCGGGTCCACCGGGAAGACCCGCACACCCGTGATGGCCTCGTGGAGGATCAGGCCGATGGCGTAGATGTCGGCCTGGACCGGGCTGCAGCCTTCAGGATCGTCGAAGTACTCGGGGCCGACGTAGGCCAGGGACTCGGCGTCGAGCTGGCCCTGGCTGCCCTCGCGGAACACGGTGCCGAAGCCCGTGATGCGGATGTGGCGGCCTTCGGCGAGCAGCACGTCCGAGGGGCGGAGATCGCCGTGGTGGGCGCCGTGGGAGTGGATGAGGGCGAGCGCACCGGCCAGCCGGCCGAAGACGAAGCCGAGCTCTTCGAGCTCGAAGGGACCGTCACCGAGGCGCTGCTCGAGGGACTGACCACGCACCAGCTCGGTGGTCATCCACAGCAGGTTGCGCTCGGGGTCCTCGCCCCAGCCGAGCACGTGGATGAGGGCCTCGTGCCGCAGCATGAGCAGCGGCTCGATCTCCGCGATGAAGTTGTTGCGAGCTTTCTCGTAGTCGGGCGGCCGGGCGACCTTGAGCGCGCCGCGGAGGTTCAGGTTGAGCCCGTGCCGAGCGAGGAAGATGGCACCATGCTCCCCTTCGCCAAGGCGGGCTTCCACGATCCAGTCGCCGATCCGCTCCCCGGGGCGCAACATGAGGCTGCCTCCTTGCTTCATCGTTCACCCGCGCGCGCGAGGCGCAGCCAAGCGGTCTACCTGCTGTGTATATGCCATCTCATCCGCGAACACACGAGCCCTTGACGCGTCAACTTTGGGGGGTGAACAACTTGTGGAAGACTTTGGGTCACACACCCCCCGCCGGGGGAATCCGATGACGAAACATCGACGTTGCAAGGGGTCTTTCCCTGAACACACAAACCCCCGTCGGTTTTCCACAGGCACCGACGGGGAGAGGGAAAGCGTACCCACGATCCCTTTGTATCGCACCTTTTCACCCCACTTTCACCGAGCGATGTGCGTGAGGGCGGCCGGGGCGCGCGGGGCGCTGCTGCACGCTCAGCGGCCCAGGCCCGCGCGATAACCCTGGAGAATTTTCAGATAATTGGCGCGCTCGTAGGCCTCGGGCTCGGCGACCTTGTCCAGGCTCATGGACCCGCGGGCCTGCTCCAGGCTCTCGTACTCGTTGTCCTCGAGCCACAGCTCGACCGCCCGGCGGAGCTGGCCGAGGTACTCGGGCCCACGCTGGAGCAGGGCCGAGACCACCTGCACGACGTCGGCGCCGGCCATGATGGACTTGATGGCGTCGTCGGCCGTGTGCACGCCGCCGGTGACGGCGAGCTTCATGCCCACGCGCCCCCGGAGGATGGCCAGCCAGCGCAGCCGGAGCAGCAGCTCGGAGCTGGAGGACAGGGCCAGGGTGCGGGCCACCTCGAGGCGCTCGATGTCGATGTCCGGCTGGTAGAAGCGGTTGAAGATGATCAACGCGTCCGCGCCCGCCCCCTCGATGCGGCGGGCCAGGTTGGCGGGGGAGCTGTAGAAGGGAGAGAGCTTGACCGCCACGGGAAGATCGAGGCCCTGCTTGACCACGCGGACCAGCTGCACCACCTCCTCCTCGACGGACTGACCGCTGCGATCGGGGGCGATGATGGGGGCGTAGACGTTGAGCTCGAGGCCGTCGGCGCCGGCCTCCTGGATCTGCTTGCCGTAGCGCAGGAAGCCCCCGGCGTCGGTGCCGTTCAGGGAGGCGAAGACGGGCACCGAGACGGCCTCCTTCACGGCGCGGAGGTGCTCGAGGTAGGCGTCGGGGCCGAACTGGTAGTCCCCGTCCTCCGGGAAGTAGGAGACCGCCTCCGGAGAGGTGTACATCGCGGCCGTCACGGCCTCATGGGTCGCGAGTTCCTCGGCGTGGACCTGCTCCTCGAACAGCGAGCGCAGCACGATCGCCGACGCACCCGCGTCCTCGAGGCGCTTGACGGTGTCCAGCTCGTCCGGCATCGGCGAGGATCCGGGCATGAAGGGGTTGCTGAGGGTGTGGCCGAGGTACTCGGTGGTCAGGTCCATGGTGGGTCTCCGCGAGATGGGGTGGCGAGAATGCAGCCCGGCGCATCCGACCGGGCGTCGCCCGCTCAACATGACCCCCACATGTCAAGCGTCACCCCCGATGACGGGGTCGGTGAGAGGGCTCACGGGCGCCCGGCGACGGGCCCTGTCGGAGATCAGCTGCGGGCGCTCTCGCGCCACCGCAGCCAGGCCTTCCAGGTCACCACCGCCCAGGCCACCGCCACCAAGGCGACCCAGAGCACCGAGGCGATCGGCCACGGCAGGAGCAGGGGCCCCAGCGCGCTGTCCGCGGCGGCGTTCAACACGGACAGGTACAGCATCACCGGCGCGACGAGGGGGAACAGGAAGGCGAAGAGGCTGAACCAGGACAGCAGCCGCTGCGGCCCGAGCCCCGGGCCCGCTCCGTAGGCGGCCCAGAACGCGCGGAAGCTGGCGGGCGTGTCCGCCGACGGGAAGAGCCCGCGCCGCTGCACCAGGTACAGGGCGAACAGCTCGTAGGAGACCAACGCGAGCATGAGCTTGCCCGTCACCCCGTAGGCCACCGCGGCGGGGTGCCCCAACGCCGAGAACACCGCGACCCACAGCGCGCTGGCTTCCTGAGTGAGCTGGTGGCTGGCACCGAGGGAGAACAGCAGGTCCGGCAGGTGACAGCCCAGCGCCAGGGCGCCCACGCCCAGCGCCCAGCGCCGCTCGGAGCCCCCGAGCTCGCAGCGCCACAGCAGCGCCCCGAGCCCCAACGACGCCACGGCCAGGGTGAGCCAGGCCGCCACCGCCAGGTGGAGCCCGTAGGCGCCCACGGCGTCGTAGATCCAGGTCATGGCGTCGTAGCTGGCCGAGCTCACGGTTGACTCCCGGATCGAGCATGCCTCGAACGAACGAAGCCCGCCGGACCATGTGGTCTCGGCGGGCTCGGAGTCGGCGGAAAGACGCCTAGCTGGGGAGGACCAGCTCGCTCATGTGCTTGTACTGGGCCATCTTCTGGCGGACGCCAGCGCGAGCGGCTTCCACCAGACCACCGAAGCGGGTCGGGTCCATCTTCTGCACCATGCGGAACCGGGCCTCACCCATCATGAAGTCCATGATGTCGGCCTTGGGCTCGAGGGTGGAGTCGATCTGCAGGGCGGGCTTGCCCTCGGCGATGCGGCGAGGATCGAAGCGGTACAGCGGCCACAGGCCGGACTCGACGGCGAGCTTCTGCTGCTCGTGGCCCAGGGACAGGTCGAAGCCGTGGGCGATGCAGTGGCTGTAGGCGATGATCAGGGAGGGCCCGTCGAAGCTGTCGGCCTCGACGAAGGCCTTGACCGCCTGGGCATCCTTGGCGCCGATGGCGATGGCCGCGACGTAGCAGGAGCCGTAGTTCATGGCCATCATGCCCAGGTCCTTCTTGGCGATGTCCTTGCCGGCCGCCGCGAACTTCGCGGACGCGCCGATGGGGGTCGCCTTGGAGGCCTGACCGCCGGTGTTCGAGTACACCTCGGTGTTCATGCACAGGATGTTGATGTTGCGGTTGTTCGCCACCACGTGGTCCAGGCCGCCGTAGCCGATGTCGTAGGCCCAGCCGTCACCGCCGAAGGCCCACACGGACTTGGGCGCCAGGTAATCGACCACGTCGAGCAGCCGCTTGGCGTCCACGTCGTCGGCGCCGGCCAGCTTGGCCTTGACGGCGTCGATGCGCCCGCGCTGGGCCTCGAGGCCCGGCTCGCTGCGGTCGGCCATGTTGGCCAGCAGACCGTCCACCAGCTCGTCGCCGAAGCGGGTGGCGAGCCGCTTGACCAGGGACTCGGCCACGCGGGTGTTGCTGTCGACGGCGAGGCGCATGCCGAAGGTGAACTCGGCGTTGTCCTCGAACAGGGAGTTGGACCAGGCCGGCCCGCGCCCGTTGTCGTCGGTGCAGTAGGGGGTGGTGGGCAGGTTGCCGCCGTAGATGCTGGAGCAGCCGGTGGCGTTGCCGATGAGCAGCCGGTCGCCGAAGAGCTGGGAGACCAGCTTGACGTAGGCGGTCTCGCCGCAGCCCATGCAGGCGCCGGAGTACTCGAACAGCGGCCGGAGCAGCTGGGAGTTCTTGACGTTGAACCTGGCGAAGCTCTTGCGGTCCTGGTCGGGGAGATCCAGGAAGAAGGCGTAGTTGGCGCGCTCCTGCTCACGGATGGGCAGCTGCGGCACCATGTTGATGGCCTTCTGGCTGGGGTTGGCCTTGTTCTTGGCCGGGCAGGTGTTCACGCAGAGCTTGCAGCCGGTGCAGTCTTCGACCGCCACCTGCAGGGTGAACTTCTGACCCTTGAAGTCCTTGCCACGCCCGTCCGCGCTCTTGAAGGTCTCCGGGGCGCCGTCGAGCAGCGCGGCGTCGTAGACCTGGGGCCGGATGGCGGCGTGGGGGCAGACGATGGAGCACTTGTTGCACTGGATGCAGACCGCGGGGTCCCAGCAGGGGACTTCCTGGGCCACGTTGCGCTTCTCCCACTGGGTGGTGGCGGTGGGCCAGGTGCCGTCGGGGGAGAAGGCGGACACGGGCAGATCGTCGCCACGGCCGGCGATGATGGTGCCGATGACGTTGCGCACGAACTCGGGGGCCTCCGGGGAGATGACCGGCGGACGCTCCTTGGTGCTGGTGACCTCGGTGGGGACCATCACCTCGTGCATGTTGGCCAGGGTCTGATCGACCGCGAAGAAGTTGCGCTTGACGATCTCTTCGCCCTTCTTGCTGTAGGTCTTCCGGATGGCGCCCTTGATCTGCTGGATGGCTTCTTCCCGCGGCAGCACGCCGGAGATGGCGAAGAAGCAGGTCTGCATGATCGTGTTGATGCGCGTGCCCATGCCCGTTTCCTTGGCCACGGTGTAGGCATCGATCACGAAGAAGCGCAGCTTCTTGTCGATGATCTGCTGCTGCACGTCGCGGGGCAGCTCGTCCCAGGTGGCGTCCACGCCGTAGGGCGAGTTGAGCAGGAACACGGAGCCGGGCTTGGCGTAGTGGAGCATGTCGAGCTTGTAGAGGAACTCGAACTGGTGGCAGGCCACGAAGCCGGCGCTCTTGACCAGGTAGGTGCTCTTGATCTCACCGGGGCCGAAGCGCAGGTGGGAGGTGGTGCCGGTGCCGGACTTCTTGGAGTCGTAGACGAAGTAGCCCTGGGCGTAGTTCGGGGTCTCGGTGCCGATGATCTTGATGGAGTTCTTGTTGGCACCCACGGTACCGTCGGCGCCCAGGCCGAAGAACACGGCGCGCACGACATCCTCACCCTCGGTCTCGAAGTCGGGATCGAAGGGGATGGAGGTGTGGGTCAGGTCGTCGTTGATGCCCACGGTGAAGTGGTTCTTCGGGGTCTCGAGGGCCAGATTGTCGAAGACGCCCTTGACCATGCCGGGGGTGAACTCCTTGGAGGAGAGGCCGTAGCGGCCGCCGACGATGACGGGATCGGCGGTGAAGGTGCCGGCCACGCGGGCCTCGCGCAGGGCGGTGACCACGTCGAGGTAGAGGGGCTCGCCGATGGAGCCGGACTCCTTGGTGCGATCCAGGACCGCGATGGACTTGACGGTCTCGGGGATGGCCGAGACGAAGTGCTCGATGGAGAACGGACGGTAGAGGCGGACCTTGATGACGCCGACCTTCTCGCCGCGGCTGGCCAGGAACTGCGCGGTGTCATCGGCGGTGGGGGCGCCGGAGCCCATGAGGATGATGACGCGCTCGGCGTCGGGGGCGCCGACGTAGTCGAAGAGCTTGTACTGGCGGCCGACCTGGCCGGCGAAGCGGTCCATGACCTCCTGCACCTTGCCGGGGCAGGCGTCGAAGAAGCCGTTGCAGGCCTCGCGCTGCTGGAAGAAGGTGTCCGGGTTCTGGGCGGTGCCGCGCAGCAGCGGGCGGTCCGGGGTCAGGGCGCGGGCGCGGTGGGCGGTGATGGCGTCTTCGTCGAGGACGGCGCGGATGTCGTCGTCGGTCATCTCCTCGACCTTGGTGACCTCGTTGGAGGTCCGGAAGCCGTCGAAGAAGTGCAGGAAGGGGACGCGGGTCTCGAGGGTGGCAGCCTGGACGACCAGGGCGAGGTCGTGGGCTTCCTGGCCGTTGCCGGAGGCCATCATGGCGAAGCCGACCTGGCGGCACGCCATGACGTCGGAGTGGTCGCCGAAGATGGACAGGGCGTGGGTGGCCACGGTGCGGGCCGAGACATGCATCGAGTACGCGGTGAGCTCACCGGCGATCTTGTACATGTTCGGGATCATCAGGAGCAGGCCCTGCGACGCCGTGAAGGTGGTGGTGAGCGCGCCGGCCTGCAGCGAGCCGTGCACGGCGCCGGCGGCGCCGGCTTCCGACTGCATCTCCATCACGTCCGGGACGACGCCCCAGATGTTCTCCCGACCCTGGGCGGCCCAGGCGTCTGCATACTCGCCCATGCTGGACGAGGGGGTGATGGGGTAGATGGCGATGACCTCGTTGGTCCGGTGGGCGACAGAGGCGACGGCTTCGTTGCCCTCGACCGTGATCATGCGACGCTTGGCCATGGTTACGCTCCGTGTAGGCGTGGGGGAAAGGTGCGCGAGAAAGGAGGGGTTTCGACCGCCCCAGGCGGGCAGTCCAGAGGAAAAGGCGGGCAGTCTATGTCGCGCCCCAGGGAAGTCAAGCCGTCCCGATCATGGTTTGGACTAGCCGGTGTATACACGCCTTTCATGCGCATTTTCGCCCTGTGAAAGTCCTGTGACGGCCGCCGCCGTGACTCACGACCGCGTCACGGGCCTCGCTCAGCGCCCCCCGGGCTGCTCGTCCCAGCTCAGCTCGGGCCACTGGGACAGCGCGTCCGGCTCGAGCCATGCCGCCGCCTCGTCGACGCCCAGGAAGCGCTGATCCAGATGGGCGGTGACCAGCACCCGGCTGATCTCCTGGGCCAGCTCCATGTCGATCCACTCGCCGCTCTCGTCGCAGTCATCGGCCCAGAACGGGGCCAGGTCGCAGATGTTCGAGAACGCGTAGTGGCCGGCATCGGCGAAGGTGGCGAAGCGCTTGGGCGCCACCAGGGCCTCCGCCACCGGCACGATCTCGGTTTGGTAGTCGAGCACCTGATCGCGATCCCCGCCCAGCACGAGGGGCGCGCGCACCGCGGCCAGGTTCGCCCCGTCGGGGCCGAAGGCGTACCAGACGCCCGGCGACATGGGCACGGTGACGACCACCCGCTCGTCCACGGTCCCGTGCCCCTCGGCCATGCCGGCCTCGAGGCCCTCGCCCATGTAGTCGCAGGCGATCCCGTCGCCGTGGGCGCAGTGGTCGATCACGCCCTGCCAGTCGGGCTCGCCGCCCCCGATGATCAGGGTGGTCACGGCGCCGAAGCTGTGCCCCAGCGCGGCGTAGGGGCCGTCCTCGACCATGCCCGCCAGGCGGCGGTGGTCCCCCGCCGCCACCTCGATGAGGCCGTCCACGGCGTAGCGGAGATCGTCCGGTCGCTCGAGCATCACCCGCCAGGTGGCGTCGGTGTCGATGTCGAAGAGGGTGTTGTCCGGGTGGTCCGGCGCCACCACGACGTAGCCGTGGGAGGCGAGCCACTCGGTGAGGTAGGCGCTCTGGTAGCGGATGGCCATGAAGCCGTGGGAGAAGGCCAGGAGCGGATAGGGCGCGCCGCGCAGATCCGGCTCGGCCTCGCGATGAGCGTCCAGGGCCAGCTGGATCTCCTCGTATGGATCCGCCTCCGCGCCGTCCTCGACCACGGCCGGGTACCAGACCTCGACGACCAGCTCCTTGCCTCGCGGGTCGGTGAGCTCGAGGGTCTCCACCCCCACGCCGTAGGGTCCCCACTGGTCCGGTGGCGCCCAGGCCGGGGCGGGCTCGAGCCCGGCGCCGCTGTCCCCCGGGGCGGGGCAGCCGAGGCCGAGGGCGACGACGAGGGCGAGGGCGAGAGGACGGAACATGGGAGCTCCCCGCGGGTTCATGGAGCATCGTAGCAGCTGGAGGTTAGCCTTCGAGCATGAGGATCGCCCTCGCCGCCGCCTTGCTCGCCACCCTGCCCGCGACCGCGGAGCGCCCCACCGATCCGGACGCGCCACCCGCCATCCAGGCCTCCCTCGAGCGCATGCGCAGCGCGGTGGCCCGCACGGGCACCGTCACCTACGTGATGCACCGCCAGGAGTGGCAGGACGGCCAGGCCTACCCGGCCCAGCGGGTCGAGGTGAAGCTGCGGGATCCCGATGAGCTCTACATGCACTGGGTGGGGGATGCCTACTCCGGGCGCGAGCTGATCTACCGCCCGGGCTGGAACGCAGGACGCCTCCGGGTCAGCGACGGCGCCCTGGTGCCCACCCTCGACCTCGATCCCCGGGGGGCGCTGGCGATGCGCGGCTCCCGCCACCCGGTGTGGGGGGCCTCGCTGCTGCGCACCGCCCGCAGCATCCTCCACGGCGCCGACACCCTCAGCGCCGATCCCCAGCTCAACGCCAGCTACACGGATCTCGGCCGGGTCGTGGTCGAAGGGCAGCCCTCCCACTGCTACCAGGCCGAGCTGCCCAAGGCCCAGGACCCGGGGCAGTACGCCGACCGGGTGGTGGTCTGCATGGCCATCGGCCACGGTCTCCCCACCCGCTTCGCGGCCTGGGAGCTCCACGACGGCGCCCTGCGCCCCATCGAGGACTACCGCTTCGAGGCGGTGGTGCCCGACGCCGCCATCGGCGACGCCGACTTCGATCCGGACAACCCCGCCTACGGCTTCTGACGGCGACGGAGGCCGGCGAGGGAGAGCAGCAGCGGGACCAGCCCGGCCGCGGGGGCGTGGCCGCAGCCGCCGCAGCGTCCATCGGGCTCGCCGTCGCCGGTGTCATCGACGGGGGGGCTGTCCGGAGGGGCGCTGTCCAGATCGGTGTCGGTGTCGGTGTCGGTGTCCGTGTCCGCGTCGGTGTCGGCGTCGGCCTCGCCGGTGTCGCAAGGGCCGCTGCCGGCCCCCACCGCCGTGCAGGCGGCCGCGTTGATGGTCATCAGCTCGCCCTCGGTGACCGTCACCATCCCCCCCGTCGCGTCGTAGGCGATGGACTCGCCTCCGCGGTCCTCGCCGACGGGCAGGTGGGTGGGGGCCTCGCCCCAGTGGGCGTCCGGCGCGCAGGGATCGGTGACCCACTCCATGGCCACGCCGTAGGTGCGGATGACCAGGCGATCGCCGTCGGCGTCCCAGTCGGCGCCGGTGGTGGCGGCGTTGGAGGGCTTCATCTCCCACTCGTGGACCAGCTCGAGCTCCTGCGGGGTCGGCGTGGGCTCGTGGTGGAAGCGGAAGATGAGGCTGACGGTGCTCTCGTGCTCCTTGGTGGCCAGGTAGATCTCCCCGGTCCGCGGATGCACGAAGAGCGCCTCGGAGTCGTAGGACACGCCTTCTGGATAGAACGCCGGGAAGTGGGCGATCACCGGGGCCGGCTGGCCCTCGGCCGGCTCCTCGACCACGTAGACGTCGATGCTGGTGCGATCGCGCCCGTTGTCGCCGGTGTCCCCGATGTAGAGACAGCGGCCGTCGCGGTCCGGGCAGGGCCCCGCGGCCATGTCCTCCCAGTCGTCGAAGGCCGCGCCGACCACGGTGTGGGTCTCGAGGAAGGTGCCGTCGAGCTGGAAGGCGTAGAGCTCGGCCTCACCGCCCGCGTCGTTGTGGGTGAACCAGACCCCGTCGCGGGTGCGCGAGCGCGCCAGCCCAGAGGCCTCGTTCACCGCGGCGTTCTTCATCGCGGCGACCTGCACGAAGGGATCGTACGCGTCGCAGGTCAAGGCGGCCGCGACACCGGCGAGGGAGAGGGTGAGCAACAGCATGGGGTGCATCATACCGCGGCGACGGGCTTCGGGACGGTAGCCTGGAACGCGAGCGCCATCGCTGCTACCATCGGGGCCCTCTGGAGGCCCCTATGACCGCACTCCTGCTGCTGGCCCTGCCAGCCCTGGCCGTCGACCCGGACACCACCCTCTACGTGGCCTCGGACGCTGCGTCCGCGGGAGCCGTGGACGCCCTGTCGGGCTTCGACACCAGCGCTCCGGGGATCGCCTCGGTCCAGGCCGACACCGCGGACGTGGGCGCCGCGACCGCGGCCCTGGCGCTGGACCCAATCAACGGCGTGCTCTACGCCCGCGAGATCGACGGCGCCGCCATCTACGCCTTCGACGCCACCGACCTGTCTCGGCTGGCGGCCCTGGACATCACCGCGACCGGCGACGGCGGCGCCCTGGAGATCGACCCGTTCCGGCGGGTGCTCTTCGCGGTCGAACAGCTCGGGCCGCACTCGGTGATCCAGGCCTACTCCATCGACTACGGTGCCAGCTACGGCACCGCCCTGGACGCCACCACCACCGGCATCACCTGGGAGGGCGCGGATCTGAACCACCTGGTGCGCGATCCCGCCACCGACGCGCTGTACGCGGCCCAGGGCACCCCCGCGAACGACGTGGTGTACTTCGACGCCTCGGGCCAGGGCTTCGGGGGGTTCACCTGGACCACGGGCACCGCGCTGGGGCTGTCCACCAGCGCCATCCGGGGCGCGGCCCTGGACGCCGCCTCGGACGCGCTGTTCGTGGGCTACAGCCAGAGCGGCACGGGCGCGGACCACTACGACGTCTCGATCCCGGGGACCGCCACCGCGACCAGCCCCAACCTGACCATCCTGGGCGACCTCGCCGGCCTGCACTGGATCGACGACGGCGCGGGCCTCGACGAGCTGGCCTACAGCGACGACGTGACCGACACCGTCCAGCTGTTCTCGACGGGCAGCTCCGCCACCCTCTCCGCCCCCGGCGCCATCGAGTTCTACCCGCTGGACGAGGCGGAGGCCGACGACGACGGCGACGGCCTGTTCGACTCGGTCGAGCTGGGGGCCACCGGCCTGGACGAGGCCTCCTACAACGACCTCGACCCCACCACCACCACCGACCCCGACGACGACGACAGCGATGACGACGGGCTGCTGGACGGCGAGGAGGACCTGAACCTCGACGGCAGCTTCGACGCTGGCGAGACCGACCCCAACGACGACGACACCGACGACGACACCGTGCTCGACGGCGCCGACAACTGCCCGCTGGTGGCCAACCTCGGCCAGGACGACCTGGACGGCGACGGCCTCGGCGACGACTGCGACGACGACGTGGACGGTGACGGCTACGACGCGGACGATGACTGCGACGACGACGACGCCACCGTCAACCCCGACGCCACCGACTACTGGTACGACGGCGTGGACAGCGACTGCGCCGGCGACTCCGACTTCGACATGGACGGCGACGGCTTCGAGTCCGCCAGCTACGGCGGCACCGACTGCGACGACGCCGACGCCACCACCTTCCCCGGCGCCCCGGACGACCCCTACGACGGTGTGATCAACGACTGCGACGCCAACGACGAGTTCGACGCCGACGGCGACGGCTACCAGTCCGAGGAGTACGGCGGCGACGACTGCGACGACGCCAGCTCCGAGGTCAACCCCGGCGGCACCGAGGTCTGGTACAACGGCGTGGACGAGGACTGCGACGGCAACGACGACGATCGGGACGAGGACGGCTGGCCGGTGGACACCGACTGCGACGACCAGGACCCCGACGCCTACCCGGGGGCACCGGGCTGGACCGATGACTGCGAGCCGGTGCAGGACACCGCGCCTCCCGAGGACACCTCCCCGCCCGAGGACACCTCACCGCCCATCGACACCGAGCCTCCCGAGGACACCGAGCCCCCGCCCGAAGACACCGCGGACACCGACGTCGTGCCCATCGACTCCGGCACCTGGCCCCGCTTCAAGGGTGGCGGCGGCTGCACCTGCGCCGCCGAGCACAGCGGCCCGGGCGCCGCCATGGGCCTGGTCTGGCTGCTGGGCCTCGCCGGCCTGGCCGTGACGCGGCGTCGCAAGCGCTGATTCCCGTGTGATCTCGCGCGGATCACCATTTCACCGCGCTGGCTTGACACCCCGACAGGCCGGACCTAAAGGGCGCGCGCCCATGGGGCGACGGCCCCGTGCGCCCGCAACCCGGGAGGTCCCATGACCACGCTGCTCCTGGTCCCCCTGCTCGCGCTGGCCCCTGTGCAGGCCGCCGACTGCTTCCCGCTCTCCGCGGATCGCATCGCGTCCGCCGAGGCGCTGCTCGACGAGTCCCTCGAGGCCGAGGCCATCGACCGGGCCTCCATCGTCGAGCGGGCCCGCATCCTGCTGGAGCGCGTCCAGGACGAAGACCCCGGCTGCAAGACCGCCAAGTCCCTGCACAAGCAGGCCACCAAGATGTTGAAGGCCGCCGAGCCGGTCTCCCAGGCCGCCTCCCTCGAAGACGCGCTGATGCACGCCCTCGAGCGCGTCGAGGCCCTGGAGCAGGCCGAGCAGCCCGACCCCGCCGAGATCGAGGTCGTGCGCTTCATGCTGGCCGAGCTCGGCAACCACTACCCCGACGACGAGCGGGTGGACGCCCTGGTCCGCCGCGCCGTCGCCGTTCAGAGAGGTGAGAAGTGAACCTGCTGCTGCCCCTGCTGCTCGCCGCGAACGTCCAGGCCCAGGATCCCTGCAACCCGCCCGCCGCGGGGCTCGAGGATCTGGCCTCCATCTTCTCCCTGCTCTACGAGTACACCGACGACACCACCGAGGCCCCCGCGGACCCCGGCGGGTTCTGTCCGGACGATCTCGCCCGCCCCATCGACATGGACGACGCCGACGCCCGCGCCGACCGGCTCGACGAAGGCGACCGCGAGGCCGCCGCGATGCTGCTGGCCTACTCGGTGGCCACCACCGACCACAGCCACGTGCAGGCCCTGGCCAACGCCGCCGCCCTGCTGGACGCGCTGCTGGGCTCCGCCATGGATGCCCGGGACGACTACGGCTACATCGTGGACACCCTGCTCGAGATGGCCAACACCATCGACGACCCCATGGTCCATCGCCAGATCGCCCTGAACCTGTGGCGCCGCGGCCTGGCCGACGACGACGAGCGGGTCCGGGAGCTGGTCGAGCAGTACCTGCCCCCCGAGCCCGACTACGGCTCCATCTTCGCCGACGGCAAGACCGAGGTGAACGTCACGCTGCACACCGGCGACGACGGCTTCAAGCACTCGAAGTTCAAAGAGGTCTTCGAGCGCAACGGCGCCACGGTCGTCGAAGAGAGCAACGGCAACCTCACGGTGACCTACAAGGTCAAGCCCGACGATCCCGCCCTGCCCGAGATCACCTGGAACATCACCATCCGCGACGCCGGCTGGCCCCCCAGCGGCGTCATGGACCAGTTCACCGACGACGACGTCGAGGTCTCCATGTTCGGAGACCACAGCCAGCTGGGCACCAGCATCGACCGCGCCCTGTCCCGCGCGGACGACAGCGCCACCTCCACCGACCTGCACTGGATGGACGCCTGCAAGTCCAAGGTGTTCGCCTCCCGGCTGACCCAGGCCTACCCCAAGGCCCACATCATCTACACCAAGGACTCCGAGTACTTCCACGACATGCCCCTGGCCCTGCAGCGCGGCATGGTCTCCCTGACCAACCACTACGACTACTCCGAGATGGAGCGCTACATCGGTCGGGGCAGCCTGTACCGGGGCTACAACTACCTGTACCCGGACGACGAGAAGAAGCTGGCCTTCATGGACCAGGACAACGACGGCGTCGCCGACAGCGAGGACCGGGTCTTCGACGTGAACCCGTCGCTGGATGGCGAGCTGGGCTCCCGGGCCGTGCACATCGCCAACACCTACATGGGCTACTCCGGCGCCTACGGCAAGAGCTCGGAAGACGACTACCGCCCCGACGGCGTGTTCGACGGCCCCGAGGGTGGCCCCTACACCCAGATCGTCGAGCGGCGGGACGCCTACGGCGACAAGAAGTTCTTCGTGAAGTTCTCCGACGAGGTCCTCTCCATGGACAAGTCCCAGCGCACCGCCAGCATCGCCGCCGAGATGGCCGCGCACTGGGGCGTGCAGAAGCGCTGGTCCGAGGAGAAGAACGAGGCCGGCGCGTTCCTGGTGGGCGCCGCCGTCTACGACGTCTGGTCCGGCTCCGGCTACTCCGAGTACAACGACACCTACCTCGAGGATGTCGAGATCGGCCGCTGGGATCTTTCCAAGCACCTGGACGACCACGACTTCGTCACCAGCAGCAAGCTGAACGACTTCGTCAAGTACCTGCGGGACGAGCGCGAGGGCGGCGAGGAATAGCACCGAGGGCACCGTGGGAGAGCACTTCACGTGCCCCCTTACGGCTCCCGCCAGCGACGCGGTACGGGAGGACGGGACGTCCTCTCCTACGCGTTCACCACCCGGTGCGGATTCAGCGGCCCCTCCGCGTAGTTCTCGCGCGCGAAGGGCACGTAGCGCTCGGTGTAGAACAGGGCGCAGATCTCGTCGGCGAAGAAGCGACCCTTGTCGGTCAGCTTGATGAGCTTGTCGTCTTCGTAGAGCAGCCCATGCTCGACCAGCAGCGCGATGCGCTTCGGGTAGAGCTCCGTGATCTTCTCGCCGGTGCGCAGCTCGAAGTAGCGCTTGTGGATCTTCCAGTTCTTGAGCGGCAGGATCACGTGCCAGCGCTGGTTCTCGTCTTCGCTGCGCACCAGCCCCCGGTTGATGGGGATGGCCCCCCGCTCCACCAGCTCGAAGTACTCGGCGAAGCGCTGAGGGGTGATGCTGAAGCGGTCGCGCAGGCTCGAGAAGGTGGACAGCCCGAAGCCGAGCTGATCGTGCAGCTTGCAGCACTGATCCGAGGCGTAGTGGGAGTAGTGCCGGTGGTTCTTGGCGAAGACCCGGGTGAGGGTCTGCTCGAAGCCGGCCTCGCGGAGCGCCAGCAGGGAGGCCTGCTTCATGGAGAACTGCAGATCGACCGGCAGGAACTCTTCGTCCGCCAGCCGGCGGCGCTTGGTGATCACACCGTCGAAGTCGCCGTAGGGCACCACCTTGAGGCGGTACAGCTGGATCTCTTCCGCGCCCGAGGCGATGGCCCGGCGCAGGGTGCGCATCCAGGACTCGAAGGTCTGGCCCGGGTAGCCGTAGATGAACTCGATGCAGATGTCTTCGTAGCCGGCGTCGTGGCAGGCATCGATGGCCCGCTGGATGTCGTCGCCGGAGTGGCCCCGGTTCATGCGCTCGAGGATCGCGTCGTCGAACGACTGCGCCCCGATGGTCAGGCGGGTGGAGCCGTAGTCGCGCATGATGCGCAGGCGCTCCTTGCCATCGGGACCGAGCAGATCCCCAGGGTGCACGTCGTAGGCCAGCTGGGTGCACGGACCCAGATCCACCCGGGCGGCGAAGTCCTCGTGCATCCGCTGGAAGAGCTTGGGGCTCAGGGAGCTCGGGGTGCCGCCGGCCACCAGCACGGAGCGCGCCCGGAAGCGCTGCAGCCCCAGGGCGGCCAGCCAGTTGTCCATCTCGCGCGCGAGCATGTCGAGGTAGTGCTCGTGCCGCAGCGGCGAGGCGTTCAGGCCCACGGGGTAGTGGCAGAACTCGCAGCGGTGCTCGCAGAAGGGGATGTGCAGGTAGATGGAGAACTTGTCGCCGAAGGGGTTGTCGTAGCCCTTCAGCAGATCGCCCGGCTCCATGGGGTCGTACATGGTGATGGGCGGGTAGTGGACCGAGGGGAAGAAGTCGCCATCCCGTGGGACCAGGCCCAGCCCCTGCAGCGCGTGCAGATCCCGCACGCGCTCCTGGGCCAGCTCGAACAGCTCCTGGTCGTTCATGACACTTCGCTCACTCCTGCGGAGGCTCACGACTATTCCATCTGCACACGCCGGGCCCGTACCGGCCAGCGGTCAGTCCAGTTTTCGTCCCGGAGCTCGCAGCCGCCTCCGCTCATCCGACGCTAAGGACGATGCAGATCACGCCCGCCACAGCGATCAGCGCCCCCACGACCGCGCGGGGGGTCACGCGCTCGTCCATGAAGATCCGCGCCAGGGGGAGGATGAAGAGCGGCTCGGTGGACATGAGGATGGTGGCGACCGAGGCGTGGGTGTACTTGTAGCCGACCATGGTGAGCCAGAAGCCGCCGAAGGTGATGACCAGCACGGCCAGCACGATGCGCTTGAGCAGCCCGACGCTGGCGAAGGGCCGCAGCCAGGTCACCAACTCACCGCGGATCCAGCCGAAGGCCGCCAGCCCGATCATGCCGAAGGCGAAGCGCCAGAAGGTGCCCTGCAGCGCGCTGACCTCCTCGAGCCCGACCTTGGCCAGGATGAAGCCGCTGGAGATGCACAGGGACGCCAGCAGGCCCCAGCCGATGCCGGCCCACTTGAGGCTGGCGGCCTGGGTGTCCTCCTTGGGCATCTGCTCCGCCATCACCCAGCCGACGCCAGCAAGGACCAGGGGGATGCCCAGCCAGGCCATGGCGCCGGGGCGCTCCCCGAGGAAGAGCATGGCCATCACCACCGTGGCCACCTGGCCCACCGTGGCCAACAGCAGGGTCAGGCGGGGGTCGAGCCGCATCAGGGTCATGAAGAAGAAGGTGTCCCCCAGCGCGATGCCCACGATCCCCGAGACCGCCAGGAAGAACACGGTGCGCGGGCTCATGGGCGTGGTGCCCACCAGCAGCAGGGCCAGCCCCAGCAGCAACAGGCCCAAGATGCCCTTGCCCAGGTTCATGCCCAGGGGCGAGGCCTCGTCGCCGATGCGCCGGAACAGGATGGAGCCCACTGCCCAGGCCAGGGCGGAGCCGAGGGCGGCGAGGCAGCCGAGCACGTGGAGGGAGATGTCAGGCACGCTCGGGCTCCCGGGTCGGGATGGTGAGGACATCGAGCACGGGGCGCTGGAAGTCCAGATAGACCGCGGCCCGCGCCCCGGGCAGCGCCAGGCGCTCGAGCAGCCAGCGCTCCTGGGGGACGTCGAGGCGCCCGAGCCCACAGAAGCGCACCACGACCGCGCTGGTCACCAGCAGGTCGGCCTGGTAGCCCATGTCCAGCTCGACACCGTCGTGCAGCAGGGAGATGGGCGCCGCCTGCTCGACGGAGAGGCCCCGCTCGCGGAGCTCGAAGGCCAGCGCCGCCTGGTAGGCCTCGTCGGACAGGCGGTGTCCGAGGGTGGTGTGCAGGTCTCGCGCGATGGCGACGACCCGAGCTGCGGTGGCGTCATGGGCGGTCATCCCGTGCGTTCTATTCCGGGGCCGCGGGCCGCGCCGGCCCGGCGCCGGGGTGCACGAGACCGCCCGGCGAAGTTTTTCTCTCAAGATCCCCCCGGGGAATCCGAACCCGCTGTCGATTCCATCCGCACGGCAGCACCATGACACCACACCACCGCGTCGCGGCCGGGGCGAAGCCCCTGCGCCGTCCCGAACTACGGGCCATGATCACCCACCTCAGCCAGAGCGAACGCCCCGCGCGGCTGCGCTGGCAGGGCGAGCGCATCGCGGGCACCCTCGGCGCCCTCGGGCGCAGCGGCACCCTCACCTTCCAGGCCAAGTACCCGGCCGAGCTGCTCCCCAGCCTGCCCAAAGAGGCCACCGCCGCGACGGTGCTCTTCCGCATCCGCGGCCTCAGCTTCGAGGCCGAGACGAGGGTGCTGCGCGCCGAGGGCGACAAGGGGCGGGTGGTGCTGCAGCCGGACTACGTCGAGTGGTCGGCCACCAGCATCCGTCTCGGGGGACGTCGCTACCACCGGGGACGCGCCGAGCTCGCGCTGGTCGGTCTGCCGCGCAAGAAGACGCCGCTGCAGGTGGTCGCCATGACCGCGCGGGAGCTGTGGGCGGTGGCCTGGCCCTGCCCCAAGGAGCTGCGCGAGCACACCGGCAACCAGGGGACCCTCGCGGCCGAGGGCCTGCCCTCTGTGCCCCTCCAGCTGGCCCTGACCGGCACCTGCGCGGTCTTCCCAGGCTGCCGGGGACGCATCGTCAAGGTCTCCATCGGCGACAGCGACGGCCGGCTGACGGAGCTGCTGCAGCACCTCGAGGGCGCCCAGGACCGCCGCGGGCGCGACTGACCCCGAGGGCGACAGCCCTCCTTTCTCGCCCGGATCCTGAAACGAGCCACCGAATGATCCGATCGGGGATGTAGCCCACACGCACACCGATCATGCACCACAACGTCTCCGACCCACGGCGACCGCAGCCCCTGCGGCGCGTCGACCGCTACGCCCTGCTGGCGACCCTGGCAGAGAAGCCCCGCGGGGCCCGCCTGTCCTGGGGCCGCAAGCGCCAGCTGGGCCACATCAGGGCCTGGCCCAGGGCCGGGGCCCTGAGCTTCCGGGTGGACGGCGGTGTGGGCTCGGGGCTGGGGTTGCCCGAGGAGAACACCGACGCCGAGCTCCGCTTCCGGGTGCGCGGGCTGTCGTTCCGCGCCGAAGGTCGGGTGCGCAAGGTCCAGCGGGAGCAGGGACGCCTGATGCTCAAACCCGATGCCATGGAGTGGCGTGTCCGCAAGGTGGCCCTCGAGGGCCGAGGCAAGGTCTCTCTGACGGCCCACCTGACGCTGAAAGGTCCGGACGGCGGGACCCACAACGCCGCGGTCATCGCCATCGCTCGGGAGGAGCTCCGCTTCGTCTGCTGGCCCTGCCCGCGCACGCTCGAGGGCGAGCTGAAGGCGAGCGCTCGCCTGTACATCGAGCAGGACAACGCGCTGGCGCTGACCCTGGGGGTGCATCGCGCCCTGCCCGTCTTCTCCGGTTCGCAGGGCCGAATCATGGTCGCCCGAGTGATCGAGGGGAGCGATCGGCTGCAGCAGTTCCTGCAGACACCCGACGTGGAGGCGCGCTCGGTGGCCTAGGACACCACCGCATTCGTACCGGC
>CAYZVO010000152.1:0-23067 GCA_964481655.1 uncultured Enterobacterales bacterium | reverse complement strand
CGGTGTCCGCGGTGGACAGGCTCACCCGCCCACCGGTCACGGGGCCGTAGACGATGTAGGCCCGGCCCTGGCCGCCGCTGTACTGGGGGGCGCCCACCAGCAGGTCGTCGTGGAGGTCGCCGTTGACGTCGCCGGGGAAGGCCACGGAGAAGCCGGCGTGGTCGCCGCTGGCCTCGCCGCTGAAGCTGGCGCTGGCCAGGTTGGCGTCCAGGGTGCTGGAGTCGGCACCGGAGCAGTCATCGTCGATGCCGTTGAGCCCGACCTCGTCTGCGCCGGGGTAGACGGCCGCGTCGCCGTCGTCGCAGTCGTTGTCGTTGATCACCGTCCCCGAGGGCTGGAGGCAGAGGGTGGAGATCGCCTTGGGATCGCCGTAGCCGTCGCCGTCTGCGTCGCCGTACCAGGGTCCGCCGTCGAGGGCGTCCTCGTCCAGATCGTCGGTCAGACCGTCGCAGTCCGAGTCGGTGGCGTCGCAGTACTCGTCGGCGCCGGGGTAGACGGTGGCGTCGCTGTCGTCACAGTCGTTGGAGACCCCGTAGCCGTCGCGATCCTTGTCGATGAAGGTGCCGGTGTCGGTGTCCGCATCGGCGTCGGCGTCGGCGTCGGCGTCGGCGTGGGAGTCGGTGTCGGCGTACGCGTCAGCGTCCGGGTCTGCGTCGGTGTCCGCGTCGGTGTCTGCGTCGGTGTCCGCGTCGCCCTCGGGTGCGGCGGTGTCGTCGAGCAACCCGTCGCGGGCCTCCTGGTGGATCGACTCTCCGATCCAGGGACATCCGCACAACAGGAACAACAGCACGAGGCTGGTGGGGTGACGTGGCATCGAACCTCCGGGGCGCCGTCACGGAGTTCGATGAGGATACTCTGCCTGGTCAGTGCATCCAAGCCCCTGGGATCAGCGCACGGTCAGCGCGTCC
This sequence comes from uncultured Enterobacterales bacterium, assembly GCA_964481655.1. Lineage (GTDB taxonomy): Bacteria > Myxococcota_A > UBA796 > UBA796 > JAFGLY01 > CALDOK01. Next base: position 22,159 of record CAYZVO010000152.1, on the reverse strand, counting down.
CGATGGCGGCCGCCGCGGCGGAGCCTCGGGCTGCCTGCATCAGCGCGGGAAGCTCGCTGCAGCTGGCGCCGTCCGGCACGCGCACCAGCGTGAAGCTGCTCTCGTCGTTGTCCGGGCGGATGGAGGGAGAGCGGGCGAAGAGTCGGTTGGAGGCGCCCACCACGTTCTGCTCGAGGTAGGAGGTGACGGCCCGGCCGTGGACCAGATCGTCGCTGAGCCAGGTGCCGTCCAGGGCCAGGCGGCTGCCCTGGGTGATGTGGACCGAGACATCGGAGAACAGGGGGACGCTGACCATCACCGTGGCGCCCGGGGCGCCGTCACCGTCGGAGTCGATGGTGGCGGGGTCCTCGGCGTCGGTGGTCGGCCGGCCGCCGCTCAGGCCCGGATCGTAGCCGACGTGTGTCGAGCCGAGCTCGACCCGGTAGCGCCAGCCCTCGTCGGTGGCCTCGGCCCAGGGGCTGACCGTGCGGATGGGCAGGGCCTCCACGAACGCGTCGGGGATGCTGCTGGTGACGATGGCGCCCCGATCCTCGACCGTGACGTCGCAGATCTCGTAGCGCTGTGTCACACCTCGCTCGGTGGCGATGGTCCGCATGCGGCCGGTGGTGACCGTGGTGCTGTCCACGCTGCCCAGCACGGGGATCGTGGCGGCGGAGACCAGCGTCAGCTCGACGGCCCAGGTCCCGCTGAGCTCGGGCGGGGCCGCGGTGGGGGCGGCGAGGGCGGTGGACGCAGCCAACAGAGCGACGGTGGCGAGGGACATCGTGGACTCCTCCTCGACCCAAAGCTCGACACAAGCTGATCACGAGACCAGGATCCGCCTGGAATCCTGTGAGAACGGCCACCCCGCCGGCTCCTGAAGCAGCGAGCCCCGCCGGGGGCGGCGGGGCTGGGCAGAGCGGGGAGGGCAGCGCTAGAGCTGGACCTCGGCCAGGGTGATGACGTTGCCCTCGGGATCGTAGAACTTCAACATCTTGAGGCCCTGCTGGTCGAGCTCGATGAGCTCGCCCTTGAAGCGCACGTTGTTGTCCTGCAGCAGCGCCTGGAAGTCCTCGATGCCTTCCACACCGAAGGTCACGAAGTCATTGCGCGGAGCCTTGCCCTCACGGGTCCAGCGGTTGACCGCCAGGTAGGCGTTGCGGGTGCCGGGGATGGAGAGCTCGCACCAGCCGTCGGACTCGTAGACCTTCTTGAGGCCCAGCACGTCGGTGTAGAAGTTGATGGCCTTGGCGAAGTCTTCGGCCCAGAGGAAGGAGATGATGTTCTTGTAGCGGGGCTGCACGGTGGACTCCTGCGATATGGATGGAGAGGCCAGGGGTTGACGGGGGGAACGTAGCCGCCTCCCTGGCGGTGTAAAGGGAAAATGGGCGTTGCGTATATTACGGAAGCCGGCGCCGGCGCCTGCGAATCGCGCCGGCACTGACGCCCAGCAGGGCCAGCCATGCCAGGGCCGCTGGCGCCCCCGACGCGCAGCCGCAGCCGCTGCCGTCGAGGCGCTGTCGCTCGAGGCTCCCGGGGAACTCGCCGGGGTCGTTCGGGTCGGCACTGTCCCACGGCACGTCGGTGTCCTGGCCTTCGGGGGCCTCGTAGTCCGGGGCCAGGGCGGGCAGCAGCCGCGCTGCCAGCTCGGCCCGGGTGTCCTCGTCGCCGATGCACTCGAAGGGGAAGCCGAACAGGGCCACGGAGCCGGACAGGGCCGCGGCGGTCCCCACCCCGGGGTAGGAGGCGAGGACCTCGCCGCTGGTGGTCAGCACGTCGGGGTACTCGGCCGCGTACGGGGCACCGTCGTCCTCGGAGAAGTCCAAGGTCAGACCTTCGAGAAGGGCTGACCCGTCGACCTGCCAGGTCCCGGCGTCGTCCGAGGCCATGGTCGCCCCGAGGACCTCGGCGGCGAAGGCCTGGTCGTCTGCGTCGCCGCGGTAGTCGAGGTCCCAGAGGATCTCGGAGCCGCTGGCCCACAGGGCGCCGCCGTCCTCGACGTAGCTGCGCAGCCGGTCCTGCTGGGCGCGGGTGAAGGTCTCGTCCGCGGTGGACTCCTCGCCGGCGATCCACACCACCACGGAGTAGGCGTCAAGCTCGATCCCGGACAGGCGCTCGTCCGCGATGGCGTCGAAGGGCCAGCCCAGCGCGGCCACGGCCTCGCCGTGGGCCACGGTGGTGTCGAAGGCGTTCATGCGCGACAGCTCCATGCGCACCACGTCGCCCAGCGAGCCACCGATGGCCTCCCAGGGCAGTGTGGAGACCTCGAGCCGGTCGAAGGCGGAGACGATGAGCACCGGGGCCCAGCCGTCGGGGGAGCGCCGGGCGCCCAGGACCTCGCTGGGCAGGCTGACGCCCCCGTCGTTGCTTGCGGCCACGCGCACGTAGACCCGCTGGCCCGGCCGGGTGCCCAGGGTGTGGGGGCTCGACTCGACCTCGGTGCCGTTGTCCCAGCTGCGGCCATCGCTCGAGGTGTAGACGAGGTAGCCGGTGGCGGCGTCGCCGTAGGGGTCGCCGACGGGCCCTGCGGACCAGGACAGCGCGAGGCGCCCGTCGTCGTCGTGGACGATGGCCAGGTCCTGGGGGGCCTCCGGCGGGAAGCGCGGGGTCTCCCCATCGCGCTCGGCGAAGTAGCGGATGATGGCCCGGGTCATGGCGCGGGAGGCGTCGTGGCGGAAGCGCGGGTGCTTGAGGAACTCGACGTCCTCGTAGTGGTCGTGGAAGGCCAGCTCCACCAGGGCGGCAGGCATCTCGCCGTTGTGGGACGGGTTGACCTCGGAGAAGGCCGCGGTGCGGGTCCCCCGGTCGGTCCAGCCCGACTCCCACAGGGCGTCGAAGGCGTTGACCAGCTCTCCGTTGACGGCCTCGGCCAGATCCGTAGAGCCGCTCACGCCGTAGCCGTGGTCGCCTTCGTAGGTGTAGGTCGAGGTCCCCCGGGCCTGGTCGGGGCTGCCCGCGGCGTTCGAGTGCCAGGAGAGGTAGACGGCGTCCTCGCCGCTGGGGTGCTCCCAGGCCGCCCAGCGCGATCGGGATGAGGGGTCCGAGCCGTCACCGTCGCCGTATGGATCGTAGACCGAGGTGGGAGCGCCGTTGAACTGGGCGTTGAGGATGCCGCCCTCTTCCCAGCGGGGTCGGCCTGTGGTCTCGCCGTTGCGGGTGACATCGCCCATGCCGCCGCCCACGCGCACGGCGTCGGCGCTCAGGTAGCGGCCGGACTGGCTCGAGTCGGCGACCAGCTGCACCTCGAGGCCGTCGGTGCCCGCGGGGAGCCAGAGGGTCTCGACGTACTGCCAGGTCGAGCCGTGGACGGTCTGGTCGAACCAGCGGTCGATGGTGCCGCCGGGGTGGATGATGCGGTAGTGGGCGTCCTGGGCGTTCTCGCTGTCGGAGTCCCAGGAGACGTAGACGGTGGTCCAGCCGTCGGTGGGGACGTCCGGGGTCCAGCTGACCGTGCCCCCCCCGTCGGCGGGGAAGCGGCGGGTGGTGCCCGCGTCGAAGGGATCCTGCCCGTAGGCCCAGCGGTCGCTGGCGCCCCAGCCGGCGTAGCTGTCCTCGAAGCCGGAGCCGCTCTCGACATAGCTCCCGCCGCTGCTGGGGGCGTCGTTGTCGACCACCACCGACTCGGGGTTCATGCCCCGGTCCTTGACCGTGAAGACCGCCGCCCCGGCGTTTTCGAGCATGGCGGCCAGGTACCAGTTGGCGGCCTCCGGGTTGTGGAAGTCCTCGACCGTGTCGTAGACGTTGCCGCGCTGGGTCGAGAAGCCCCCCAGGGAGTCGTACCAGATCCAGCCGTGGCACTGGCTGAGGTAGACGGCCTTGCCGCTCAGGCTGCCCTCGCTGGCGCCGGGGTGATCCGCGGGGTGGGCGATGGGGGGCGGGGGGCTGTCCTCGCCGGGCTTGGTGGGGACCGGCTGGATCGGGGGCAGGTAGTCCGCGAGGGGCCGCAGGATCCCGTCGGGGCCCCGGGCCATGACCTCGACGTGGCTGGCGCTCGCGTCGCTGCGTCCGCTGGCCGCCTCGAGCAGCTCGTCAGCGCGATCGGGGTCGAGCTCCCAGGGCACCGGGTCTCGCAGCTCGAAGCGCTGGGGGGAGGCGAGGGCGGCGGCGCAGGCCAGGGCGATGAGGGAGACGGCCATGGGGCCTCCGCGGGGGTTTCGCGGTTCCCTTGGCGCTTATCCCCGTGGGACCGGTGCGACCCTAGCCCGAGCCCGAGACGAACATCCAGATGGCGATGCCCATGGCCACCGCCAGGATTCCGGGCACCACGTAGAGGGGAATCCACAGCCAGTCGGGGCCCTCCACGGCGATGGGGTCCGCCGTCTCCACCGCGGAGGCGCCCACGAGCTCGACCTGGCAGTCAGGGCAGACATCGCCGAAGTCGTAGACGGTCTTGCACTTGGGGCAGCCCAGCCGCTCGGTGGGTGCGTCGAGATCGATGCCCTGCTCCTTGAGGCGCTGCTTCTCCTCGAGGAACGCGGCGCGTTCGTCTTCGGCTTTCTCGAGCTCGGCGGTCTTGCGCCGGCTGATGGATGGGTCCTTGGTCTGGACGAACCCGAACATGGGCTTCATGGCGGCGGTCCTCGCGACGGAGTCGGAGCTTGGGACATGGTATCGCGGCGCCGGGTTCCGTGGGTGATCACCGCCACTGCCACCCGGCAGGGGATCGGGCTATCCTTCCGCCCCATGAAGCTCCTGATGGTCGCACGCAGGTATCCCCCCGACGTCCGCTCCGGCACGGAGACGGTCTTCGAGAACCTCTACCTCCAAGCCTCGAAGCGCCACGACGTGCGCCTGGTGGTCGGCTATCGCCGTAGCCGTGAGCTGGTCCCCCCCGAGGCTGTGGCGGTGGATCTGAGCCACGGCAAGCGCCTGCGGGGCTACGGGGACCTGTGGTGGACGACCCGGCGGGAGATCGCGCGCTGGAAGCCCGACGCGGTGCTGTCCAACTCCATCGAGGCCCCGGTCACCGACGTGCCCATGGCGGTCATCGTCCACGATCTGAACTTCGGGCGGCCGGAGTCCGACCAGGGTCTGGGCATCAAGGCCCGGCGGCTCTACTACCGCGCCAAGGCCCGCAAGCTGGCCCGGATCATCACAGTGAGCGAGGCCAGCCGCCGCAACCTGCTGGCCGCGGGCTTGCCCGCCGACCGCACCGTCGCCATCCGCAACGGCGTGGACCTCTCCGCCTTCGTGCCCCCGGGGCCGGAGCTGGGCACCGGCGACCATCGCTTCGTGCTGGCCTACCCCTCGCGGATCCTCGAGGGCAAGGGGCAGCACGTGGCCATCGACGCGGTGGCCCGGCTGCCCGCCGAGCTCGAAGATCGGGTCCTGCTGCGCATCGTGGGTACCGTCGCGGATGAGCGCTACCTCGAGTACCTGAAGACCCAGGCCGACGGACACCCGGTGGAGTTCCACACCGACGTGCCCGACATCGTGCCCTGGTACCAGCGCTGCGACGCGGTGCTGTTCCCGACCATGATGACCGAAGGCTTCGGCTTCACCGCGGTCGAGGGCATGGCCTGCGGCCGCCCCGTCATCTGGAGCGACCAGCCCCCGGTGCGGGAAGCCACCGGCGGCATCGGCCTGCCCTTCCGGCAGGGCGACGCCACCGCCCTGCGCGACGCCATCGGCGCGCTGTTGGACGACCCCGAGCGCTGCGCGCGGCTGGGCCGCGAGGGCCGGGCGTTCGTGGACGGGCACTACGACTGGTCCAGCGTCTGGCGCCACTACGAGTCGGTGCTGGGGGGCATGGAGTGAGCATGCACAGCCGCTACGACATCGACGGCACGGTCATCGACCTGCACCGGGCCTGGACCCGCGCAGAGATCGTCACCGCCGTCGAGGCCATCCTCGAGGCGCGGGCCGCGTCCTTGCCCAGCCGCAGCGACGCTCGCATCGTCATCAAGCCCAACCTGAACAACGACCTGGTGGCCCTGACGGGCAACTGCGTCGATCTGCGGGTGCTGGGAGCCCTCATCCAGGGCCTGCGGGCCCGGGGCTACACGGATCTGACCGTGGCCGACGGCTCGAACGTCGGCATCGAGCGCCGGGGGATCGACTCCTTCGCCCGGCTGAGGATCGATCGACTCTGCGCGATCCACGGCGTGCGCACCGTGGATCTGAACGGCGATGAGGGTCGCCGCATGGTGCTGCACCGCGGCGGCAAGCCCCGCATCGCCAGCACGGTGCTGGACGCCGACTTCCTGATCTCGGTGCCCAAGGTCAAGACCCACGCCGAGATGCAGCTGTCCTGCGCCATGAAGAACTGGGTCGGCATCGCGGTGGGCCAGGACAAGCGCCACATGCACTACGACCTGGGCCGCAACATCCACGCGCTGAACGAGCTGGTCCGTCCGGACCTCATCATCGTGGACGGCCTGGTGGGCATGGAGGGCAACGGCCCCGGCGACGGCGAGCCCTTCCGCCTGGGGCTGCTGCTGGCATCCGACGACGCCCTCATCAACGATCTGGTGGTCAGCCGGCTCATCGACATGCCCTGGCGGGACGTGCCCTACCTGGCCCACGCCGGCGAGGCGGGGCGGGTGCCCGCGGCCCTCGAGGCCACCATCCGGGAGCAGGTGCCGGTGCTGCACACCATGAAGCCGCCGCCACGTCGCTCGGCCCAGGCGGTGTTGAGCGAGAAGCGCTGGCTCATCTGGCTCAAGCTGGCGGTGCGCCCGCTGGTGGACCGCCCCCGTGTGGCCCGCATGGCCTACCGCCTGCGCATCGTGCAGGATGTCTACGATCGCCAGGACGACACCCTCGAGCTGGCCTCCCGGGCGGCGGAACGCTGCGGTGACTGCCGCAAGTGCGAGGGCTTCTGTCCCACGGGCCTGACCCGGGAACAGATCGGTCGTGACACGGACCCGCCCGACTGCATCCACTGTCTGTACTGCTGGTTCGTCTGTCCCCACGACGCGCTCCAGCTGCGGGGGGAGCCCCATCACCTCGAGCGGCAGGTGTCGCGCTATGGCGAGGACATTCGCGAGCTGTAGACCCATCGCGCTGGCCGCGGCCTGGCTGCTGGCCACCAGCGCGTGGGGAGCCGAGGAGTTCCCCCCGGCGCACCTGCGCGCGGTGGAGCAGGCTCCGTCCAGCTGGCGCGAGGTCTTCGCCCAGAAGCGGGCCGTGCGCCTGTTCTGGAACGGGGGCCAGGCCTACGACGTGCAGCGAGCCACCGAGCAAGGCTGGGTCACCGTCTCGAGCGAGGCGAGCCCCGGCTGGGTCAGCCAGCGCTACGCCCGCGGCACCCGCTTTCGCCTCGTGGACGCGGATGGAGAGCCCAGCTTCCCGGTGAGCGCCGACACCGTGGTCACCCCCCTGCAGCTCGCGCAGCTCGCGGGACCGGCGGGGGCCCTGCCCGGCGCAGGCGCCGTGGATCTGGCCCTCGACTCCACCGCGACTCCCTGGGTGGCCAGCCTGGGGGGCGGCGTGGCCCGTGTGGAGCGCGACGGCCTCGAGGCTGTGGGCCTGGGCCTGGCCGAGGGCCTGCCCTCGGAGCGGGTCATCGCGGTGGCGCCCACCGACAGCGGCGCCTGGGTGGGCACGGCCTCGGGCCTGGTCCACGTGGGGGCGAGCCAGGACGCCAAGGGGGTCCTGCGCTTCGAGGTGAGCGACGTCATCGGTCGGAAGGAGGGCCTGCCCGACGCCTACGTCCAGGCCCTGGCCACCGAGCCCGGCAGGGTCTGGATCGGCACCTACCGCGGCCTGGCGCAGCTCGATCCCGACGGCATCGAGCAGGTCCTGACCCCCTGGTCCGTGTTCTCCCTGGTCCGCGGCGCCGACGAGCGCATCTGGGTCGGCTACGAGGGCCTGCTGGGCCTGCCCGAGGCGGAGCCCATCGAGGGCGTCGATCCGGAGCTGGACGTCTACGACGTGGAGCCGCTGCCGCGCACGGGCACCCTGCTCGCCACCCTGCAGCACGGCGTGGTGCTGCTGAACGAAGGCGAGGCCTCCCCGGTCTGGGCGGGGTCCTCCAGCGACGGGGCCTACGCGCTGGCGCGGGTCGCCGGCAGCTATCTGGCGGCGGGCGCCGAGGCCGGCCTGGTGACCCTGACCCCTCAGCGGGGCGTGCTGCGCTCCTGGGGGGTCGAGGACGGGCTGCCCTCGACCGTGGTCAACGAGGTCGTCCCCGACCTGCCCTGGCGCGGTGACGCCACCGCCCGGGCCGCCCTGAACGCCTCGGCGGCCTGGCTCGGCACCCAGCGGGGTGTCGCCTGGCTCGATCCCGGGCTGGGCACCGTGCGGACCACCCGGCTGTCCCGGGTCCCGGCGGGCGCCTCCTGGTCCTCGGCCCACGACAACGGGCGGCGGCTGTTCCTCGCGGGCACCCTGGGGCTCGCGGTGGTCGGGCCGGCCCGGGGGGCCCACGACCGCCTCATCGAGCGAGCTGGCGACGACGTCGTCGCCGTGCTGAAGCGTCGCGGGGAGCACTGGATCGTGCACTCCGACAGCGTCGAGCAGATCCCCCGCTCGGGCGCGGACCGCATCCACCAGGTGCCCGGCCCCATCCGGGCTGCCGCCATCGTCGACGGCGTGGTCTGGGTGGGCGGCGACGCCGGCCTGTACCGCTACCTGCCGGACGAGGCCCACTTCGAGCGGCTCACCACCATCGGCCACGTGCGCCGCCTGGTGGCCGGGGATGACGGCACGCTGTGGGCCATCGCCTCGGAGGTGGTCACCTCCATCGCGCCCGACCTGCGCGCGCGGCCCTACATCGGCACACACCGGCCCCTGGACCTGCAGCCCGACGGCGGGGTCATCTGGGTCGGGACCAACAACGGCATCGACGTCATCGACGTGGAGACCGGGCGCGTGGTGGACCTCTTGCGATCTGCGGATCGCCAGGTGGTGGTCAGCGCGGTGGCGGCCGACGGCGCTGGCGGCTGCTGGGCCGGCACGGACACCGGCCAGGTGATCCACCTCGATCCCAGCCTGATGGGCGGGGCGACCATCATCGACCTGGCGCCGGAGCACCCGCCGGTGGTCAATGGCCTGGTGGCCCTGGACGCTCAGCGCGCCTGGGTGCTCACCGACGGCGGAGCCTACGCCGTGTGGAGGCCGCCAGCACCCGCCCCATGACCCGGGCGTTGCCCAGCAGGTAGCGCTGCCACAGCCGCTTGGGGTCCACCCACAGGCGCGCCAGCCACTCTTGCCGTTCGTAGAGCCACTGCGGGCCTCGGTCGACCCGGCCCGAGATGAAGTCGGCGGTGGCGCCGAGGCACCAGACCACCGGGGCGTTCATGGCCGCGCGGTTGGCGTGCACCCAGCGCTCCTGGATGGGGGTGCCCATGCCCACCAGCACGATGTCGGCGTCGGCCTCGTTGACCCGCTGGATGAAGGCGTCGTTGTCCGGCCCGTCCTTGGCGTGGAAGCCGTGGTGGGGCACGATCTCGAGGCCGGGGTGTCGCGCCTGCAGGACCGCGGCGGCCTCGGCGGTGACGCCGGGCTCCGAGCCGATCCAGCAGACGCGCCAGCGGCCCTCGGCCGCCGCCGCCAGGTCCCAGATCCAGTCGGCTCCGGTCATGCGCTCGGGCAGGTGGTCGCCCTGGACCCGAGCGGCCAACACGACGCCTTTGCCGTCGCAGTAGTTCAGATCGAGGCTGCGGAAGAAGTCGAGCAGATCCGGGTGGGCGCCCACCTGATCGAGCACGTGCATGTTCACGTAGGAGACGGTCGCCGCGTCGTCCGCCGCGATGAGCGCGGCCACGCGGTCCACCAGCTGCGCCCGGGTCAGCACATCGACCGGGACGCCGAGCAGCTCGACGCGCTGGGGCTTGGACGAGCTCACTGGGACTGCAGCAGCCCCACGTTGGCGTAGGAGCCGACCACCCGGCTCTCGCTGTTGTTGTAGGTCACCACGCCGCCCTGCTCGACCATGCGCTTGACCACCAGCTGGATGTAGCGGCCGGAGCTGAAGCCCGACCAGGCCGAGGAGGGGATGGTGAAGCTGCCGTCGTCGTTGGCCACGCAGTAGACCGACTGATCGATGGCCTTGGCCGCCGAGTTGTACATGAAGGCCATGATGATCACGGCGTCACCGCCGCTGCCCGACCAGTTGATGTTGAAGCTCGAGCGGCTGACCCGGGAGGGGGATGAGCCGGTCATGGTCGGGGAGGTGATGGTGAAGGTGGACGGGGTCTTGGCCAGGCGGCTCACGTCGATGGGCACGAAGTCCGTGGACTCGATGGTGTCCAGGTCGTAGGTGGTGTTGGCCTGGTACTGGCTCGCGGACATGCCCTCGTAGGCCCACTGCAGCGCGCTGTTGTCCCAGGTGAGGGTGGTCGAGCTGCCGGAGGTGGGGCGGATGGTGATGGTCCGCTGGTCGATCTCGTAGACGTAGATCTTGTCGCTGGGGGTCCAGCTGTCGTTGACGCAGCTCTCCATGCTGGGTGCGTACCAGTCCCAGAGGTGGAAGTCGTCGGGGACCATGACAGAGAGCCAGGCGAAGCCGAAGGGGGTGGGGTCCTTCCAGAAGTTGCCCAGGTACACGTACCAACCGATCTCGCCGACCATGCCGGCCTGGCCGGAGCCGTCCTCGAAGTAGAAGTAGGCGTCCTCGGCCGATCCGGAGCCGTCGTCGGTGCTCACGACGACGTCGACCGAGCCTTCGCTGGAGTTGGAGGGGGTGGTGACCACCAGCGAGGATGTGCCGTAGTTCTGGACCGAGGCGGTGTTGGAGCCGAAGCGGACGGTGGCGCTGGAGTCGAAGGGGCCGCCGTTGATGGTGACGGTCTCACCGCCGGTGGTGGTGCCGTAGTAGGGGTCCACGCTGGTGATGCTGATGTCGGAGTCGGCGTCGCCATCGGCGTCGGCGTCGGCGTCGGCGTCGGTGTCACCGTCGGCATCGGCGTCGGCGTCGGCGTCGCCTTCTTCGGTGTCGAAGATGGGATCTCCGTTGGAGTCCCAGCCCAGGACCTCGAACTCGAGCCCGAGGTTGCACCCCAGGCCGAGCAGCCCGGCGAGGGGGATGAGCGTCGAGAATGTGCGCAACGACGTAGCCATCAAGGCCTCCAGCCCTACCACTATATTGACCTGTGCAGCCGCGCACGCAAGGTGAAGAAGCTGTTGACCCTCTGTTCTCAGTGGGCGCCGGAGCCCTTGAGCACCGCCGGGATGGTCTTGAGCAGGATCTGCAGGTCCAACCAGAGCGACCAGTTCTGCACGTATTGGATGTCCAGCGCTACCATGTCGGCGAAGGTCAGGGAGCTGCGCCCGCTGACCTGCCACAGGCCGGTGATGCCCGGCTTGACCTTCGATCGCAGCTCGAACCAGTACAGGGCTTCCGGGTCGCGCTCCATGTCCCGGAGATCCTCTTCCGGCAGCGGGCGCGGGCCCACCAGGTTCATGTCGCCCCGCAGCACGTTCCACAGCTGGGGCAGCTCGTCGATGCTGAACTTGCGGATGAACCTGCCGAAGCGGGTGATCCGCGGGTCGTCCTTCATCTTGAAGAGCCGGCCGTCGGACTCGTTCTGCTCGCGCAGCTCGTCCTTCATCGTGTTGGCGTTGGCCACCATGGAGCGGAACTTGAAGAACGGGAAGTTGCGGCCGCCCTTGCCCACCCGGGGGCTGGTGAAGAACACCGGACCCGGCGAGTCCAGCTTGACCATCAGGCAGACCATCGCGAGGAACGGGGCCAGCACGGCGCCGCCGCTGAGCACGGCGAACAGGTCGAAGGCCCGCTTCACGTTCTCGGCGAAGGTCGGGTAGGACAGCTGCTGCAGGTCGATGAGCTGCAGCCCGCCGAGGGAGGCGAAGCCCAGCTTGGGGCTGGCGAAGCCCCAGGTGAAGGGCATCTGCAGGACCCGCAGGCCCATCTGGTCGCAGGAGCGCGCCAGCCGGAAGGCGTCCCGCCGGTCGAGCTGGCGCGAGGCGATGATCACCATGGACAGGTTGTGCTCGTTGACCATGGACTGCAGGTCGTCGACGGTGCCCAGGACCCGGTCCGGCGGCACCATCAGGGCCCGCTCACCGCCCGGGATGATGTAGCCGGCGAGGGTGTAGGCGTGCCGGCCGTAGCTCTCGAGGCGCTGGGTCATGGACAGCGCGTCGGCGGCGCCGCCGAAGATGGCCACCGACTGGGACGCGAAGGGGCGCGGCAGGCGCAGCTGGACCTGGAAGAAGGCCAGCCGGGCGATGGTGGTCACCGTGAAGCCGCAGCCGATGAAGAGCAGCATCAGGGAGCGGCTGTAGGCCCGCTGGGTGAACAGGAACTGCAGCACCACCAGCACCAGCATCACGTAGACGGCCGAGCGCGTGAGCAGGGTGCCGATCTTGGCGGATCGCTCGAGCTTGGCGGGGTTGTGCAGCCCCAGCAGGTTGTTCGCCAGCATCCAGGCCGGGATCAGCACCAGCAGGGGAGGGGACCAGGGGTTGGGCGGGAACAGCTCCCAGAGCTTGACCTGCACCACCCAGGCCAGCTGCGGGTTGTACCAGAGCCAGAAGGTGTGGGCGATCCAGGCGGCTGCGAGCAGCCCGATCGCGTCGATCAGGGCCAGCATCGCGGCGTGGAGCCAGGGTCGGTTCACGCGGACAGCTCCGGTGGGAGGCTAATCGCCGAGGGCGGAGGAGGTCCCCTGGGCGCCGCCGGAGACCGCGTTGCGGTAGATGGCGGAGCCGCCCACGAAGGGTGCCAGCATGGACTGGATGCGGCGGAAGAACTTCTCGACGTTGGCGATGGTCTTGGTGGGGACCACCACGATGTCGCCCCGCTGCAGGAAGACCAGCTGGGACATCTCGCCCTTGCCGTAGATGGCCCCGACATCGACGGTGTACAGCTCGGGCTCGTCCAGCCCGCCGCGGATGAGCAGGACATTGTCGGTGCGGGCGTCGTCGGCGATGCCGCCGGTGCGCGTGAGGGCCTCGAGGATGGACAGATCGTTCTCGATCTGCAGCACCATCGGGGTCTTGACCTCGCCCAGGATGAAGACCTTCTGGTTGGAGACCTCTTCGACGTTCACGGCCACCGACACGTCGGTGTAGTACTCCGACAGGGCGGCCTCGATGGTCTCCACCAGCTGCCCGTAGGACAGGCCGGCGGCGTCGATGCGGCCCACCAGCGGGTAGGTGATGCCGCCGTCGGGCGCGACCGTGACCTCCATGTCCATGTCCTCGTGACGCCAGACCTTGATGGAGAGGCGGTCACCGGGACCGAACACGAACTCGGCGGGGGCCGGGGGCCGGATGGTGGCGGCATCCGTGGCCGACTCGATGTTCGGCGCGTTCTTGGTGGTGGCACAGGCCGACAGCAGCAACAGCGCGAAGATGGCGGGACGCACTCGGGACTCCGGGCTCGGGCGTATGCGCACCTCGAGTGAGGCGGAACACGTGCCCGACGCTGGGGCTTGGTAGCCGGATTCACGCGTGACCGTCAAGCTCGCACACCACCGGCTTTCGAGTGGCGAACGCCATGGGGCGGGGCTATGGTGGCGCCGCTTTCGGGCATCTCGCCCTATCTGGGTGTGGTGCACCTCCCTTCTGCGCTCCGCACGCTGGTTGACCATGGAGATCCTGCACCTCTACAGCGCTCTGCTCCGTCGGAAGTGGCTCATCATCGAGTCCATCGCATTCTTCCTGGCGGCCGCGGTGGCGGTCACGATGCTGCTCCCCAAGCAGTATCAGGCTACCTCCAAGCTCATCGTGGAGAGCTCTGACACCACCAACTCCATCCTGTCCGAGCTGGGCCTCGAGGAAGTCGCCATGACGCTGACCTCCGGGTCGGACGACATGATGAACAAGATCGCCCTGGCCACCATGCGTCCGGTGCTCGAGGAAGTGATCTGGAAGCTCCAGCTCCGCGACGACAACGGCCGGCTGCTCATGCCGGACAAGCTCATCGTGGCGGGCACCGTCGAAGAGCTGATGGGCGCCCCCCAGGTCAAGGTCACCCAGGCCCAGGGCACCGACATCCTGATGGTCATGGCCAGCTCGAACGACGCCGAGCTGTCGCGCCTGATGGCCGACACCCTGGCCAAGTCCTACATCGCCCAGTCCCAGGAGCGCGCCCGGTCGGACGTGCGGGAAGCCAGCGAGTTCGTCACCGACCAGCTCTACCTGGTCGAGAGCGAGCTGGACACCGCCCTGGCGTCCATCGCGGAAGTGCAGCAGACCGAAGAGATCATCGACCTCGAGTCCGAGGTCAAGGCCGCCGTGGCCCGCATCTCCGAGATGATGATGGCCATCGAGCAGTCCGGGGCCACCATCCAGGGCCTGCGCGCCCAGATCGCGGAAGAGCAGCGCAACCACGCCAAGGAAGGCACCGAGCTGGTCAGCCCGGCCTCCATGTCCAGCAACAGCCAGGTGCGCGCCCTGCGAGAAGAGCTCGCCGAGCTGCGCCGCAAGCGCGAAGGCGAGCTGCTGGACAAGACCGACAAGCACCCCGACGTGGTGCTCATCGACACCAACATCGAGGCCACCACCGCCGAGCTCGAGCACGCCCTGCACGAGCAGCACGAGCTGTCACCCTCCATCGCAGGGCTGCGCAGCCAGCTGGTGGCCGAGCAGCAGCGCACCCAGGAGCTCACCGCGGCCATCGAGCGCGCGACCACCGAGTTCGGCCACTACCCGGACAAGATGCGGCGCCTCGCCCAGCTCGAGCTGGCGGCCGAGGCCACCGAGAAGCTCTACACGGCCCTGCAGCAGCAGCAGTTCGAGATCGCCATCGCCGAGGCGCTCACCATGAGCGACCTGCAGTTCGTCGAACCCGCCCTCGAGCCCGCCCGCCCGGCAAAGCCGCGCCTGGTGGTCAACGTCGTGGCCGGGCTGATGCTCGGCCTGATGTTCGGTGTGGCCCTGGTCTTCGGCTTCGAGTACCTCGACGACAGCATCAAGACCCCCGACGAGCTGCGGGAGGTCTGGGACATCCAGCAGCTGGGGGCCATCCCCCACTACGGCAAGAAGGGCACCAAGCGCCTGATCACGGACTTACCGGCCCACGCGCCGGTAGCCGAGGCCTTCCGGACGGTGCGCAACAGCATCGCCTACGCCACCCTGGACAAACCCCCGCGCTACATCGCGGTCAGCTCCGGCGTGCCGGAAGAGGGCAAGTCCACCGTCTCCATGAACATCGCCATCTCCCTGGCCCGGGACGGCAAGCGGGTGGTGCTGGTGGACTGCGACCTGCGCCGCCCCACTCAGCACCGCTTCTTCCCCCACACCGCCAACCACGTGGGCGTGACCAACGTGCTGCTGGGCGAGGCCAAGCTCGAGGACGCCTTCCAGGAGATGCCGGTCCCCGGCTTCCGCCTCCTGGCCGCGGGCACCATCCCCCGGGATCCGGGCTCCCTGGTCGAGTCCCTCAAGATGCGTCAGCTGCTGATGGACGTGGCTCGCACCTGCGACATCGTCATCGTGGACACCCCGCCGGTCATGGTCGTCAACGACGCCGTGGTCCTGGGGCGCCAGGTGGATGAGTTCGTGCTGGTGGTCGAGGCCGGCAAGGCCTCCCGCAAGGTGCTGCGGGATGTGCGCAACCGCATGGAAGGCGCCGGCCTGATCCCCGTGGGCCTGGTGCTCAACAAGCTGGACACCTCGGACTCGGCCCTGGGTGGGTACTACCGCTACTACCGGTCCTACTACATCGCCGACAAGGACGCCGACGGGAAGCCCATCAAGAAGCGCAAGCGCCGCTCCAAGAAGGACAAGTCCCCCGATGTCGAGAGCAGCACCCAGGGCGGAGGTGTGGCATGACCCGCGCCCTCGCCCTCATCGCGCTGCTGTCCGTGGGCTGCGGCCCCGCCGCCGAGCAGGTCGTCACCGGCCTGCGCTCCGACAACCCGGCGGTCCGCGAGGACATGGCCGAGTTCGCCCGCAAGTTCGACGAGCCCGTGGTGGTCGACGCCCTGATCGACACCCTCCACGACCCCTCCGCGGCCATCCGGCTGATGGCGGTCGAGAGCCTCGGTGAGCTGGGCCACGCGGCCGCCACCGCCGATCTGGTCGATGTCATGGCCAACGACGCGGCCCCCGAAGTGGCCGCCGCGGCGGTCGAGGCCCTGGGGCGCATCAAGGACCCGGCCGCGGTCGCGCCGCTGCTCATCATCCTCGAGAGCCACCCGCCGGACGACGCCCCGCTCAACATCATCTGGGCCCTGGGCAACATCGGCGACAAGCGCGCCCTGCCGCTGCTCTCGGAGCTGCGCGAGGCCACCGACGACGTCTACGTCGTCTACAACGTCAACGTGGCTCTTCGCAAGATCCGCTGACCCGCCGTCCGCGCCGTCTCGGCTCCCGGGGTTCGTCCTGCTGCTCGGCGGGGGGCTCCGGCAGCGCGGACTCGGCCTGCTGGGGGAGCACCCGCACCGGCTCCGGGCGCACCGGCCCCGGGGCGTCGGTCCGCTGACCCAGGGGCCAGCCGCCGGGCAGGACCGGCGCCCGGGCCGGGGGCAGCCAGCGCAGGGTGAGGCGGACGTTCCACTCCTGCTCGTCGGCGGGCAGCAGCGCGAAGTCCCGGCGGTACCGCAGCGCCACGGTCCACCAGCGCAGGCCTGGCAGCGCCCAGCTCACCCCGGTGCCCCAGTCGTCCGGCCAGGTGGAGGCGGGACGGCTCGAGACCGCCGCGGCCAGGGACAGGCCGCGCACGATGTGCTGGCGCCCCGACAGCTCCCAGGTGCGCGACAGCAGCAGCCCTCGGACGGTGAGCATGTCCAGCCCCAGGTGCTGCATCCGCAGCCAGGCGGCGGCGTCCACGGTCCGCTCGCGGTCGGTCAGGGCGTCGAGCTCCTCGATGTCCATGCCCGTGCCCAGGCTGATGGTGGGGACGGGCTCCCCCCGGCGCTCGAACATGCCCTCACGCAGCTCCCGCCGCTCGAGCTGGCTGCGCATGCGGATCTCCGGGTGGTTCGCCCGGGCGCTCCAGCCCTCGTCCCCGCGCCTCAGCTCGAGGTTGGGCGACACGAAGGTGCGCATCAGCCGCAGGGCGCCGTCGAGCTCGTCGGAGCGGCCCACGGTCTCCCACAGCAGGGCCTCGGCCGCGATGCTGGCGCTCGAAAAGGCCGTGTCACGCCAGTGCTCCTGGGTGGCCTGCTCCACGGTGTAGGGCTGCTCTCCGGTGAGGCTCCACATGGTGTAGTAGACGGTGCTGGCCGCCATGGGCTCCCGGAACACCGGTGACGCCCGCAGCCCCGTGGTGCGCTCTGCGTAGAGCTCGTGGTAGCTGGCCCAGTAGCTGTAGCGGACAGGGTGGGGGTCCAGGACCACAGGAACCGTGTACCAGGCGAGGCTGGCCGCGGAGAGCTGAGGCACCAGCAGGAGGCAGGACAGCATCGGGCTCAGACTATCATCCGGTTATGGCAGCGGTGATGGCCCCTTCGCGTATGAGCGCCGTTCTCCTCGCCGTGGCCGGCCTCGGGCTGGCCTCGGTGGCGCAGGCTGCCCCGTGGGACGAGCCCGCGGTGCAGGCCCTGGGCATGGCGGCCCGGTCCGGCTCCACCGAGCTGTTCCTGGGCGATGGCGAGTGGAGCCACGCCGCCTTGGCGTGGAAGCTCCAGCCTCTGCTCGCGGATCCCGAGCGCATCGCGCACCCGCACCCCGGCATCGCCCGGGACCTGCTGTACGCCTGGGCCCGGCCGGAGCTCGAGGCCATCGCAGATCCCCGGGTCCCCGTCTTCGTGCTGGCTCCGACCATGCGGGGGGCCGTGGGGACCATCACGCCGGCCAACGCCAGCGGCGACGACGAGCCCGGCCTGGTCGCGGCGCGGGCCGGGGCCCAGCTGCGGGCGGCCGCCCTGGGCTTCGAGGCGCTCATCGAGCCCGAGCTGGTCCTCGACGCTGGCGGTGGCCAGGCCCTGGACGTGGGCCTGGTGCCGCGCCAGGCCTGGGGCGCGTGGCGCAGCGAGCACCTGCTGGTGGGCTTCGGCATGCGCGATCGCTGGCTCGGGCCCGGCCGCCGGGGCAGCCTGCTGCTGTCCGACAACGCGCGCGCCGCGCCCATGGGCACCGTCGCGGCCCAGGGCCACCTGCCGGGCTGGCTGGACCGCGTCGGCGCCCTGCGCTTCGAGACCTCGTGGGGCTGGCTGCAGCGGCCCCGCAGCGACGTGGTCAACCCGGGGCTGATGCTCATGGACCTGCGCTGGCTGCCGGTGCCCTGGATCGAGCTGGGCGCCACCCGCATCGGCCTGTTCGGCGGGCAGGACCGCCCCATGCCGGGCCTCTTCGAGCTGCTCGTGCCCACCGACCCCCACGTCTACGACGATCCGAACAAAGAAGAGGCCGATCAGAACGAGCAGGCCTCCCTCGACGTCCGGGTCACCCTGCCCCTGGCCCGCTGGATCGGGGGGCCGGTCTCCTATGTCGAGGGCTGGTGGCAATACGGGGCCGAGGACATCATCGCGCTGAAGCTCGGGCCGGTGCCCTACCCATCCCTCGCGGGGGTCGCGAACCTGTGGGGTCTGGAGGGCGCGGTGGGGCCGTGGGTGCTCAGCTACGAGGGGAGCCACATCTTCGACGACTACTTCCGCTGGTACGTCAGCCACCGCATCTACCACCAGGGCTTCACCCAGGACGGCCGGCCCCTGGGGCACCACATCGGGGGCGACGCCTGGTCCACCTGGCTGCGCCTGGGCTGGTACCCGCTGCCCTGGGGGGCGGATCTCGCCTACGAGCAGGTGCACCGGGTCGGGGTGCTCGAGTCCCTCGAGAGCAACCTGTTCGCCCTGTCCACCGACGAGCGCAGCTGGGGTCTGAGCGCCCGTGTGTGGCACCTCGGCGATGGGGGCGGCAGCTGGTCCCTGGGCTACGGCTTCGCCCGGGTCGAGGGCTGGGGCTTCACCCCCGGCGCCGACGGCTGGCAGCACCGGGTCAGCGTGAGCTGGGAGCCGGGTCCGCTGGGGCCGGAGCTGCTGGCGGAGCGCTGAGCTCGAGCACAGCCAACGATGAGACCACCGCGGTGGCGGAGAGCAGGCGGGCGTTGGCCCGCAGGCAGGCCGCGGGCTCGGGGCGCTCCCAGGGCTGACCGATGGGCTGGGCGTCGAGCACCTGACCAAGCTCGTCGGTGACGACGGCGAGGATCGGAGGCGGCAGCGCCGAGGGCGGCACGGGGGGGCCTCGCTGGGGCCTGCGCAGGCTCTCGGCGTAGTAGGCCCGCATGCACAGGCCCGTGGCCAGAGCCAGGTCCCCGGTGGCCTGCAGGGCCCAGGCGGGCTCGGCCAGGGGCTGTCCGGTGATGGTGGGGGCGGCCTCGGGCCAGGCCAGCTCGAGCAGGACCCCGTCGTCGTCCTGCACCCGCACCGCGACGGGGACCAGGGGCATCAGCACCTGGGTGCGGGTGTAGGGGGCCAGCTGGGTGGGCCAGGCGTCCGCGGTCAGATCCGAGCCCACCGCCACCGTCTCCGGTGGGCCCACCGGCTCCGTGAAGGGCTCCACCCCCGGGCCGGTCGCGGTGGGCGTCACCAACAGCTCGGCCTGCCCGGGCCCGAAGCGCAGCGCGGCGTCGGCGGGGAGGGGGAGGCGCACCCAGCTGTGCTTGGGGTGCTCGACGATGAGGGGGCCGAGCACGGGGGTCACGGGCTCGCCCAGGCCGTAGGGGAAGCGGGGCAGCAGCAGGGCAGGGGGCTCGCCGGCCAGCCCGGGCAGGACCAGGGCGGGGACAGGGATCAGCTCCACCACGGGCTCAGCGCTGCCTGGCTCGCTGCGCAGCACCTCGCAGTCCACCGGGTCGTGGCTCGCGACGCAGCCCAGCTCCCCCGCCAGGCCCACCAGCACCGCGGTGTCGCCGGGGACCAGGCGGTCATCGGCCTCGGCGGCGACCCGCTGCTCCTGGTAGGGAGCGGCGAGCGCGCTGGCGATGAGCAGGATGAGGGCGGACATGGTGGCAGCCTCTAACAAGGCGTGTCCGGCGCTGGCGCCGGCGCCTGCTCAGCTGCTACCATCAGCCGCTCCGAACGGTGTCGACGCTGCTTGTCGTCCCGGGCGATCGAGGTGGAGAGCGAAGGTGCGCAGGATCCTGCTGGGCATGGCAGCTGGACTGGTGGCCGGTCCCCTGGTGGGGATGGCGGACGCCGTCTACGTCCTGACCTCGGGACCGCCGGCCGACTACTTCGCGCTCATCTACGCCGTGCTGCTCTACGCGGGCGCCGGCCTGGTCCTGGGCGCCGGGGCCGGCGTGCTGCTGCTGCTGCTGGCGCTGGTGGCCAAGGACTACTGCGATCCCCCCCGCTGCTACACCCTGGCCTTCGTCCTGGTGGCCGTCGTGCTCGCGGGCGCCATCGCGGCCTTCGAGGTCGACCGGGTCTTCTTCCTCGACCAGGGCCTGCCCCGGGGCACCCAGCTGCTCATCGGCGCTGGCCTGGTGGTGTTGGCGGCCGTCGGCCTGTGGCTGGGCCCCATCCTGCTGACCCGCACCCCGTTCAAGATCGTGCTGCGGCGCCGGGGCACCGTGGCGCTGTACTGCGTGATGGCGCTGCTCTCCGCCGTGTTCAGCTTCTCCCCGGTCGCCGGTGGTGATCCCGCCGGCTGGATCTCCCCCCAGCGGGAGCTGCTCCGGGATCTGGCGGCGCCGCCCAATGTGCTGATCATCCTGGTCGACTCCCTGCGCCCCGATCACATCGGCGCCTACGGGGCGGCGTCGGCCTCGACGCCGGCGATGGACGCCCTGGCCCGCGACGGGGTGCTCTTCGATCAGGCCATCGCCCAGTCCAACTGGACCCGGGCGGCGGTGGCCTCGATGCTCTGCGCGCAGCTGCCCTCGGCCCACGGCGTGGTGGACCGACGGGACCGCCTGGCGGGATCGGTGCCCACCCTGCAGGAGATCGTGCGAGACCGGGGCATGGTCACCGGCGCGCTGTTCAACCACCCCGATCTCGTGCGGCGCTTCGGGCTGCAGCAGGGCTTCGACTGGTACCCCTACCTGGCCCCGCGCTTCCCCATGTTCGCCAGCCAGAGCGCCAGCCGGCTCGGCCTGTACCGCGTGGCCCGGCGCTTCCGGGCCCGTCGCACGAACGTGGTCCCGGGCATCGAGGAGTACTACCAGCCCGCCCACGTGGTGCTGGACGAGGCCCGGCTGTTCATGGACGCCAACCGCGACCGGCGTTGGTTCCTGATGGCCCACCTCATGGAGCCCCACCCCCCCATGCTCCAGGACACGGGCACGGGCACGGTCACCCTCTGGGAGGGAGGCCGCCCGCCGGCCCGCGACGATCGTGGCGCGGCCCGCGAGGCCTACGCCGCGGCCGTGAGCGAGGTGGACGCCCACATCGGTCAGCTGTTGGCCTGGCTCGACGAAGAGGGTCTGGCCGAGGACACCATCGTGGTGCTCACCAGCCCCCACGGCATCGCCCTGGGCGAGCGCGAGCGCGGGGGCAACGGGGGCACCCTGCACGACGAGCTGCTGCGCGTGCCCTTGAGCGTGACGCTCCCCGACGGCCAGCTGGCCGGCAGCCGGGTGCCCTACCAGGTGCGCCACATGGACCTCGCCGTGACCCTCGCCCACGAGATCGACGCGGTGGTGCCCGAGACCTGGCAGGGCGCGGATCTCATCGACGACGAGCTGCTGACCATGTCCGGCGGTGACGCGGACTGGCTCAGCGCGGTGAGCGCCTGGGAGCGCAGCCCCGCCAGCCGCGCGGCCCTGTCGGAGTCCGGCATGATCAACCGCCTGGACGTCGCCCTGCGGGCCGAGGGATGGAAGCTGCTGCGCTCCGGCCGACGGGACCCCCACGCGCCCGCGACCCTCCGCCTCTACCGGGTCAGCCAGGACCCCGGAGAGACCGTGGACCTCGCCGAGCGCGAGGTGGCCGTCCGCGAGCGCCTCGAGCGGCTGATGATGGAGCAGCTGACCCAGGCCCAGCACATCCGGGAGGGGATCGGGCAAGGGGAGCTGGGGGACGAGACCGAGGAGCGGCTGGAGGCGCTGGGGTATGTGGAGTAATCCGGCTATCCAGCCGGATTACGGGCACCGTCCACCCCGAGCACAGCGAGCGGGTTGACGGGCACGGTAGGTGGTGCAGATCGCCACGACCTTTCCCGAAGGCGCCGTCGAGCGACGCGCCCGGCCTTGGACAGCCTGTGCCCGCCCGTTTTGGGCACTGTGCCCGGTTTGAAATCGCCCCCGCATTGCCCCCCTCTTCCCCCCCCCCGGGGAGAGGGGCGGGGGGAGAGGGGCTGTGCCCGCGCTTTCGGACATCGGTGATAGTCGATCGGGGGATCGCTGATAGGGGAACGGTTCGGAGGCGATCGGGATCGGCTC
>CAYZVO010000151.1:21850-23165 GCA_964481655.1 uncultured Enterobacterales bacterium | reverse complement strand
GCGACGAATATCCCGTGTGCGACTTGGACGACGACGGCACCGACGGGGAGGCGTACGACGGTGACGACTGCGACGACAACGACGCCACCGCCTACCCCGGCGCCGACGAGGTCTGGTACAACGACGTCGACAACGACTGCGACGGCGGCTCCGACTACGACCAGGACGGCGACGGCTACGACTCCGCCGACTACACGGGCAACGACTGCGACGACACGAACGCCGACGTCTACCCCGGCGCTCCGGACGCCTGCTACGACGGCGTCGACCACGACTGCGACGCCGGCAGCGACAACGACTGCGACGGCGACGGCTACGACTCCGCCGACTATGGCGGCGACGACTGCGACGACGGTGATGACACCATCAACCCGGGCGCCGCCGACATCTGCGGCGACGGCATCGACCAGGACTGCAACGACGTCATCGACGACGCGGACGCCGACGGCGACGGCTTCGTGGACGAGGCCTGCGGCGGCGACGACTGCGACGACACCGACGCCACCGTGAACCCGGACGGCGACGAGAGCAGCCCGGATGGGCTGGACAGCGACTGCGACGGCGACGTAGACGAGGACGGCTACTGCAACCTCTACGCCCCCTACGCCAACGGCAGCTCCGCCCTGTGGACCTACGACACCGACCGCGACGGCGTGGTCTACGTGGAAGAGGTCGCCATCACCTCCTGGGATGCCTCCCTGGGCGAGGCCGTGCTCGAGCGCACCCTGACCGACACCACTGGCGCCGCGACCATCCTCGACGAGTACTGGACCTGCGACGCCAGCGGCGTGGCCATGACCGGCCTGGACTACATCATGCACGGTTCGCCGATGTTCAGCGCCAGCTACACCGTGCCGCGCACCATGCTCATCGACGAGGCCTCCATGCTGGACGGGACCAGCTGGACCTACAGCTACGACGCCATGGACGCGTCCATGGGGGCCCTGTGGCTCGCCACGGGCACCGTGACCATCTTGGGCGCCGACACCATCACCACCACCGCCGGCACCTTCGACGCGCTGGTCATCGAGAACGACTACAGCGTCACCGACGCCATGGGCATGGGCATGTTCGACCGCGAGGTCGTCGCCACCATGTACTTCGTGGAGCGGCTCGGCATGGTCTACACCGAAGAGGTGGACTCCAGCGGCGCCATCCTCGAGGTGCGGGAGCTGAACAGCTACACCGGCTTCTACCCCTGATCACCGCGCAGCTCGCGACCCCCTGAAGCAACGCGGCCCGCCCCCCGGGGCCGGCCCCATAACAACGGGAACCTGCTGACGAAAAAGTAGGGGGTGACCGTTCCCCCGCCGGT
>CAYZVO010000151.1:15975-21840 GCA_964481655.1 uncultured Enterobacterales bacterium | reverse complement strand
CCCCCCCCCCCCCCCCCCCCCCCCCCCCCCCCCCGGGCGCCGGCCCGGGGGGGGGCCCCCGCTTCACAGCTGGACGCTGATGACGAACTAGTCGGGGGTGACGGTGCCCTCGCGGTACTCGTCCGCGAGGCTCTGGTCACGGCTCTCGTTGTGCTGCTGCAGCACGTTGAGCCACGCGAAGACCAGCTCACGCTCGGTCTCGTCACCACCACCGCGGGCGAGACGCTTCAGACCGCGGTCCACCACCTCGAGCTCTTCGAGGGAGCCCTCGATGACCTGACGGGGGGACGGCTCGTCCACGCCCATCGGCTCATCCATGGCCTCGTCGAGGATGCTGTCGAGACGCGCCACGGCGGCGTCGGCCGCTTCCTGCAGCGCGAGGCTGTCGTCCGCGTCGCCGCCGGTCTGCACCATCTTGTTGATGGCGGCGGTGGCCACGACGGCGCTGACCTCGTCGATCACCGGACGGAGCTCCTCTTCGAGCACGCCGCGGTAGGTCGGGACCATGTCCACGGCAGCCTGGGAGGCAGCGCCAGCGAGGTTCGGAGCACCCTCGACCACCAGCTCGCGCAGGTTGTCGGTGAGCGCCGGAGCGGCCTCGAGGGCGGCACCCGCGGCGGCCTCTGCGAGCCCATCAGGCTGCAGCAGCGTGCCGATCGCGGAGGAGAGCCAGATCAGGTACAGGGCGATGAAGGCGACAAAGATGCCGGCCACGATGTTGAAGGACTTGTTGCCCTTGGCTTCGTTCTCGAGCTCCAGCTCGAGGCGCTTGACGACGTCCTGGATTCCGTTGTCGGCCATGGTCTAGCCCTCCCCAGCGACGCGAGTGTTGAAGATGTCGCTCATGAGGTACAGCACGTCCTCCATGGAGCGATCCCCACTGGTCTCGCGCTCTTCGGCGGCCTGAAGGCTGAGCTCCTGGACCGTCTCGTTGATGGACTGGAGCAGCAGCACATGCTTCTCGAAGGTCGTGTCGAGCTGAGTCTGAGCCCAGAGACGGCTCGAGGACTGCATACGCTCCACGAGCTCCTCGTAGGCCTCGGGCTCCTCGGAGAAGCGCGGGAAACGAGCCTTGAGCTCGTCCTGCTTTGCCTCCGCGGCCGCCACGAACTCCTTGTCGAGGGACTGCTTCATGTATTCGGCCATGTTGGTCTGGAAGACCTCACCCTCGGTCTTCAGCCGATCGGAGACCTTGGGCAGCAGGTTCGCCGCCTCGGCCGCCATGGCGTCGGAGAGTGCGGGCATCGCTTCATCTGCCACCTTCTTGAGCTCCACCGAGTAGACCGGCCACACGGTGGTGGCAGCCTGCGACTGGAGCTCGACCATGAACGTGTCAGTGTCGAAGCCCGTGATCTTGGCATACAGGTTGCCGAAGAAGATCACAAAGATCAGAAGGAAGCCCGCCGTGAATGCACGGCGGTACATGCGGCCCTTGGCCCGCTCCTCGCCGATCTGGTCGAGCAGCTGGTGGACCTTGTCGAAATCCGCCATTCGAGCACCTCGCTGGTTGGGTCGGACCAATGGAGTGTAGAGGAATGCGCTGAGTGCGATCAAGCCGCCACCATGGGCACAGTGACATTCTGTGACAATCCCCGGGAACGCCCTCACCCCAGCACCCCGCACCACGGCCTGCCCCCCCTCCCATTAGGCACCTTGTTACCGGCCTTTCGCGGGGTGCCGGAAACCCGGCGACGAAAGCCCGATGTGGCCACGCGCGGAAAGCGCAGATTGCAGGACAACAATCTGTGACCACCCTCCGGAGAGTCCCGATGGTGCGCGTGGCGCTAAGGGCCTACGACGCCGACGACGCGCTGCAAAGCTGCGATGTCCACGGCGGGCTGTGCGCTGCGGTTGACGCCCCCCACCGCGCACAGCCCCTGGACCCCAGCGCCCATCACCGCCGAGGCCTGCGCGAGCCGGATCCCGCCGATGGCCACCGCCGGGAGGGTGCTCACCGCGGCCATCGCGGCGAGCCCGTCCAGCCCGATGCAGGGCTCAGCGTCGGCCTTGGTGTCCGTAGGGAACACCGGCCCCATCCCCAGGTAGCTGGGGGACAGCGCGCAGCCGTCCCGCACCTGCTGGACGCTGTGGGTGGACAGACCGATGAGGGCCCGCGGCCCGAGGATGGCGCGGGCGTGCGCCACGGGACCATCGTCCTGGCCCAGGTGCACTCCATCGGCCCCCGCCAGCTTCGCCAGCTCCGGCTCATCGTTCACGATGTACACGCTCGGGCCCGTGATCACCGCCCTCACGGCCCGCGCCACAGCCAGGCGCTCGGCGGGCTCGCCGGCCTTCATGCGCAGCTGGATCCATCGCACGCCTCGAGCGACCATCACGCGGGCCATGGGCACCCAGCCGATGACCGGATCGCTGATGATGCCGTAGTAGCCCATGGGTTCCTTCATCGGATGCCTCCCGCTGGAGCGTGGTGCCACGACGCGCTAACCCCCGGTGCATGGCGCATCCAGACCTGACACCAGGCCCCGATGAGACCCTCGACCGCCTGACGGGTGCGTGGTGGATCCTGCAGCTGGCGCGGGGGCACCGCTTCAACACCGACGACGTGCTCACCGCCTGGACCGGCCTGGCCTGCCGGCCCGACGCCGAGCGAGTCCTGGACCTGGGCTCGGGGGTGGGCTCCATCGGCCTGATGGTGCTCCAGGAGCTGGCTCCCGATGCCACCCTCACCAGCCTGGAGGTCCAGGAGATCAGCTGGAGCCTGGCGCAGCGCACCGCGCGGCTGAACGGGGTCGAGGCCCGGGTGGACATGCGCCTGGGCGATCTGCGCGACGCCGGCGCCCTCGCCGAGGCCGGCCGCTTCCCCCTGGTGCTGGCCAACCCGCCCTACCTGTCACCCCAGCGCGCGGTGGCCTCGCCCCACCCTCAGCGGGCCGCAGCCCGGCTCGAGCTCCACGGGGATGTGTTCGACTACTGCGCGACGGCCGCCCGCCATCTCGAGCCCGACGGACGGTTCTGCCTCTGCCACTCCGCCCGCGACGCCCGCCCGCGAGAGGCCATCACCGCCGCAGGGTTGACCCTGCTCGCGCGCCGTGAGGTGATCTTCCGCCACGGCCAGCCCCCCATGCTCGCCCTGTTCGAGTGCGGCTGGAGCGGGGCGCGGGAGGACCGGGAGCCCCTCACCATCCGCGACGCCGACGGCCGCTGGGGCCCGGACTACCTGGCCGTGCGCCGCGCCATGAGGATCGACCCGTGACCGTCGGCCGGCCCGCGCCACGGGACTTCCGCGCAGAGCTGGCGGAGGTCAAGTGCTGGGATCGCCAGACCCAGGCGATCTTCGACGCCCACGGCGAGGCCCTCGAGGACTGCGTGCTGCAGAACCGCGAGGAGCTCATCGCCCTGTGCGAGCTCATCGAGGCCCTCGATCTGCGCAGCTGGCTCGAGCTGGGCTCGTGGACCGGGGCCCTGACCCGCTGCCTCGCGGCGCTCTTCGAGCTCGAGCCCATGGCGGTGTGCGACGACGGCTGGGCCGCGCAGCGGGGCCTCACGCGCCGCCTCCCGGCTGCCTGCGCGCTGTTCGAGGGCGACTCCGGCTCGGCCGCCTTCGAGGCATGGAGGGCCGAGCTCGGGCACATCGACCTGGTGTTCATCGACGCCAACCACGCCTACCACGCCGTGAAGCGGGACTTCGAGATCGCCCGGCGCCATCCCAACCGCGTCATCGCGCTGCACGACATCACCGGCGCCAACCGCTACACCACCGGCGTGCGTCGGCTGTGGCGAGAGATCGACCACGGCTGGGGTCGAGAGCTGGTCCTCCCCCACCGCGAGCTCGGGCTGGACCACAGCGTGATGGGCATCGGCCTGTGGGCAGCGCAGCCCCCCGAAGCGATGGGCTGGGCCCCCATGGCGGACCGCCGCTGACCACCCCATGCCCACAAGCTGCCCCGGGTTCGTTAGAATGGACACCCACGCGCCCGTGGCGCAGGAGGCTCCGACCAGGCCCATGACCAGCGCTGTCATCCCCGCTCTCGCGGCCCTGCTCTCAGCCGCCCCGGCCCAGGCCGACGGCGGCTGGCCGGACTTCGACCAGCCCGCCACCGCCGCGATCCCCCGCCCCGGCGACGTGGCGGTCATCATCGGCGTGGAAGACTACGACTCCATGCTCGATGTGCCCGGCGCCATCGACTCCGCCAAGGCGTGGCACCGCTGGTTCCAGCAGGGGCTCGGGGTGCCCGCCAGCAACGTCCACCTGCTGCTCGGCGAGGAAGCCAGCCCCAAGGCCATGGCCGCCGCGGTCACCAACGCCGCCCTCGAGGTGGGCGAAGGCGCCAACTTCTGGTTCGTCTACATCGGGCAGGCGTCTCCGTCGTGCGAAGGCACGGACATCATGTTCTTCGCCCCGGACGCGGGCCCCGAGGCCACCGGCTTCATCCAGGGCGCGTTCACCTGGTCCTCCCTCGAGGGTCTGCTCGACATCGGCTCCCACCAGCACGCGATCCAGTTCGTGGACGCATCGGTCAACGAGCGGGACCGCAGCCTCGACAAGCTGGGCTGCGAGATGCTTCCGGTGATGCCCCCCATCCAGCTGGCGCCGTCGAGCCGCAGCGTGCTGATCACCGGGGCCGGCCCCGACGAGTTCGCGGGCAGCCTGTACGGCACCGCGCTGCCGGCGTTCTCATCGCTGATGCTCGGCGCCCTGCGGGGCTGGGCCGACGGCAGCGGAGACGGCCAGGTCACCGCCGACGAGGCCGCCGCCTGGATCGGCGAGGTCTTGGCCGCCACCGAGCGGCGCCTGCCCCAGCTGCCCACGGTCCACGGCGCCGGCGGGGCCGTGCCCCTGGTCACCGCCGCCCTGCCCTCCCCCGTCATCGCCGACATGATCTACGAGGTCGCGCGCTCCACCGCCCAGGCCCGCGCCAGCGCGCTGTCCTGGAGCGCACCCGACGCCCCGGAGCAGACCGAGGATCCGGTCGAGGCCGACGCCGCCGGCCAGGCCGCCCACGACCAGATCACCAGCGAGATGCGTCACCTGAGCCGCCGCAACGCCTGGAAGGGTGTCGAGCAGGCCTTCCTGGACCTCGAGTCCCTGGCGGCCGACGGCGTTGCGCCCACCGCCGAAGATCTGGGCCTCGGGGCCCAGGCCGCCCGCGCCCTGGGCAAGGTCGACGCCGTCTACTCCCGCCTCGAGCGCCTCCAGGCCCTCGAGCCCTCCACCGACTCCCAGCAGTGGCTCGACGAGATCGTCCGCAGCTACGGACGCGTGTCCTTGAAGGCCCGTGGCGGAGGAGCCGCGCTCGTGGCCACTCGCATGCCCATGGCCCCCGACCAGCGCGCCGCCATCGAAGCCGCGGTCGCCGAGGTGAAGGACACAGGCCGCTTCCAGGGGATGCTGCCGTGGGGCGTGTACGAGTACGGCGGCCGGCTGATCATGGTCGTGCCGGGTGAGCGGGAGCTCGAGGTGGTGATCAAGCGCCGGTAGCGGGAGCGCTGGGGACCGGGCGTAGGAGAGCGGTTCATCTGCTCCCGCGGGGGCGGGGGCGGTTGTCTTGGACGTAGGGCAGCAGTTCGTCTGTTCCCGCGCGTGGGGGTGCTGGATGGTGCTTTGCGAGCGACCTGCTGGGAGCCGTTCGTAAGACACGGCGCTCCTGACGGGTGGCTGGGGCGCCGTAGTGCTGCCGCTAGTGCGGCCGTTGGTGAATTGGGGCTGACCGCGCGCCGATCACGTTGGGGCTGTCGAAGGGCCTCAGGTGGGCGCTTGCGACTGGATCGCGCTTAGCGAGCGGCCTTCTGAACCCGGTCTCTACAACGAACAAGCCCGGTCCGAATGGACCGGGCTCGAAATGGTCGGGGCGACTGGATCGCGCTTAGCGAGCGGCCTTCTGAACCCGGTCTCTACAACGAACA
>CAYZVO010000151.1:7322-15875 GCA_964481655.1 uncultured Enterobacterales bacterium | reverse complement strand
AGCCCGGTCTCTACAACGAACAAGCCCGGTCCGAATGGACCGGGCTTGAAATGGTCGGGGCGACTGGATTCGAACCAGCGACCCCCTGAACCCCATTCAGGTGCGCTACCAGACTGCGCTACGCCCCGACAAGGGTGCCGCTTTCAGCGCCGTGATGGAGCTTTCCGCGACGGGGGACCGCCTATTAATGAGGGCGGTGAGAGGGGTCAAGGGCGATGTTCAAGTCTCCCAGAGCGGGCGGGCCTCGTCTTCCAGGGCGGCGAGCCTGGCGCGCACATCGGCGATGCGGCCCAGAGCCTCGCGGACGGCTTCCGGGCTGATGCCGGGCTCGACCGAGGGGGTGCTCTTGAGGAACTTGCGGGCGCCTGCCACGGTGAAGCCCTTCTCATGGAGCAGATGCCGGATCCGGAGGAAGCGGGCGATGTCCTGCTTGCGGTAGAGGCGCTGACCGCTCATGGAGCGCAGGGGCTTGAGGGCGAACTCGCCCTCCCAGTAGCGGAGCACGTGGGGTTCGACACCCACGATGGACGCCACCTCGCCGATGCGGAAGTAGAGCTTGTCGGGAAGATCGCCAGGCAGCAGGGTCTCGTCGCTCATCAGGACTCCTTGTTCATGGCCTTGCGCAGCAGCTGGGAGCAGCGAAACCGGAGCACGTTGCGCTCGTCGATCACTACATCTTCCATTGTACGCGGATTGCGCCCCATGCGGGCAGCCTTGCGCCGCACATGGAAGGTCCCGAAGCCCGTGAGCTTCACCTCTCGATGCCCTGGATCGACCAGGGCGTCCTTCATGGTCTCGAAGACATGATCGACCAGCACGCCGGCCTGAGCGCCCGTGATGCCCACCTGGGCTTGCACAGAGCGCACGATCTCGGCCTTGGTCAGCGCCGGCTTGGGGGCGCGACGATGGGCCATGGTTCCTCCGTTGCGGAGAGCGGCGGGCGCTAGGCGCCGGTGTCGTCGCTCTTCGTCTCTTCTTCGCTGTCGTACCAGAGGCGGAAGGTAAGCGTGTCGGTGCGCTGTTCGCCCTCGTCGCCCACAGAAAGGATGGTGAGGCCGTAGTAGCCTTCATCCGCGGGGTCTGGGTCCAGGTCGTACTCGTCGGTGCCCCGGTCGCCGCTGTCGGTGCGGACCGAGACCCGCCCGACGTCGTGCTCCCACTCGTCCTCGACCACGACCAGGATGGTGTGCTCGGTGCCGATGGGGCCGCCGCCAGGGCTGACGCTGGCGCTGCCGACCACCAGGCCGGTGACCGAGCTTGTGAGCTCGCAGCTGACGTCGTCCAGCAGCTCGGCCGCGCCCACCTCGATGGTGACCTCGTCGGCTTCGCCGTTGAACTGAATCCAGTTGGGCTCGGTCTCTTCCTGGCAGTCATACGCGAGCAGCCCGCAGACCAGGAAGAGGCCTGCAGGCGTCAGCAGCGCGCGGCGGAGGCGCATCGGGCGCCGTCTAGGCGAGGGCGCCGCGGGCCTGATCGACGATGACGTCGAAGGCCGCGGGCTCGTTGACGGCGAGCTCGGCGAGCTGCTTGCGGTCCAGCTCGATGCCGGCCAGCTTGAGGCCATGCATGAAGCGGCTGTAGTTGAGGTCGGTGGGCATCAGGGCGGCGGAGATGCGCTGGATCCAGAGGGCCCGGAACTGGCGCTTGCGCTGCTTGCGGCCGACGTACGCGTACGACTCGGCCTTGATGATGCCCTGCTTGGCCTGGCGGTAGCGGCCGCGACCGCCGGTGAAGCCCTTGGAGGCCTTGGCGATGGCCTTCTTACGGGTCTTGCGAATCTGTGCTCTCTTGACGCGAGCCATGGTCCGTCTCCTTTGTGACCGGTTCCCAGGCCCTCTTCACGAGGGGTGGTAGCGGTGAACGGATGGTTGGTGTCGAAGCGGGCGGTGAGCCCAGGACGACTACTTGTAGGGGATGCAGCGACGGACGAGCTTGACGTCGGCGTCGCAGAGGGTGGAGCCCTTGCGCAGGCGGCGCTTCATCTTCTGGCGCTTCTTGGCCAGAATATGGCGCATCTTGCTGCGCTTGAACTTGATCTTGCCACTCCCGGTGACAGAGAAGCGCTTGGCAGCAGCGCGGCGGGTCTTCATCTTGGTCTTACCGGCCATGGGTCCTTCCCTAAAGGTCTAGCCGCGGCGATTGGGGGCGATGATCATGTGCATCTGGCGGCCTTCCATGCGAGCGGGCTGTTCCACCGTGCCGAGATCCTGGCAGGCGTCGTAGACCCTGTTGCACTGGAGCACACCGATGTCGCGGTGGGCGAGCTCACGTCCGCGGAAGCGGATGGTGACCTTGACCTTGTTCCCTTCTTCGAGAAAACGGCGAGCGTGCTTCACCTTGAACTCGAAGTCGTGATCGTCGGTCTTGGGTCGGAGCTTGACCTCCTTGACGGTGACCGTCACCTGCTTGCGCCTTGCGGCTGCCTCCTTCTTTTTCTTTTCGTACTTGAGCCGCCCGTAGTCGCCGAGCTTACAGACCGGCGGACGTGCGTTTGGAGCGACCTCGATGAGGTCGAAGCCGCGCTCCCTCGCGAGCTCGAGAGCGTCCTTTGTCAGGAACTCTCCCAGCTTGTTGCCTACCTCGTCGATGACGAGGACGCGGGGAACACGGATGCGCTCGTTGACTCTAAGTTCGTCGCGCTCTGGTGGCTTGTCGAAGTATCTCCGGCGTCGCCTCAAGGCCTCTCCGAAACGGCTCGTGCTGTGAAACTGCGCCCTCGAACACCCCCAATGGTGACCAGGACGCTATCGGGTCTCCCGAATGACCCACCAAAATGGTGGAGCGGAATGAGAAGACCTGGAAAGAGATGGTAGGCACGGGCAGGATTGAACTGCCGACCCCCGCCGTGTCAGGACGGTGCTCTCCCACTGAGCTACGTGCCTCCAGGGGCTCCCCTGATAACGCCGCCGCGTCGGCGGCGTCAAGGGTCGCGATGTCAATCTGCAAACTCCGTGCAGCAGCGGCATCTAGCCATCGACGTTGCGGAACAGATCGCGCTCGGTCTCAGGCTTGGCGGGCTTCTCGCGAAGCCGCCCACCGCGGCTCTTGCCTTCGCCCTGCTCGACGCCCGCAGCGGCCTCGGGCGAGCTGCGCTGCGACAGGGTCATCATCCGCACCAGGTAGGGCTTGACGTCCTGCATGATGAGGATCATCGGCGAGGCCACGTAGACGGTGGAGTAGGTACCGACCACGACACCCAGCGCGATGGCGAGGGCGAAGGTCTCGATGACCGGGCCACCCATGAAGAGGAACACCAGCATCGCCGCCAGGGTGGTCAGCGAGGTGTTGATGGTCCGGTTCAAGGTCTCGTTGACCGAGGCGTTGATCAGGCCTTCCATGTCCTTGCGCCGGTACCGCTCCATGTTCTCGCGGATGCGGTCATAGATGACGATGGTGTCGTTCAACGAGTAGCCGACGATGGTCAGCAAGGCGCCGATGATGGAGATGTTCACCTCGCGCTGGATGAGCACGAAGATGCCGATGACGATGGTGACGTCGTGGAACAGGGCCAGGACCGCGCCAGGGGCGAAGGTCAGGTCGAAGCGGAAGGCCACGTAGACCAGGACCAGCGCCAGGGTGGCGAAGATCGAGATGAAGCCCTGGCGGCGCAGGTCGCCACCGACCTTGGGACCGACGCTGTCCACCTGCAGCACGTCGAAGGGGTGGTCGGCCAGCTGCACCTGCAGCGCGTCCTGCACCTGCTGGGACAGGCCCGGCAGCTTGACGTAGAAGGTGTTGTCGTCCGGCGCCTCGCGCAGCTGGACGCCCTGGAGGCCGGTGATGGCGGCCTCGATCTGCTCCATCGGCACCGAGTCGCCCGCGTACTGCAGGGTCATGCTCGCGCCGACCTCGGCCTCGAAGCGCTCCTCGGCGATCCAGTCGTCGCCGAAGGTGGCGGCGAGCTGCTGCTTGACCTGCTCGCGGACCTCGTCGGAGCCGAAGGCCGCGTCCTGGACGCGGATGGAGTACTCGGAGTCCTCGGGGCCACCGATGGACTGCACGGAGTCGCCGGGGAGGCCGACGGCTACGATGGCGTCACGGACATCGCCGATCTCCACCTGCTCTTCGGTGAACTTGAGCCGGATCTCGGCGCCGCCGGTGAAGTCGATGCCCCAGTTGGGGCCCATCACCATGAACAGCACGACCGAGAGGGTCACGAGCACGGCGGAGACCATCGCGGCGTACTTGCGCTTGCCGACGAAGTCGATGTTCACATTGTCTGGAATGAACTGCATGGCCCGCCTCCTAGAACGCCAGCCGCGTGGCGGCCTTGCGGGTGAGCAGGTCCAGCATCGTGCGGGACACGAAGATGGCCGAGAAGAGCGTGGTGGCGATGCCGATCATCAGGGTCACCGCGAAGCCCTTGATGGGCCCGGTGCCGTAGGAGAAGAGCACCACACCCGCGATGAAGGTGGTGATGTTGGCGTCGAGCACGGCGCTGACCGCCTTGTCGAAGCCCGCATCCACCGCGGCACGGGCGGTCTTGCCCAGCCTCAGCTCCTCGCGTATGCGCTCGAAGATGATGATGTTGGCGTCGACCGCCATGCCGATGGTCAGGGCGATGCCGGCGATGCCTGGGAGGGTCAGGGTGGCCCCGAAGGCCGCGAGCAGCGCCAGGATGAAGATGACGTTCAGCGCCAGCGCGATGTCCGCCACCACGCCGATGCCGCGGTAGTAGAAGATCATGAAGGCCAGGACGAGGAAGCCACCGAGGAAGGTGGCGTTCACGCCCGAGCTGATGGCGTCCGCGCCGAGGGTCGCGCCGACGACGCGGACCTCGGCGATGGTGACCGGGGCCGGCAGGGCGCCGGTGCGCAGCACCAGGGAGAGCACCGAGGCGTCCGCCAGCTGCTCCTGGTAGCCGCCGCCGCCCATCTCGATGCTGGCCATGCCGCCCGCGATCTTCTCGCGGATGACCGGGGCCGAGCGCATCTTGGAGTCGAGCACGATGGCGAAGCGCTTGCCGACGTTCTGGCCGGTGACCTCGGAGAAGATCCGGGCGCCGCGGGGCTTGAAGGCCAGGGAGACGTAGGGCTCGTTGTACTGGTTCATGGAGACGTGGGCGTCGTTGATGTCGTCGCCGGTCAGGACGATCTGGTCCTTGACCACCAGCGCGTTGACGCGCATCTCCTTGCCCTCGACGTCCTTGTCGTAGCGCCAGAGCAGGCGGTCGCCGTCGGGGATGCGGCCGGTGCGGACGAGCCAGTCGGACAGGGCCCGGTCGTCGTTGTAGTTGGCCGGATCGAGCTGCCGCTCGGCCTCGAGCAGGACCTTCTCGACGGTGTCCACGGGGACGTCCTCGTCGACCATCATGAACTCGAGGACCGCGGTGGTGCCGATGGCGGCCACCGCTTCCTGGATGTTGTCCATGCCGGGCAGCTGCACCGTGATGCGGTTGCCGCCCTTCTGCATGATGGTGGGCTCCTTGACGCCCGTCTCGTTGACGCGCTCGCGGAGGGTCTCGAGGGCCTGCTCCACCGCGCGCTTGCGGATGTAGTCCGCCGACTCGTCGGTGAGCAGGAAGACGTGGTACTCCATGCTGTCGCGGTCCTGGGTCCCCTCGTAGGAGTAGCCGTTGTAGCGCTGCTGCATGAAGAAGCGGAGATCCGCGAGGTTCTCACCCTCGGTCAGCCGCACCAGCAGGGCGGCCTGGCCGCGCATGCGCCGGACCTCTTCGACAGAGATGCCCTCGCGCTGCAGCGCCTCCTTGAGGGGCCGGGTGTCGCGGTGCACCGACGACAGCACGGCTTCTTCGACCTCGACCACCAGGGTCAGGTCGATGCCGCCGGCGAGGTCGATGCCGAGGTTGAACTCGGTGTCGGGAAGGAGACCGTCGATCCAGGAGACGTCCTGCGCGACGTCGTCCTCTGCGACGGTCGTGTGGACCGCGTCGGCCTGCTCGCTGAGCTGATCGAACTTGTCCTGGGCGAGGAAGTTCGGCAGCAGCACGTAGAGCGACAGCAGCACGGTCGTGAGGATGGCGATCAGCTTTGCCCACCAGGTACCGGTCATGGCGCGCCTCCCTTACTTCTGCTTGATGGGGGTGGCGTCGCTGTCGGTGACCTTGCGACGGATGGAGCTCTTGTCGATCTCCACGCGGACGTCACGGGCGAGCTCGAGGATGACGGTGTCGTCCTTGACGGCCCAGATCTTGCCGTGGAAGCCGGCCCCGGTGACGACGCGGTCGTCCTTCTTGAGGCCGGCGAGCAGCGCCTGGTGTTCCTTGGCCTGCTTCTGCTGGGGGCGGAAGATGAGGAAGTAGAAGATGCCCACGATCATGACGACCATGAAGAGCGTGGAGCCCATCCCCCCGCCCACAGCACCGGCGGGTGCGTCGAGCAGGATCAGGACGTCGTTGGGAATGGCAGGGGTCATGTGACCTCCCGGGGGCGCTGGGGGTCCCGCGCGGGGATGTTGACAGAGGCGGCCTCAGCCAGGGGCCGAAGTGCCTCGAGGGAGGAAATGCCTTCTCGAACCGCGGCTCTCAGCCTGGCCATGAACTCCTGGTAGAAGCTCAGGTTGTGCAGGGTGACCAGCCTGGGGCCGAGAATTTCCTTCCCTAAGAAGAGGTGCCGGAGGTACGCCCGGCTGAAGCAGCGGCACGTATAACACTTGCAGCGCGGGTCGAGGGGCCTGTTGTCATCCCTGTAGCGGGCGTGTCGAATGGTGAGCCGTCCGGCGGCGGTGAAGGCCTGGCCAAAGCGCCCACTCCGGGTCGGAAGCACACAGTCGAAGAGGTCGATACCTCTAAGCACCGCTTCGAGAATGTCCAGGGGATATCCGACGCCCATCAGGTAGCGGACGCGGTCGGATGGCAGCTCGGGCACGGCGGCCTCGAGCATGGCGAGCATCTCGGGCTGGGTCTCGCCCACACTCAGACCCCCCACCGCGTAGCCGTCGAGGTCCATGTCCGCGAGCCGGCGGGCGTGGGCGACGCGCTGATCGGCGTAGAGCCCACCCTGCACGATGCCGAACAGGGCGGTGCGCTCGGGCTGGGTGCGGGCCGCCAGGCAGCGCTCGAGCCAGCGGGTGGTGCGCTCGGTGCTGGCGCGCACGCGCTCGGGGGTGGCGGGCACCTCGATGCACTCGTCGAAGGCCATGGCCACGTCGACGCCCAGGGCCTCCTGGATCTCCACCGCCTTCTCGGGGGTGAGCATCCGCCACTGGCCGTCCATGGGGGAGCGGAACTTCACGCCCTGCTCGCTGACCTTGGTGAACTCCTTCAGGGAGAAGACCTGGTAGCCGCCGGAGTCGGTGAGGATGGGGCCGTCCCAGCCCATGAAGCGGTGCAGCCCGCCGAGCTCGCGCACCAGCTCGTGACCCGGGCGCACCCACAGGTGGTAGGTGTTGGAGAGCACCATGCTGGCGCCGGTGCCGCGGATCTCCGCGGGGCTCAGGCCCTTGACGGTGCCGGCCGTGCCCACGGGCATGAAGCAAGGTGTGGGCACCTCGCCGTGGGGCAAGCTCAGGACGCCGCTGCGGGCGCTACCGGCGCTGGCCTGGAGCTGGAAGGACGAGCATCGCGTCGCCATAGGAGTAGAACCGATAGCGCCGGGCGATGGCGTGGCCGTAGACCTCGAGCAGCCGCTCGCGCCCGAGCACGGCGGCCACCAGCAGGATCAGGCTGCTGCCCGGCAGGTGGAAGTTGGTGATGAGCGCGTCGGGGACCCTCAGGCGGTCGCCTTCGCGCAGGAAGAGGCGGGTGGTCCCCGAGCCGGCCCGCGGCAGGCTGGCTCCGGGCGGGGTGGCGGCCTCGAGGGCCCGCACCGAGGTGGTCCCGACGGCCACGACGCGGCCGCCCCGGCTCCGGGCGCGCTCGATGGCGTCCACGGTGGCCTGGGGGACGGTCCAGCGCTCGGGGTGCAGCTCGCCGCGGTCGAGATCGTCCTGGCGGAGGGGACGGAAGGTGCCAGGGCCCACGTGCAGGGTGACCGACGCCCGCCGAACGCCCCGGGCGTCGAGGCGCTCGAGCAGGTCGGGGCCGAAGTGCAGCCCCGCGGTGGGGGCCGCGGCCGAGCCCGGAGGGAAGGCGTAGACGGTCTGGTACCGCTCGCGATCCCGCGCGGCGGCGTCCCGCTTGATGTAGGGCGGCAGGGGCATGCGCCCCAGGCGCTCCATGAGCTCCATGGGCTCGGGTGTGGTGCACACCTGCCAGCTGCCGTCGTCCCGGCGGGCGAGCAGCTCGACCCGCTCGCCGCCGGCTCCGCTGAGGACCTCGCCGGGCTTCAGGCGACGGCCGGGCCGCAGCATCACCTCGACCGGGCCGGGCCCGGGCTCGAGGAAGAGCAGCTCCACGCGGCCCCCGCTCGCGCGGTGGACCCAGCAGCGCGCGGGCATCACCCGGGTGTCATTGACGACCAACAGGTCCTCGGGCTCGAGCAGGCGATCCAGCTCCGCGAAGCCCCGATCGTCGAGGGTGTCGTGACCGACCACGAGCAGTCGGCTTTCTTCCCTGCGGATCGTCGGTTCCTGGGCCACGAGCTCCGGCGGGGGCTCGAAATGGTAGGGGGGCACGGCGGCGGGGGGGGGGGTGGGCAACGCCCCGGCGGGTAT
>CAYZVO010000151.1:0-7312 GCA_964481655.1 uncultured Enterobacterales bacterium | reverse complement strand
GGCGGGGGGGGGCGGGGGGCTGGGGGGGGGGGGGGGCGGGTGCCCTGCGCGGCGGCGGTTGGCGCGGCCCGGGGGGGGGGTCCAGCCGGGCATGATCGGGATTCTTCATTGGTTGTCCGCGGAGGCTTGAACCCGCTGGTGGGCCCCGATATGGAGCGGGCCCCCCCGGGCCCAGGCCCAGCACCCAGGTGCCACCGTCATGAGCACGCCCAGCAAGACCGTCCGTCGCAAGGATCAACCGGCCGAGGCCCCCACCGGCACCGCCGCCGAAGCCGGCCTCCCCAGCGCCGCCGAATCGACCCCGGCCGCCCCGGCTGAGCCGGTCGCGCAGGCCGAGCAGGGCGCCGAGCCCCTCCGCGAGGCCATCACCCCCGAAGGCCACGAGGAGATCGTGAGCATGGACGCCGCGGACTTCGAGGCCGCCATGGCCGAGGCCACCGCCGTGACCACGGGCTTCGAGCAGGGCCAGGAGGTCAGCGGCCAGGTCGTGCGCGTGGACAACGAGAACGCCTTCGTCGATCTGGGCGCCAAGTCCGAGGCCCGCATCGCCCTGTCCGAGCTGTCCGAGGACGAGGCGAAGGTCGGCGCCACCATCACCGCCCGCATCCTCCACCTCCGCGAGTCCGGCATCCAGCTGTCCCGCCAGGTCAAGGGCGGCGGGCTCGAGGCCCTCGAGGCCGCCATGGCCGCGGGCATCCCCGTGGAGGGCCGCGTCGAGTCCCGCAACGCCGGCGGCTACATCGTGCGCCTGTCCGGGGCGCGGGGCTTCTGCCCCGTCTCCCAGATCGACCGCTACCCCGGCCGGGATCTGGACCGCTTCGTGGAGCAGACCTTCGAGTTCCAGGTCACCGAAGTCCGCGACCGCGAGGTCGTGCTCTCCCGTCGCGCGCTGCAGGACGCCGCCGCGGCCGAAGCCTCCGAGCGCTTCTGGGCCACCGCCAAGCGCGGCCAGGTGCTCGAGGGCGTGGTCACCTCCGTCCGTGAGTACGGCGCGTTCGTCGATCTCGGCGGCGTGGAAGGCCTCATCCACAAGAGCGAGATGTCCTGGGGCGGCGGCGACGACAAGCCCGAAGACGTCCTCAAGCGCTGGGATCCGGTCAAGGTCAAGGTCCTCGAGGTGGACCCCAAGCGCAAGCGCGTCGCCCTCACCATGCGCCTGCCCGAGACCAGCCCTTGGCGCTCCGTGGGCCAGGACTTCGTGGTCGAGGGCGTGTACGAGGGCAAGATCGTGCGGCTCGAGGACTACGGCGCCTTCGTGCAGCTCGCCCCCGGCCTCACCGGCCTGTGCCGCATCGGCAACATCTCCTGGGATCGCATCGCGCACCCCTCCCAGGTGCTGGAGCTCGGCCAGACCGTCCAGGTCAAGGTGCTCGAGATCGACAACAAGCGCCGGCGCATGGACCTCGGCATCCGCCACCTCACCCCGGATCCGCTCCAGGTGCTGGCCGACAAGTACCCCGTCGGCGAAGAGGTCGAGGGCGTGGTCAAGCGCGTCGAGCGCAACGGCGTCGAGCTGCTGGTGGACGAGTCCATCAAGGCCTGGCTCCCCGGCCGCGAGGTCTCCCTGCCCCCGGGCGTGCTGCTGCAGCAGAGCATCCGCCGCGGCAAGCGCATGAAGGCCCGGATCGTCGAGCTCGATCGCCAGCGCCGCCAGCTGCGGGTCTCCCAGACCTCCGACTCCGACGACGGCGCCGCCGAGGCCCGCAAGGAGATGAAGCGCCAGGCCAAGCAGAGCAAGAGCCTGGGCACCTTCGCCGACCTGCTGGGCGGGCTCAAGCTGAACGACTGAGCGAGCCGTCAGCTGACAGCTACCCGTCCAACCTGCGCTTCAGGGCCATCAGGTCCTGGAGCGTGAGCCGTTTGTCCTGGGGCTGACGCAGCAGGTAGGCCGGGTGGAAGGTGGGCATCACGGGGATGCCCCGGTAGTCGCCCCAGCGGCCCCGCAGGGCCTTGATGCCGCGGGAACTGTCCAGCAGGGACTGGGTCGCGTAGCGCCCCAGGGCCAGGATGGCGGTGGGACGGATGACGTTGAGCTGAGCGTCGAAGAACGGACGGCAGGCCGCCACCTCGGGGGGTTCCGGGTCCCGGTTGTCCGGGGGACGGCACTTGAGCACGTTCATGATGTAGGCCTCGGCCCGCTGCAGCCCGAGGACGTTGACCAGCATCCGGTCGAGCATCTGGCCGGCGGGGCCCACGAAGGGCTCACCCTGCTTGTCCTCGTGGAAGCCAGGGGCTTCGCCCACCACCACCAGGCGCGCGCCCGGGTCGCCGACCCCGAAGACGATGTTGTCGCGCCCCTGGTGGAGGGGGCAGCGGGTGCACTCCCCGAGCTCCTCCCGCACGGTCGCCGTGGTCTGCTTCGGCGCGCTGCGGGCGCCGTAGCCGGACCACAGGTCGGGCCCCGCCGGGGTCTCGGGACGCGGCGGCAGCGCCCGGGGCCGGGGCTGTTCCTGGGGGAAGAGCGAGGGCTTGGCCGGAGGCGGGGGCTCCCGGGGGGCCGCGGGCTGGGGGGGCCGCGGCTCTGGCGCCGAGCTGGCCTCGGGCTCGGTGGGAGGGGGCGCAGGCCACGCGGGGTCCCGGTCGCTCCAGTCCACCTGCCGGACGCCGGCGCCGTGCAAGGCTCGCGTCAGCTGGCGCAGGTCGGCGACCAGCTCGGCCAGCTCCTGGGCGGGGTGGGTCTCTTCGCTCATGGGATGTCCTAGCCCGCCCCGACGCCGGGGGCAGCCGCGGGCGGGAAGCGGGGGCGCCAGCCCAGCGCCCTCAGCTCGCTGATGAGGGGGAAGAGCGGGAGGCCGACCACGTTGTTCCAGTCACCCTGCACCTCGGCGAAGAGCTGGGCTCCGAGGGACTCGATCATGTAGCCCCCGCCGCAGCCGCTGGCCTCGCCGGTCGCCACGTAGGCGGCCAGCTCATCGTCCCCCAGATCGGACCGCATCCTGAGGGTGGTGCGCACGTCGAAGATCCGCTCGACCGCCCCACCGGAGCTGCGCCGCAGCAGGGCGACAGCGGTGATGAGCTCGTGGGTGCGCCCCCGCAGCCGGCGGAGCATGTCGAGGTGCGCGCCACCGTCCACCGGCTTGCCCAGGATCCCGCCGTCGAGATGAACCACCTGATCGGCCCCCAGCACCAGGCTCCCGGGGGCCGCGACGGGCAGCACAGCGCGGGCCTTGGCCAGCGCCCGAGCCCTCGCCACCGCAGCCGGCGTGTCGGCGATGATGGCGTCTTCATCGACATCCGGGGCGACGGCCAGGCACGGGATGCCCGCCGCTTCGAGCAGGCCCTTGCGCCACACGCTGCCGCTCGCGAGGACGAGCTCCATGAACACCTCCGCTCGGAGTCACCGGGGGTGAAGTGTTAGAATCGCGGGAGCAGGTATAGTAGCTGATCTCGCGACAGGTCCGGCCATCCAACGCCCCTGAGCGCACCCGTAGAGCACCCCCGGAGGCAGCACCACAATGACGACCAAGGCCGTCGGAATCGACCTGGGCACCACCTTCTGCGCCGTCGCGCACGTGAACCGGCACGGCGTGCCGGAGGTGCTCCCCAACGCGGAGGGCGACCGGCTCACGCCGTCGGTGATCCTCTTCGACAAGGACGACGTCATCGTCGGGAATTACGCCAAGCAGAGCGCGGTGGTCTACCCCGAGCAGGTGGTCGAGTTCGTCAAGCGTCACATGGGCGACGACGACTACGCCTTCCACTACCGCGAAGAGGCCTTCAACCCCGAGCGGCTGTCGAGCTTCATCCTCGCCAAGCTCAAGCACGACGCCGAGCTGCGCCTCGGCCACCCCGTGGAACAGGCCGTCATCACCGTGCCGGCCTACTTCGGCGACAAGCAGCG
Organism: uncultured Enterobacterales bacterium; assembly: GCA_964481655.1. Lineage (GTDB taxonomy): Bacteria > Myxococcota_A > UBA796 > UBA796 > JAFGLY01 > CALDOK01. Next base: position 3,471 of record CAYZVO010000151.1, on the reverse strand, counting down.
CCGCGCCACCATGATGGCCGGTGAGATGGCCGGCCTGCGGGTGCTCAAGCTGGTCAACGAGCCCACCTCCGCCGCCTTCGCCTACGGCCTGTCCAACATGGGCAAGGACCGCAAGGTCCTGGTCTTCGACCTCGGCGGCGGCACCTTCGACGTCTCCATCGTGGACATCCGCGGCCGCGACCTGTCCGTCATCGCCACCAACGGCGACCACCAGCTGGGCGGCAAGGACTGGGACGACCTGCTCATCGAGTGGGTGGCCAAGCAGTTCAAGGAGCGCCACGGCCTCGATCCGCTGGATGACATCGCCGCCTACCACGACCTGCGGCAGAAGTGCGTCAGCGCCAAGATCAGCCTCTCCCGGCGCCCCAAGGTCCACATCTTCTACGACTTCCAGGGCAAGATCCTGCGCGCCGCCGTCACCCGCGAGCAGTTCGAAGATCTCACCGTCGGCCTGCTGCGCCGCTGCGAGATGCTCACCCGCGACGTGCTCGACGACGCCAAGATGCACACCGACGACATCGACACCGTGCTGCTCGCCGGTGGCTCGACCCGCATGCCCATGGTGCGGCGCATGGTGGAGCGCCTGTTCCGCAAGGCCCCCGCCACGGACATCAACCCCGACGAGTGCGTCTCCATGGGCGCCGCGCTGACCGCGGCCCTCGAGGCGGCCCGCCTCACCGGCGACGCGCCCCCGGTGGACATCCGCACCCACGACGTCACCAGCCACTCCCTGGGCATGGTGGTCTTCCGCAACGGCAAGCTGCACAACAGCCGCATCATCGGCCGCAACAGCCGCATCCCCTGCGAGCAGACCCGCGACGACTACGTCACCACCTACGACAACCAGACCACCATGGACCTGTGGCTGGTCCAGGGCGAGAACCCCGATCCCATGGAGTGCAACGTCCTGGGGCACTTCGAGTTCTACGGCATCCCGCCGCGCCCGATGGGGGCCACACGCCTGAGCGTCACCTTCCGCTACAACGTCAACGGCATCGTCGAGGTCGAGGCGATGGACCTCAACACCGGCCAGGCCCTGGCGCACCGCCTCTCCGCCGGGCTGCTGACCCTCGAGGACCTGGCCCACAACCGCATCCCGATGCACATCACGCTGCTGATCGACTGCTCCGGGTCCATGTACGGCCAGAAGATCGAGGACGCGCGCCGGGCGGCGCTGTCCTTCGTGGAGCGCACCCTCCGCCCCGGGCGCCAGGTGGCCATCATCGCCTTCCCCGGTGGCGTGCTCACCCCGCCCACCGCGGATCCCGATCGCCTGCGCGAGGCCCTCGAGCACCTCACCCCCATCGGCTCCACCCCGCTGTCGGGCGCCCTGCACGCCGCGCGACGGCTCGTGCGCCCCAAGGCGGGCATCCAGCGGGTCTTCGTGGTCCTCACCGACGGCCACCCGGACAACCCCCACGACACCATCACCGAGGCCCACCGCATCCGGAACTCCGGCGGCCGCATCGTCAGCATCGGCGTGGGCCGCGAGGTGCGTCAGAGCTTCCTGCGTAGCCTGGCCTCGAGCCCCTCGGACTTCCACTTCTGCGACGAGTCCATCGCCCTCGAGGACACCTTCATCAACCTCGCCACCGAGCTGGCCAAGCCCTAGGAGCAGGACATGGCGAACAGCGAACAGGGCAAGGAACGCAGCAACGTGGTCACCCGCGAGGAGCTCGCCAGCGCGCTGGTGAGCATCCGCAAGCTGCTCGAGCGGCGCAAGAAGGAAGAGTCGGTCCAGAAGAAGGCCTTCGACCAGCTCTACGAGGAGCTCGCCCAGTACAAGGAAAACTTCGTCTTCGAGGCCGAGAAGCCGCTGCTGCTCGACCTGCTGTTGTTCTACGACAGCCTGTCCTGGTTCCAGAAGAGCCTGGTCCAGGAAGAGGCCTCCCAGGAGGTCATCGCGGACAGCTTCCAGTACCTGCTGGACGAGTTCCTCGAGCTGCTGTACCGCCGCGACATCGTCCCGGTGGAGCAGAAGGACGTCTTCGACGGCCACCTGCACCGCGCGGTCCAGGTGGTCCCCACCGAGGACGCCGAGCGGGACCAGACGGTGGAGCAGGTCCTCAAGCGCGGCTTCATGCGCGCCGACCGCGTGCTGCGGCCCGAAGAGGTGGTCATCGCGCGGCTGAAGGCGGGCGACGCGGGCAGCAAGGCGAGGTCGTGAGAGCACCATGACTGACTTCGACATCGTCCTCGGGATCGACCTCGGCACGACCTACTCGGCCATGGCCTACGTGGATCGGTTCGGCAAGCCGCAGATCATCGTCAGCGCCGACGGCGAGGCCACCGTGCCGTCGGTGGTCTACTTCTACGACAACGACGCGTTCGTCGTCGGCGGCGAGGCCGTGAAGATGGTGGTGGCCGACCCGTCCAACGTGGCCCGCTTCGTGAAGCGTTCCATAGGCGAAGAGGACTTCACCCTCGAGTACTTCGGCCAGGGCTACACCCCGCAGGAGCTCTCCGCCATCGTGCTGCGGCGCCTGCGCAACGACGCCGAGGAGTTCTTCGGGCGCCCGGTCACCGACGCGGTGGTCACGGTCCCGGCCTACTTCAACGCGGCCCAGCGCGCCGCCACCGCCGAGGCCGGCGCCGTGGCGGGCCTCAACGTGCTGTCCATCATCAACGAGCCCACCGCCGCGGCCATCGCCTACGGCCTGGACCGCATAGGCACCACCCACTCGTTCATGGTCTTCGACCTGGGCGGCGGCACCTTCGACGTCACCATCATGCACATCGACGGCGCCACCCTGCGCGCCGTGGCCACCGACGGCAACGCCGAGCTGGGCGGCAAGGACTGGGACGACCGCCTGGTGTCCCACGTCGCCGAGCAGTTCGTCTCCCGCTTCGGGGTGGACCCCCGGGACGATCCCCAGCCCTACCAGGAGCTGTACGAGCGGTGCCTGTCGGCCAAGCTCGCGTTGACCACCCAGCCCCGGGCGGTGATCCCGGTGAACTACCGCGGGCGGCGCATGGCCGTGCCCATCACCTCGGCCGAGTTCAACGAGATGTGCCGCGACCTGGTCGAGCAGTGCACGGACACCTGCGAGATCGTGCTCGACAAGGCCAAGATGCGCTGGTCGGACCTCGACGACGTGGTGCTGGTGGGCGGCGCCACCCGGATGCCGATGATCCACGACGAGCTGGCCCGCCGCTCGGGCATCCGACCCAACGCCGAGCTCAACCCGGACGAGTGCGTGGCCATGGGCGCGGCCCTGGCGGGCGTCTACCGCCACCGCCGGGATCACCCCGCCATCGCGGGCACGGGCAAGTCCCTGGGCATCGAAGAGCCCGTCCCGCCCGCCCCGGGGCCCGACGCCGTGAGCACCGAGCCCGGGCTCGATGTCGAGCGCCCCAGCCTGGTGGACGCGACCATCCAGCCGCCCCGCGCGGCCCCCCCCCCCCGGCCCGGGGGGGGCGGGCGGCGGCGGCCCGCCCGCGCCCCCCCCCCCCCGGGCCGCGGCGGGGGGG